>JAGQOY010000099.1 GCA_020427005.1 Planctomycetales bacterium
TCACGGAGCTTTATTTGACCGAAGGGAAAAAACGGGAAAAGGTTTGGGATTCCCTAGCAAAAAATCTGGCCAAAATAGGAATACCCGAGGACCAGATCGAACATCTTCGTCAACAGGATAAACCAGAACTCGTCGCTAAGTTGATTGGAGATAAAATCTAAGACTGCGAGTTGCCAACTGGCTGGCCACATTCCAGCAAAGCAATCTGCAATAATGTCCAAGGAAGTTGCTCGAAAATAAGAGTCCACATTGGCAAAAGTAGGATGGGCTTCTAGCCTGTTTCTTTTGGTGACAGGCTAGAAGCCTATCCTAGTCAAAACCTGTCATTAATTGTTGAGCGACTCTTTAGGGGTGTCACCTGAGTTTGCCGTCTCCCCTTAAGTCAAATCGCTCATGAGAGGAGTTGATCGTGCAACGTCGCAATTTTTGCAAAGCGATCTCAACGTTGGCTGTGTGTACCTTTCCCAGTATCGCATCAGCTGGTCAGTTCACTGGTAAGATCAGAAAGTCTCTGAAATGGGGGATGGTGCAAAAGGCGGCCAGCGACCTGACCTTGGTTGAAGCTTTTCGGCGGCTCAGGGAATGTGGCTTTGACGGGCTCGAGCCAAGTCTCTCGCAGGTTCCGGTGGATTCCTGGGAGGAATGGTTGTTAGCAAGCCAGGAAAGTGGACTAATAATTGATGGAATGGTCGGAGGTCGTCCCGGCAATCTGGTCGAGGGTTTGGAGATGACCAAACGATTGGGAGGTGACTCGCTGTTGGTTGTCGTTCCCTACGACCATAATGCGTCGTTGCAGGCTCAGTGGGCAGACTCACGAGATCGCTTACGTGATGATGCTGCAGAGGCAGAACGATTCGGTGTGAAGCTACTCGTGGAAAACGTCTGGGCCACATTTTTGATAAGTCCGTTTGATATGGTCAAATTCATTGATGAAATAGACAGTCCTTGGGTACAGGTGCACTTTGATGTTGGTAACATGATGCGTTGGGGCGTTGCCGAACACTGGGCAGAAGTACTCGGAAGTCGCTCCCAAAAACTGGATGTCAAAGAGTACGATCTGACTAAGGCTATGAATGAAGGAATGCGACGGGGATTTGATACACCCCTGGGGGAGGGCAGCATCAATTGGACGGCCGTGAGAGAGCAGCTAGCCAAGATCGACTATCGAGGCTGGGCAGCCGCAGAAGTCAAAGCCGGGGACTGGCAGTACTTGGCTGACGTATCTCGCCGCATGGACCAAGTGCTCGACCTCTCATAGCGGTGGTCACGTTACGCGTTTGACTGAGATGTTGACGTTGGGAAAATTCAAAAGCGTGATAAGTGGTGCGATTATTTGACTAAGGTTTGAAGATTTTTTTGGGGGGATTCGCGACAACGCGCGCAGACTATTGCCCAGCAGACGTTAGCATGTCGCTTCATCGGCATTCACTAGAGCCCCTTTAGGTATTGGATGGCATCCTTTTCTGCAGTTGTTGTCCAGCCTTCTTCCATAACCCGGATGAGCAACTTCAGTAGTTGATTGTGTTGCTTGATGGCCGCAAATATATGTGATGCATGGGCAGCGCGAAGTTTCTTAACGTACAGCAGGGCAACATCATCTGCATCTGAGTTGTGTGACTCGTTCAACCGTTGGAAAATTGCAAAGATACGAGGCATATTGAGTCCCATCTTTACCAGAGCAGTTGCGAGTCCATCCTCATCCATGGAGACCGTCATACCCCAGCCTCCCCATCGAAATCGATTGATTACAAAAGCTGGATCGTTATCCTTGTATGACAAGAAGGAATGACTCACCAACCGTGTGTCTCCGTTCAACGGTACGCCCACTTTTGAAATGGATAGACTGAAATCGAATCCCGCTAACCAAGTGACTGGGTCGAACGTGAATCCGTATTCCCTGTGAATGATTCCACGAGGCCAATGGATGGCAGGAGAGCCAAAAGAATGGACCTCACGCCCAGAGACGGCTTGTGGACCATCAACGGCCAAGATTGCTGACAGTGCATTACTGAGGATCAAATTACCTTGACTATGAGCAAAAATTGGTGCTCGCCAATTGGTTGGCGACCTCAACACGCGAAACAACGACATAGAGGCAGGATTGCGAGCTAATACCTGAGTCATGGCTTCTTCGCGTGTTAAAGACGGTCTCGCATCCAGTATCTGGTCCAGAGCTTTACTCGCATCCCTTGCCAAAATACCGTCGAATTGGTGTTTGTCTCCCAAGCATTGAATTAAATCCATGATCAATGAATCGGATTTGTTATAGACGCCTATCACAGGGCACATTTGCAATTCAGATAGTGCTAAGGCCGAATGCATATGATCTTGGGGACTGTTTGACATCCCATTGATGAAGACGACTCGCTGCTGGCTAGTGAACCAACTTGATTGGCTGGCATTAGCATCCACATATTCGTTTACGTCTCCATCTTGTGACGGTGGTGTTGAGACTTGGGGGCTCATAATGAGCATCTCCGGACAAGTAGTTGAGAAGAGACTAATGCAACAACCGCCGAAATTCAATTGAATGCATTTGCCAACGTTCCAAGTGGGCCAGCATGAATCGCGACCTACCCAGTCATTGATTTTTGTGAATTTCAAGCTTTCGCATCAACGCAAGACTAGGTCTAGAATGCAACATTTCGAAAAGAACGCTGTGGATCTATTGTATGGGTAACGATCGACTATGCCCATGTTCTCCGGCAGCTCGACGCGCAATCTCCATGAGAAAATCGAGCGCAGGTCGTGCCGTCGGGTCAGTTATCCGGTTGCGTTGCTCCTGCTGATCGGTTGATAGGTCATATAGCTCTCGAGGGTTTATTTCACCGGCAAACGCATAACGATGGTCCAACATTAATTTCCAGGCCCCAGTCATTGGGGCTGAGTCACTGCGCACCGCAACCCAGGCACGTTCATCCGATAATTTTTCCGAAGCCTCCTGATGATCATTAGGGAAAATTGCTCCACGTGCCAAAACGGGGCGATCCTGTAGACAAGCCAGTTGACTCTCGCTATCTTCTGCGCCGCGGCCTACACCGTCCAATGGCGGCAACTCTCGCCCGAGGATTTCCGCAAACGTTGCGTATAAATCATTTAACGCAATTAGCCGATCACTTGTTCTGCCTGGAGTTGAGGTTTGGCCATCGCCGATGTTTCCCAATGGCCAAGTTATGATGAGTGGGACGCGATGTCCCCCTTCGTATAAGGAACCCTTGTGGCTGCGCAATGGTCCAGTAAATATTTTTGACGGTTTGTCTGACCCGTTGTCGCTAGCAAATACAAAAACCGTATTTTCGATTAATGGCTTGCCTTGATTGCGGTGATCAGGGGTGGTCTGGAGGAAATCCACTAGATGAGCCACATGTACATCATTTTGATAAATGAAATCACATCGCTCGCTGCCGGTAGGTGTCCCGTCAACATATCGACTTGCTCCTGCGATTGGATCGGATCCCAAGTAATCTGCGGGCGTATAGGGTGAATGGTTCGCTGGTGAGGCAAAGTACAGGAAAAACGGCTGATTTTTGGCCTGGGCATTCCGCAAGAACTTGAGCGCCTCGCTTTCTAGTCGTAGGCCAGTTTCCTTCAAGACGTAGGAACCGTCCAGCTTCTTCCCTTGGTCGATTGCCCCAATTATCTTGCGACCGAAAATCCAGCCGGGGCCAATGCTCTGGTCCGGAGCATTCCGCTGATTACCATTGGGGCCCGATGTTCCATGGCTGCGAGATATGCCAAAGAAGAAATCGAACCCGTGGTCCATGGGCCCATCGGCCAAAGGTTGTGTAAGATCGGCATCTTCCCATCCTTGGGCCACTTCTCCTTCGGGAGTACGATAAGAGAGTCCTAAATGCCACTTACCGACCATCCCAGTAACATAACCGGCTGTTTGTAAGAATTCTGGCAATGTTTGGCGGTCACGCTCAATTAGTGGATCTCCCTGAACTCCGAACAAAACCCAATGTTTCAGCCGAGTGCGCCAGCAATAGCGCCCAGTCATCAATGCGTATCGCGAGGTGGTACAGCGACTGTGTGGTGAGTGCGCGTCGGTAAATCGAACGCCCCTTCGAGCGAGATCATCCAGCGCGGGCGTGTAGAGCTGCTGGTTGTCGGGCGTGCCTGCCCAATCCTGATAGGCACTGGTATCCCCCATACCCATATCATCGGCTAGAAACACAATGATGTTGGGTGGCGGCTCAGAACACCGGCCTTGTGTTGAGAACGTCAGGATCACGCAGGCGCAAGTGCACAGAATCACAGCATGTTTGTCTTGCATTGCCTTAACAATATTTCTCGGATGCAAGTTGTAGTAAGTGTTAAGCATGAGTTTCATTTTTGCCATGGAATCGATACGTGAGCATTTCTATATCGTGTTTGTAAATGAGTTCTTTGGCGATTCCTTTTGGGAACTCCTAACATAACGATTTTGTGTTGAGTGCAATTAGGGTTGACGCACATCATTATAGGACTTTGCATCAATATATTTTATGCAAATTTAGCAGAACATACGCCTGCAAATTTTTTGTGCGCGGGTGTCCAACGGTTTACTATCTATTCGCAGCATCACGGCACGCTGCCGCCTTGATAAGCTGCCACTCGTCCGGACGGCTGCATCCAATGTCGTGTGGTTGTCAGCAAAAATCCAACAGGAATCTCGAGACATGTGTGGAATTGGTACAGCTTAAATGCAACAATAGGTCTCACTCGCCAAGATTTTGTCCTACCAAACCGATCTAAGCCCATGACACCGGATCCCTCTTCCGATGATTCCGATTGGACGACCGAGCAACCTCACTTTATTGGTCGGTATCGGATCGAAAAACTGCTCGGCGCCGGCGGATTCGGAGCGGTCTATCTGGCTACTGACGAAAAGCTGGATCGCTTGGTCGCAGTCAAAACGCCTCACACTCACTTAGTTGGAGGACCAGCCGGCGCGAAGGACTACATGGATGAAGCTAGGTTGGTGGCGAGCTTAGACCATCCAAGCATAGTACAAGTCCACGATGTGGGGCATTCAGTGGACGTGCCTTGTTACATTGTGTCCAAGTATATTGACGGTGTTGATTTAAAGAAACTGTGCCAAACCAAACGACTAAGTTACATCGAGTCGGTTAATCTTACGATCACCGTTGCAGATGCCTTGCAATACGCACACAAGCATGGAATCGTGCATCGAGACATCAAGCCTAGTAACATCCTAGTCGACGTTTCGGGCAAACCATACATTGCGGATTTTGGTCTGGCATTAAGGGAAGAAAGGTTAGGCTACGGTCCGCGTTATGCTGGAACACCGGCCTATATGAGCCCAGAGCAGGCGCGGGGCGAAGGGCATCGAGTCGATGGGCGAAGCGATGTGTTTTCGCTGGGGACGGTGCTTTACGAGTTGCTTTCGGGTCGCCGGGCATTTCGAGGCGAAACGAAATCGTCCGTACTCCAGAGCGTGATCCATCACGAGTCTCGCCCACTGAGACAATACGATGAGAATATTCCACGAGAATTGGATCGTATTTGTCAGCGCGCCATGGCAAAACGAGCGGCTGATAGATACCCTTCGGCCCACGACTTTGCTGAAGATTTACGTCTTTTCCTCAGAACTCACGATAGCCAACTAAGTTCGACAGCGAACTTCGATATTTCCATCAACGAGTCTTTAACAGCCGATCCTAACCAATTTCCGCCAAGTCCAATCACGGATACTAAAGCTGTAGATCTGGAAGAGACTCCCCGTGCCAGTTCCCATCGCGGTGAATTCCAAGATTCCACGCCGACCAAGATCGTCCCCAAAGGGTTGCGGTCATTCGATGCGCATGATTCGGATTTCTTTTTGGAACTCATACCTGGTCCGAGAGATCGACATGGACTACCGGAAAGCCTTCGTTTTTGGAAGACGCGTCTTGAAGAAAGAGACCCCGATGAGACCTTCTCGGTGGGGATGATCTACGGGCCAAGTGGGTGTGGAAAGTCTTCATTCGTAAACGCAGGGCTCGTGCCGTTACTGGACAAAAATATTGTATCGGTGCACGTAGAAAGTTCAGCCAAACAGACCGAGCCACAGCTCCTTCGGGCCCTACAAAAAGCGTGTCCGAAGCTGGATAGTAAGCTCAACCTGAAAGAGAGCCTGGCATATATCCGTCAAGGACTTGGAGTCTCGGCAGGAAAAAAAGTCGTAGTAGTCCTGGATCAATTTGAACGTTGGCTACATGCACGGCTCGATACACCACAACAACAACTGGCGGATGCTCTACGGCAATGTGACGGTGGTCGATTGCAGTGTGTGATTCTAGTGCGTTCCGATTTCTGGATGGCTGTGACTCGTTTTCTCTCGGAAATCGAAGTCGATTTGGTACAGGGAGACAATTTTGCAGCTATCGATCTGTTCCCTGTGGCCCACGCCTGCAAGGTATTGACGGCCTTTGGTCGCGCCTTTGGCACTCTGCCGGAATCAGAACTGAGCGAAGAACAGCGATCCTTTGTCACGCAGAGTGTGAACGGAATTTCAGAGAAGGGGCAAGTCGTTTGCGTGAGGTTGGCCTTGTATGCCGAAATGATGAAGAATCGCACCTGGTTGCCGAAGACACTTACGCTGGCAGGCGGTACTGAGGGAGTTGGAGTTGGTTTTTTGGAGGAGATTTTTGGCGAAACCGGTAATCCAAAGCACCGACTACATCAAACTGCAGCACAGCAGGTATTGCGATCATTGCTTCCCGAAGATGGCAGTATCGTTAATGCCCAAGTTAAACGCTACGAGGAACTCTGGCAAACATCTGGATATCGTGAGAGATCGAGATTTGATGAGTTACTAAAGATTCTCGATACCGAGATTCGCTTGATTTCTCCAACAGACTGGATTGGCATTCAAGTGGATTCCGAGGCGGAGATGATTCCCGCCCGCTACTTTCGGCTCACTCATGACTACTTAATTGGGGCGCTTCAGCGCTGGTTAAATAGAAAACAACAGGAAACGCCGCGTGGTCGTGCGGAGTTACTTTTGGCAGAACGAACGGCCTTCTGGAACTCGAAACAAGAAAATCGTTACTTGCCCTCTGCGCTTGAGGGAGCAAATATTCTCCTGCGGACCGATCGCCGCCGATGGACTGAGCCGCAACGCCGAATGATGCGGCAGTATTCCAAAGTGCTAAGTACGAAAGCCATTTCGACTTTCAGCATTCTGTTGTTGGGTGTGGTCGGGTTTTGGATGCTGCAGACCTCGATTGCAACAACACGACAAAAATTAGATGCTTCTCAGTGGGTGTCAAGCCTGCTCCAGGCCGATACATCGAATGTTAGTAATCTGCTATCCGACTTTCCAACCCACCAAAAGTGGGCTCGTCCTGAGTTGGAAAATGCATTTAGAACTTCAGGTGACGGGTCTGCGAGTAAACTCCATGCCGCGCTGGCGTTAGCAAATTCTTCGGTCGATGCTAAGGCCTATCTGACTCAGCAGTTCGACAGCATCGACGCAAGGCGATTCTTAGACGTGGTTCGTCTGACGCCTTTGGAACCAGCAGAAGATACGAAATACTTTGTTGCACGCTGCCTGGATGAAAACGAATCCGTCGACATTCGCTTCCGATCTGCTTGTGTTCTCGCTCAGATTGCACCAAGTCACGAGATCTGGAATGACGATGGCATACGTCATTTAGTGGCACAAGAGCTTACAGAAGTCTATCCTTCCGAACTCCTGCAATACCAATCAGCCCTTGAGCCCGTCGCCTCCAACCTGTCTGGTGATCTATTTCGAATTGCTCAATTGGACGAGCAGAATCAACAGCAACAAACATTCGCCACCGATACACTTCTGCGTTACTTAAGAAGCGATCCTGAGAAGCTATTCAAGCTTCTGCTGACAGCGAAAGCAGGCAACTTCAGTCTCATATTTGATGGTACATTGAATTTGCATTCGGAATTAAGGACCTTTGTTTCCAACTTTCTTGACCGGTGGAAAAATGAACGCCCTACTGGCGAAGTTGTAACTGAATCAGGAAACGAATTGGCAAAACAGCTGGCAAATGCGGCTGTGGCAAGTGTTCGTCTTGGCGACTTATCTCTTTTGCGTTCCACACTCCCTAATTTACCTGTACCCTCCCTTAGTTACTTTATTCACCGATTGGCGGAGAATAAATCCGATCCGCGGCCTCTGGCAGAGGAGTTACTGCGTACATCCAACGAGAAGTTAGCTGAAATATTGATTCTGGCTTTAGGCGAATTTCATCCAGAGGCTCTGCCGGAAGAAATTCGAGATCGAATAATCGAGCGCACGCTGCAACTACACTCTAGAACTGAAATCGCCTCTTTAAGATCTAACTGCCAATGGTTCCTTCGAAATTGGAAATCTGAAGAACTACTTGTCGACGAAGTTGCGACCCAAATTAGCGCACGGGAGCGGCAGGTCGCTCGATTATTAGCGGAATCTTCCAAGGTGAAAGCCGCTCGGGAGGATTTGGAGCAATTGCGGAACGGCCGACAGCAGGCCTGGCTAGAGCAATTAAAGTCAGAATCCATCGCCACTGAATCCGCTGAAAAGTCAAGAATACTCGAACTGGATTTCGAGAGTCCTGACCAGATCGTCCGTAATTCAGGCACAAAGAATCCTCTGGATCTGCTTTCTGAAAATGGCTGGCTGGGATCTTGCTTGAGTCTAAGCGGACAAGTCTTGGATGTGCAAGCAGCCCAAGAGTTGCCCGTAATCGATGGTCCTTTCTCTTGTGGATGCTGGTTTTTGTTGCCTGGCAATGAACAGTATTGCTCGCTCGTCTCGCGCATGGAACTTCCCGAACAGGGCCTGCGAGGTTTTGATATCTGGTTTGAGGGGCACCGAATTGGGGCACATCTGAAGCATTCTTGGAGGTCCGATCAGGACCAAAATAATTGGCTCAAAGTACTTGCAACAGTATCGCTTCCACCCAAACAGTGGCATCACGTGATGATTACCTATGATGGTTCCATGCGAGCCCGAGGTTTGCGAGTTTTTCTTAACGGTCGAGCAGCACAATGCGAGGTCATTGCCGATTCCCTCAGCGGAAGCATCGCAACGCCAGCACCTTTGAGAATCGGGCAAAGGCCAACACAACTTCCAATGGATGGGGACATTGATGAATTGCAATTGTTCAACCGAGCATTATCAGCGGAGGAAGTAAAATCCATATTCACAAAAGGACTACAAACAGCTATCCGATCTGCCGAATTGCGACGCGATCAACAAGCTACGCTTGATACTGCATTCGAGCAGTCGTCATCCATGGAGCTTCCAGATCAACAATGGCAGCTTCAGGCCCAACGCCTCCTTCTCGAGGATAGCCGCCAGAATCGTGACTTCTATTACACGTCTCAAGGGCAGATGATGATCCGCCTTGACGCTTATGATTTTCGCATGGGATCTCCACCAGACGAACCGTATCGCGAGGAGGACGAGCAGCCTCATAAGCGCATAATTAATCGTAGATTCGCAATTGCCGGTTATGAGACAACAGTGCAGCAGTGGCAGCAATTCCTAGACGAAGTCGGTCCGCCGCTGGCCGAACTACCACGATTTCAGAACCTGTCTCAACGTCACCCTCGCGAACCTATTTCTGGTGTCACCTGGTTTGAGGCAACACAGTATTGCAATTGGCTGAGTAAGAAGGAGGGTATTCCGGATGACCAATGGTGTTACATTCCTGACTCAGCGGGCCAGTTTGGCCCCTCGATGACAGTCAACCCAGGCATCGTACAAAGATCTGGATACCGTTTACCAACTCAAGCCGAATGGGAGTTCGCGTGTCGTGGCGGAGAAGGGTCTAGTCGCTTTTACGGTAGCGACGATGAGCTACTAACGAAATACGCCTGGTTTCAGAACAATTCAGTCGAACATGTGCAGCCGGTTGGTTTAAAAAAACCAAACGCTTTTGGGCTATTCGATTCCCTAGGAAACGTAATGGAATGGTGCCAAAATGATGGGACGGACAACCCCCTTGGCCGTGCCTTGGTTTACGATCAATTAACTGGTGACTTTGTTATTGGAACCAGACAACGAGCGTTGCGTGGAGGTGCATTTTATGATCTTCCGAGATACATCCGCGTAGCCCATCGTTATTTCTATGATCCAGGTAGTTCTTTAACTGCCACTGGATTTCGGGTAGCTCGTACGTTGGAGATTCTTTCCAACCCTGCTGGTCAAAACTAAGTAACGTCGCCTTCTGGTTTCCGTGAGCTATCCCTATTCAGCATTTGAATCAGTGGTCATCTGCGCAAGTCGCAAGGCAACCATCTGTGCTCGACCGGAGTCAATACTCTCTGTAGCCAGTCGGGCGCAACTGCGCAGATCTTCCGCTCGACCTGCTGCCCAAAGCGCAGAGGCTGCGTTTAACACAACAACATCTCGTTTCGGACCATACTGCCCCGATAGAACCTCTCTGATACACGCCGCGCTACTCGCAGGGTCGTCAGCAAACAGTGCGTCACGTGAAGCTGTTTCGATTCCAAAGTCAGCGGGCTGCCATATCAATGGCTGTATCGCAGTGGGAGTTACTAATAGCACATCGGTGGGCGCGGAAAGGCTGACTTCGTCTACACCGTCCTGCCCACGAACTACTACCGACCGACGCGTTCCAAGCATTTGAAGCGCCTCCGCCATCATAGGCTGAGCCTCAGCTTTTCCTACCCCAAGCACTTGGTGTTCTACCAGCGCTGGGTTTGCCAACGGGCCAAGTCGGTTGAAAATGGTTGGCCGCCCGATGCTGCGTCGTACGGCATTTACATGTCGCATTGCCGGATGGAATCTCGGGGCAAAGCAAAAGCAAATCCCAAGCTCTCGCAAACAGCGAGATACCACCTTGGTCGGAGCATCAATATCAATTCCCAGTTCAGCCAAAACGTCCGCAGACCCCGTGGAACTAGTTATCTTGCGATTGCCGTGCTTGGCGACTTTTACGCCGGCTCCAGCTACTACAAGGGCCGCGGCAGTAGAAATATTAAACGTTTTTGAGCCGTCCCCACCAGTGCCACAGGTGTCTACCACCGGCCCATCTGCACGTTCTACCCGTTCCATGGTATCTCGTAATGCCTGAGCAGCACCAGCCAATTCCTCAACCGTTTCGCCCTTCTCAGCCAACTGCATCAGCAGCTTTTCCGTCTGCTCTTCGGTGGCCTCTCCGCTTAACAGCCAAAGTATCGCAGTACGCATATCTTCAGCGGATAGATTGTTTCCTGCGTCGAGCTGTCTCAACACTTGCTCGAAAAGCGGTTCCGTTGGCAGCCACATTCGCTTACTCCCTACTGTCGTTGGTTCGTCCAACACGAGTTTTCCTTATCAAATTATTGCTTAACCCGAATGGAATTACCCTTGTGGGCCGCTGGAGCTTTCAGGTGGAAGGCCAGGGCTCTCAGAATGGATTCAATCGCCTACCAGGAAATCAAGCTTGCAGTGATTATCAAATACGCCGACAATGCAGGAAATTCGTCAGGGAACCTACTTTCCACCCTCCGACGCCTGCTCCCAGCTTTTTGCCTGGTCCTTACGAGCATACATTGTAAGGGAAACCTTGGCTTTTCAGGAAACCGTATGGCTCGCAAAGTCATTATTGATTGTGATCCAGGAATTGACGAGGCTGTTGCCTTGGCACTGGCACTTTTCGACCCCCGTCTAGATGTAGTGGCTATTACGGCCTGTGCAGGTACGGTAGATGCCGAGCAAGCGACGCAAAATGTACGTGCACTCGTTGAGCGTCTTGATCCGCCGCGAATTCCACGCATAGGTGCGGCTCTTGATCCTGAGTTAGGTGCTGCAGTCTCTAATGGGACCCTGCTGCATGGAGATGATGGGCTCGGAAACTCAGATTGGACTCCCGTGTCTCGCCAACATTCCATGCCCAGCGACAAACTGTTGGCAGATCGACTAAAGGCAGCGCCCGGAAGTACCACCATTGTTTGCACTGGCCCATTGACGGGCATTGCCAAGGCCCTTGGCCGAGACCCAAGCCTAATACCTCTAATCGACCGGATTGTTATCGCCGGGGGGGCCGTTAACGGAATTGGTAATGTCACTCCCGCCGCTGAATTCAATATGCACTTCGATCCGGCGAGTGCTCAAGCAGTTTTTCACTCAGCTACAACCAAGAGCTTGATTCCGCTCGACGTATCGACACAGCTGGCGTTCGGATGGGAATTAACCGAACGCTTGCCACCCAGGTATACTAAGGTTGGCAAAGTTCTGCACGAAATTGTTCCGCACTATTGCCGTTCTACTCGCCAACAGCTGGGACGTGAACTCATGTCCTTACAAGCAGTTTTGCCAATCCTAATGCTCGTTGAACCCATGCTATTCGAGTTCGAGGAAATGGCGGGCAACGTAGAAACGAGTGGAGATTTGACGCGCGGGGCGACGGTGTTTGATCGCAGAATTCCCCGACAATGGCGCCCCAACATGGAGGTCGCGCGGTCCATTGATCTGGATGCCGCCTACGATGCGTTCTACAACTTATTAAAATATGCTGCTCAGGATTTGTGATACTTACCGCTCTATTCACAATTCAGCGCGGTGGCAAGCTTTAATCGAGCGGCACGTTCAGCCGGCAGATAGGACGCTAAAAGTACGATCGTAAATCCCATCAGCAGCCCTCCACCTGAGAGAGCCGGTCGTAATTGGAACTCCACATTGTGCCCTAGTACCGAGTAGGCACTGAGGCTGATCAAATACTGAATTGCAATTCCAGCTAGAGCACCTGGAATAAGCCCAATGATTCCGAGGTAAAGTGCTTGCGCAAAAATCATCCGCCGAACTTGAGACCGCGTCATTGCAATAATTCTTAGCATGCCTAGTTCTCTAGTCTGCTCCAAAATATTCATTGTCAACGTATTGATGAGACCCAGAGCGGCAATGACACATCCGAGCGCCAACAGCATCCAAAGGCACGCAATTACACTATTCGTGATGCGGTCGATGTCACTGACTAGATCGGAATAAGATTGAAGGATCAATCCTTCTTGTTGGCAAAAGACGGTTAGTTCTTTTTCTAACTCAGCCCGATGCTGTGTATTTGCTTTAACGATGTACGCATCTACCCCCTGAATGCTAAGTAGTTTGTCAGCCGCTGGCCGGTGCATAAAAACCGTTAAGCCACCTCCTAGATATTCGTTGGTCGTTCCCACTATTTCCAGATCATAGGTGCCCTGAGCGGTTTCTAACGGTAGTTTATCGCCTCGATGCAAGTTTAGCCGTTGTGAGAGGACTGTGCCTATTACGACTTTACCAGTCAATAAGCCAGTTTTCGCGTCTGCCTCACTGCCCTCGACCATATCAAAAAAGGTTTCAAGCCCTGATGTGAAATTGCGAACGACAAGTAGGATTGATGCCTCACCCACTTGAACTGTCATCATGCGCATTGGATCCAAATTCTGAATGCCTTCAATTCGCTGTAGCCGTTCTCCTGCGACATCTGGAATTGCGGCCGCCGCTCCCGACGAAAGATCCGGCTTACTTGCCCGAACGAAGAAATCACCAACTACCGATTTCGAATACCACTGCCTTACGTTGGCTACATTGTCTAGTATGTTACCAGCCAACCCTGAGCTAGTGCTTAGAGCCAAAAAGATCACGCCTATGGTCAACGAACTACGCCCGAGCTGACGTACTAATTGCTTCTGCGCTAGAATTCCTTCAACTCCGAGCAAACGGTACAAATGGAAAGCTAACCACGTGGAAAACGGTTGAAGTATACGTGGCAAAGTAAGGATAGAGCCAATTAGGATTAGCAAAATTCCAACCACATCACCACCCAATGGCAAACGATTGTTGATCGCAGCTACTAGGATCACAAAGCCAAATGCCATCACCGGCCAGCTAAAAGGAAAGGTGAATCGTACTAAGCGTTCATTTTGAGCGTTGTAGACTGCCCGAATCGCCTCCACAGGACTTACACGGCCGGCTTGAAAGGCCGGTACGCCAGCGCCTAATAGGGATACTGAAGCACCAAAAATCACTGCCACTGCAAACGGCCACCAATCGAATTGTACTCGCGGAATTTCGACTTGCATGAGGTTTGCCGTTGCACTGGCAACGTATTTGGCGCCCCAAGCCCCCCAAACACACCCCATCGCAGCACCTGGAATCGTCAACCAAACGGCTTCCCGCAGAATCATCCATTGAATTTGACCACTCGTCGCGCCAACTGCGCGTAGAATGCCCAATTGCTTGCGGCGTTCGCCGACAGACATTTGAAATGTGTTGTAGATAATAAAGGCGGCAATCAACAACGCAAATGCAATGGAAAGTAACAACCCGTTTTCCGTTGCAAAGACAGTTTCATTTGCCATGGCATTACTCTGTCGAGGCCTGCGGACGGTTACGCCTTTCGGCAACAGGCTATTTAATTCGGCAGCAACAGTCGCGACCTCTGCATCAGATTTAATAATTAACTGCACTTGGTCAATCTTCGTACCGGTCCGAAACGCCTGCTGGGCAGCGGGTAAAATGAAGTAAGCCGCGCTCGAAACTACAACCATACTAGTGCCAGTCGGACGCACCAATCCGACAACAGTGAACTCTCGGAATCCGCCTGGAGTGAGCAGTTTGACCGTCGAATCTACATTGATACCAAGAGACGCTGCCAAACTGTGATCTAAGAGGATTTCTTTGAGTTGAGTTGGCAATCGACCACTCTCCAGTTCCCAAGGACGTACCTGTTGATCAATGCGCGGATCAATACCCATGACCTGAATGCTTGCTTGACGATTCCCTTCTGCAAATAGGGTTGCATACCTTTGCAAACTTGGAACGGCTACTTCCACATTCGGTAGTTCGCGAACTACCGTGACAAGCTGATAGTCAAAGCCGGCATTGTCATTTCCAAGAATCTCGAGATCGGCCTTTCCAGAAACTACCTTGAGCATGTCCCGTTGAGCTTTTCTTGTGGTTCGTGTTGCGGCCATCACTGCCACCACAGCCCCAACACCAATTGCAATGCTCAAAATAGTAATAATGGTCCGCAGAGGCCGTTGCGAGATCTCACGGAGGCTGAATCTACTCAACGCCATGCTAGACATCTCCGACCGTCACATTAACCGAGAGGACATCTTCAGGTGGTCCATCCTGTTCAATTCTCCCGTCTCGGATCAGTATTACTCTTCGTGCTAGGGCGGCGAGATGCGGATCGTGAGTGACCATGACGAGCGTCTGGCCTCGCTCGCTAACCAACAGTCGCAATAGATCAAGTATCCTTCCACTTTGTCGAGTATCTAGGTTTCCGGTTGGTTCATCAGCCAATAGTAGAGCTGGTCGTATGGCTAGCGCCCTTGCAATCGCCACCCGTTGTTGCTCCCCTCCGGATAGGCCGCTTGGCAAGTGAGTAGCTCGATGAGACAGCTCGACCATGTCAAGCGCTTCACGCGCACGTCCGAAGGCCTCAGCGCGACGGATGCCATCTAACTCCAAGGGCAGCGCAATGTTCTCTTCGGCACTCAGATTGGGAAGTAAGTTAAAGGCTTGAAAAATGAACCCCAGCCGCCGCCTTCGCAATTTGGTTCGCTCATCATCCGAGAGATTCGACAGACTCGTGCCTTCAATCAAGACTTGCCCGCTGGTCGGAGTTTCGACACCTCCAAGAATGGTTAGGAGAGAACTCTTACCCGAACCGGATGGCCCCATTATTGAAACGAACTCACCAACGTCAATTCGGATTGAAATCCCGCACAGTGCCGAAACACTTGCTTCGCCCTCACCGTAACTTTTTGTTACGTCGATCGCTTCAAGAATATTCATCAAGAGTACCGTAATCTGAAAAGATCCCGCCACGGGTAACGCAATTATAACGCTTGAGCTAGATTGAGGCAGACGGCTCCCTACTGCGAACCAAGGAAGCTAACGTCGCAATATCAGAGATTCGCTCGCTCTTTCCGAAAAATCAAAGTACAAACGTGCCCCACCGCCGCGTAGCATGGTCTAAACTAGTCATGGCCAATAATACCGGTCCATGCATTCCTGCGATCAACTGACCGTCCCCAGCTGACGGGGTTGTCCCACCCACAAAAGAAACAAGCAAATACCGCAGACATTCTTCAATTAAGTCGACCTGCAATAGTCCATATTAACTACGAGTAATCTTATGAAGCGATTATTGGCCAATTGCGTTTTCATTTCGACAGCTACCATGTTGGGGTGCGCGTTGTGCCAGGCACAAGAAGTTGATACGCAGGTGGCGGGTAACGAAGAAGTTGCCAGATACATGCAGCAGTTCGAACCACGTGGAGTCATGTCCGATGGTTCTTCGCCAACGCCGCCGCAGCTAGCTGTGCAACAATTCAGTATGCCGCAGGGACTTGGAATTCAACTTGTTGCTGCCGAACCAGACATCTCTCAACCGCTCTTCGTAAGTTGGGATTCTCACTGCCGGATGTGGGTCGTTCAGTATCGACAATATCAGTTTCCAGCCGGGCTAAAGATTGTGCGCTACGACCAACACCTACGCGCCGTGTTTGATCGAGTTCCTGATCCCCCACCGTTCGGTATTCCTGGTGAAGATAGAATCACGGTCTATGAGGACACCGATGGCGACGGTTACTATGATCACCACCGTGACGTCATCCAGGGATTGAACATCGCTACAAGTGTGCAAATAGGACATGGTGGAATCTGGGTTCTCAACCCTCCCTATTTGCTTTTCTACCGCGACGCCGATGGCGATTGTGTTCCAGATACGAAGCCTGAAGTGCACCTCTATGGTTTTGGGTTGCAAGACACTCATTCTGTGGCCAACAGTCTATTGTGGGGCCCTGACGGATGGCTCTATGGCGCTAATGGCAGTACGACAGTTGGAACGGTTAGCTCTGTCGCCACAAAGGGAGTTGAATTCTCGGGACAATGTATTTGGAGGTATCATCCGGACAGCAAAGTGTTTGAAATCTATGCTGAAGGTGGCGGCAATACATTCAGCTTGGACATTGACTCCAAGGGCAGAGTGTTCTCTGGAACGAATGGGGGTGGAACTCGAGGCTTCTACTATCCACAAGGTAGCTACTCGAGTAAGAACTGGGGGAAACACGGGCCCTTAACTAATCCATACGCATTTGGTTACTTTCAACAAATGCCCTCCGAGGGCGATACCCGAAGATTTCCTCAAGCATTCACTATCTACGAAGGTGGTCTACTACCGCGTGAATACGAGGGAAACATTCTTGCACCTAACGCACTTGCCAATTTGATTTGGCACTCCGAACGCATTCCCATGGGGTCTAGTTATCGGACAGTAGATCTAACCAACATGTGCGAAACATTGGATCGTTGGTTTCGGCCAGTTCACGCTGCTGTCGGTCCTGATGGCGCGGTTTATATTGCCGATTGGTACGATACGCGGCTAAGCCATGTCAGCCCAATCGACGACTGGCACAAGTCCAGCGGTCGCGTGTACCGTATTCTGCCAGAAGGAGCCAACCCGGCCCATCAGCCGCTTAACCTGGCCAATTTGGATTCCGACGGCCTCATATCATTATTTGAGCATTCTAATAGATGGGTACGTCAGAGAGCAGCCTTAGAATTGGGTTGGCGCGGCGACCAAAACGTCGTGCCTCTTCTACGAGATCTGGCAATCGCCAATCGCAGTTTGGAAGCACTGTGGGCGCTGAATCTACTTGGCCAAATGAATGAAGATCTGGCTGTTAAGCTGCTGATTAGCCAAGATCCCGATATCCGATGCTGGACGGTGCGGCTATTGGGAGATCAACACCTCGGCATGCCAGCCGTTGTTGCTGCTGCAGCGCAGGAATCTGACGTTCAAGTACGTAGCCAGATGGCCGCTTCCTCCAAGCGATTTCCAACCGAGATCGCATTGCCTTTAATCGGTAACCTGCTCAAACACAGCGAGGATTTGAAAGACCCACATATGCCTCTGATGCTTTGGTGGGGGGTGGAAGCTCATGTTAACTCTTGGCCAAAAATGGTTAAATGGCTAAAGACGGCCGATGTATGGGACCACCCAGTTTTTCGAGAAGCCATCGCAAGTAAGTTAATGCAACGTCTGGTCGCCACGGGACGATCGGAAGACCTTCAACGCTGCGCGGAACTTATGCGTTTAGCTCCAAACGCCGAACTTCGTGATTTATTCTGTACAGGATTTCTAGCCGCCTTTACGGGCAAACCTATGCCGATTCTTGCTGACGAAATACAAATATCATTAGAGGACTACAAACAGCGGCTGGGTGCCGATGGCCTATTAGTTTCTTTAAAACAAGGTACACGGTCAGCCATAGAAACTGCCTTGAAAGAATTGCGAGACTCATCCACGCCTTTGCCTTTACGCTGCGACTTGGCACTCGCTTTGGGGGAGACTCAAGATCCCCAGAGTTTGTCGGCGCTTCTGGCACTGGCTACTGGTCGTGGTGGCCCAGAACCTGCCCTGCAACGTGCCGCCTTAGTGGCGCTTCGATCCTTCGACGTACCCGAAGTGGGAGCAAATCTAGTTGGCAATCTTGGTGGTAGCATTTCCGCCGAGTATGAGCTTCGTGATACAGCCTGTAGAACATTGGTCTCCCGGACCAGCTGGACTGAGAACCTATTAAACGAAATAGTTGAATGGCGGTTTAAGAAAGAGGAATTACCCCAAGATGTAATCCAACATTTGCGGTCATTGACCGATCCATCACAACAGGCACTCGTCGTCAAAGCTATTGGTCCGGCAGTGGAAATTTCCTCCGCCGCTAAACAGGCTCAATGGCAGCAGCTAATGGAAATATGGAGATCAGCTCCGGGTAATGCTACTGCTGGCAAAGCTATATTTGTCGATCGTTGCGCAAAATGCCATCGACTTTTTGGAGAAGGGAAAACCTTGGGTCCGGCTCTCGATCCATACGACCGCGGAAGCCCGACTTTTTGGATTACTTCCATCGTACAACCCAGCGCAGAGATCCGGGAGGGCTTTCAATCATATTCTGTGTTGACTGTCGATGGGAGATTGCTGACGGGCATGATTGCCAATCAAGATGCTAACCACATTACGCTTCGCGCCGCAGACGACACTCAAACGGTTATACCTACAACCGACGTCGAGCAACTGATGGCTATCAATACCTCACTAATGCCCGAAGATGTATTGCAAGAACTATCCTCGACGCAAATCGCAGACCTCTTTGCCTATATTTCGCAAGGTGCCAAACGAGTACAACAGTAGAAAGTGTTTTTCGGGCTGTTACAATCTCTTGTTGTTTAGTCTAGCGACCAGCCGTTAGCTCGACGCAAACACATTCATTGTCATTTCGCACATACATCCGCCCGTTAGCAAATGCCGGCGCACTCCATACAACAGGCCTTCCAAAGGCATTGTTGGTTGGTTCGATTACCTTGGCTCGATCAACTTCTTGATAGCCGTTGCGGTTTACCTGAGCTATTACCAATTCACCTTGCTCAGTGAACATGTAAAAGTGTTCACCGTTCTTGACTAGGAAAGCCGTGCCGTTATTGACCGGCCGCTCTCCCAGCGGCTGTCCTGAAGTCCATAATCGCGTACCGCTTGGGATCTCTGCAGCGATGAGCTCACCACTTTGATCCATACCAATCATCAAATCTCCCTCGACAAATGGTTGAACATTTACTGGCGACATTCCCAGCTTGGGCTTATCGCGAAATAACTGTGTAGCTTTCGGCCGAGAATTGTCCAACTCCAACATCAAATTTCGATTTGAAAAACCGCCAACAAACAGAAAGTTGCCGCTCTGCACAGGAGTCATAATCATTGCCCCGTTGGAGGCACCATATTCCTGGCGCCAGAACTCGCTACCGGTCTCTGGATTCAATGACGCGACATAGTCAGGCGAACTGACAATCAATTGACGCACACCACCTGCGGTAACAAGCAACGCCGGTGAGTATCCTTGTTCGGATGCAGTGCCATGTCGCCAAATCTCCTGTCCCGTCTTTTTGTTCAAAGCCACAACATGCGACCCTGGCCCTCCCGCAAGGCAAATCAATCGTTCGCCATCAATTAAGGGGTGGCTGGCGAATCCCCATAGAGGAGTCGTTGTTTTGTAATCTGATTTTAGGTCGCGCTGCCAATTCAATTGGCCATTGTTACGATCAAAGCTAATGAGATTTCCCTCGCCGCCTAGCACATAAACTTGGTTTCCATCCACGATCGGAGTACACCGCGGCCCGGATGGATAGGAACATGAGTATTCAACCGGATACTCGTGACTCCAGATCTCTTGGCCGTTATCACTTGAAATACATTTGATGCGTTCAATGCCGCGAAATGCTTTCCGATCGAAGTTGGAAACTTTTACATCAGCATCGGTTTCGAACTCGGTCAAGTAAAGTCGATCAGCTACGACTGCAGGACCCGAATATCCAATCTTGACAGGTGACCGCCACAGGATTTTCGGCCCCCCGGACGGGAATTTGACAACGGTGTTCGGCGCTTGCCAACGATTGTCTCGGCTAGGTCCCATCCACTGGGGCCAGTCTTCTGCGCGAGCTGACAACGCGAAGAGGAATTGACAAACCATGGCAAACCAGAACTTTGATCCACTTGCTCGCTGCATAAATACGCCACCTATCTAAAAGTCATACAACTTGAGCCCGAATTCACTCGCGACTCCCCTTTAGTCAGATTGTGTGGAGTTCGCTGAAAAAGTGTCGATACACGGCTGCTTCTTGCCGGAGTCTGTGCACCCATCCGTAGTGTGCTGACCTACAACAGGTTTCCTGCAGCCAGCTGCGTGAACAACAACGTCATAAGCATAACATACTTTGATAGGTTCGAGGTGAAAACTCGTTCGCAAGCGCCGAAGGCGATTTTGAAACGAGCCCATGGGGATATCGAACCGGAGCAAGAGAGTGCTCTATTAGACAGTACAATGAAGGTAACGAGTACGTTGAAGGTTCACTGAAGTTAAGATCGGTGAACAGAATCGCAACAAACTTATTTGTATTGGCAGTCAACGAACGAGACAAAATAAGTACGGCAAGTGGCAAAACTAATGTTTACCACTTGCAATACGTCCGTTTCACTGAACGGTCAGCAATTGACCCTATTCTTCTGCCTTGGTCTGTAGAGGTTCGGTTTTGTACTCGACGATTTTGGCGTCAGGATCCCCTTTTCGTTTGATCGGGTTCATAGTCAAGGCCTTTGACGAGCCAGCCGTCAATCGGAAGACTCGTATCTCCTCCATGGCGACACCGGCCGCATTGGCGCGCTCTGCGACCACTTCAAATTCATACGATTTGCCCGGTTCCAAATGGCGAATTACGAAATACCGTGTTGCACCAATGCTTATGGTTGGATCGTTATTTACCTTCAAGGGCGCTGTGTCTTCAGGAACATTGATCGTTAAATAGATCGCATCCTCCTCGATAATCTGAAATGATCCGGGAACGATATCGCCGGACATTGGTAACGCAAACATCTGAGATCCGCCGGACGATCCCCCACAATTGCACTGTGCCTGGGCGGAATGCAGACTCATGGTGACAGCTAGCAGCGTTGCTAAGAACCTACCGGCTTGCTGTCCAAGTTTCAAATTTGTCATAACATTTTCTCCATAGGTGAAATGACATTTCGACACTGTAAGACTACATGCCAGAATCAGTCCAAGCCCCACACGGGGTCTCGTTTGCCTCAAGGAATTTCGTTTACGCTGACTGGGATTTCGATCCGTAAAACTCTGTCGTTTAGCTAAACTATCTGGCCAAAACCGACAACCTGGGATAAGTGGATTTCACGATTCAAACTGTATGACAAGGATTCAATGTATGGCTGAATCTCGAAAATCAATACTGCAAAGATTCTTTTCTTTAAAGATAGAGGCCATTCGCAAATTCTTGTTCGGAACTTGCAAGAGCGGACTTCTTGGTTTGAACACGGGGCTGGCCCACAAGGATTCAACGGCCAGAGACTCAGCATTCCATTGTCCCATGAGGGGCAGGCATATCTCGGACAATCGGCATACTTTACGGTGTTTCTCCACTGGAGGGCAAAGTTGTTTTCAGAGCCTTGTTGAGAGCTTCTTCAGCAGCTTGTCTCTTGTGCCGTTCCAATTGCAATTGAGATTCTAGATCATCAATGATTCCCTTCAGTTCGGCGACGGATTGTTCGCGGGCAATCACGTCTGTATTTGTAGACACCTCCGTTTGCAGTCTGTTCAAATCTGCCGCGGCTCGCGCCGCTTGCTCCGCCTTTTCGGCAGCCACGTGAGCTGCCTCAAGTCGCTCGCGGGCAATCATTACCTGTTGCTGCCGCATCCAAAAAAAGACTCCTCCACCTAAGACAATTATTATCAGCATCAAAAAGAGCATACCCAAGAGCAACCCGGTAGCAACGCTTTGATCTCGCATGATTTTCGCCTCCAAAAAATGAAGGTTCATTGTAGCGGTTGGAAACCCAATAATGCACAGTTTTTTTGCGGGAGCACGCTCTTGCAAAATTTCAGTTGGAATGTGGTTGTCGCCGCGAACTGGAAAACATGTCGAAAGGTACGCTATCTCAGATACAAATTCAATTTTTTCCGTGATTGAATGCAACTTTTGGCGAGCAGCATCGATAACGTCCAATAGCAGCCCGCAATTCGTAGCTTAGAGAGTTCGAGATGCCGTTATACCGCCGCACCTACACAAAGTCAGCTGTGCAGAATCTCATCTACCAGAGTGAATGTCGCAGGCTAGAACCGCACCGACCGCCTGGCCACACGGTCAGTCTGCATGCGGATATGCGACAGGATATTACAGATCATCGGCAGGGGCGGATCATACACCTCGCTTGCACCGTTGAAGCGGGAGCGAAAATGGACTCCACTCAAACATTCTCCCCTTTGCCTGCGCATTCAGTACCTTCAACGGATTCACGTTTTGCATCGCGAAAAGATTTGATTCTGGCAGTTCACCAAGGCCTGAATTCTTCTGTGGGGCAACTCAAACTCGGTGAATTCGATGCAGATCCCAGTAAAAACCGCGTGACATTTAAGGCAAACTTGGCTCCACCTACCCAGAACATTGAGCGATATCGCAATCAGACGGGTGTACATGAGGTTGGCCTAAGTGCTAATGGTGTTTTCTTGGTTATCGATCGGTTGCCCGATGGAGAGATTCACTTGCAGACGGCTTATCCGACCGACGTCATCTAATTTTCGTTTTCCTCAATCGCAGTTTTATGTTTGTCAATTGAGGCGAATTCACCCTTCTCTACTTTTTGGTCGGAATGGGCAGCGATGAAAAACTTGCCCTGCCCTTCTTCGATGGCTTTCCGAACGTCTTGTAGATCTCGGCACAAAAAGAGATTGCAAAGATCCGCCCTTTGTTCCCGAGGAAGCGTACATCCATGTTGCCCGTGAAAGACGCAGGACCCAGACATGTTCGACTCTGGAATTCTTCCACGGTACATCTGAAACATTTGAGCCTCGGTCAGCGTAGGCTCGGCTGCCACTAGTCGTCTAAGTGTGCTGACCGTCAAGAAAGCATGGTTGCGACCAGCCATGCAACAGTGTCCGCCACAATTCCGACAGGCCACAGCAAAAATAGGCACCTCACGATCGGTGGCCGGCGGAAGGTAGGAGTCTTGGGGGCGCAGCAGATCATCTGAATTCGGTGAATCATAGAGTGTTCGTTGAATTAAATCATTAAGGTGAGCTTCAAACGCTGAGATCCGCTGTGAAGTGAGCTTTTCTAATGGTCGAGAAGAGTACGGTACGAGCACGACAACATAGTCCTCCGCAATTCCATCAACCTCCGACGCAAAAGCGTCTCGCAAGCTCATCGCCTTGGCTTCATGTTCGCGTCGGATTTCCTCTTGCTCACGCCGCCGCTGAAGCATTAGGTACTTCGCCTGCAATTGCGTGCACTCAAGCATGTCGCAGAATCCATTCGCGATTCGAGCAGCTGGCAGGATCACATGGCAACCACTACATTCAGGAATGCCCGCCTGCTTGGCCCGCAAAATTTGAGGGAATTGCATAGTGCATGCCATAGCCCCACAAGTACTGCCGATTCCAAAGTTTCCGCGCCCGGCAACGGGCCGGCCGCATACTGGGCATGTCTGCTCATGACGTTCTAGGTAAGTTTGAAACAAGAACAAGCAACGAGCGTTACCGCAGGTACGGGACCCCATGCGAATCGGCCCACTACAAATACAGCAAACACCGTGATTCGATGAATTCATGTTGTGGAGCTGTTACTCTCTGGTCAGGGCCCACCTGCAATGAATCTGTGCACTGGAATTTGCGCACTGGCAAATCTGGGCACTGGCAAATCTGGGCACTGGCAAATCTGGGCACTGGCAAAT
>JAGQOY010000100.1 GCA_020427005.1 Planctomycetales bacterium
TACCTGAGATAAGCAAATGTATCTTTTCCAGGTGCGAAGGGGTCTGCCATCCTGAAGTAATTCAACGGTCGGCTATGGCGACGCGCTGATCTGTCTCACTGAGCAGGATACGAAACAGTGCGGGCTCGTCGTATTGGCAGCCGAATAACAGCCAAGCGACTTACATCTCCTGTTCTAAAGTCCAATGTCAACCCTTCGGAGTATCTACAAATCGCTTCTTATTGCCTGATTTCAGGAAATTCTTTCGTCTAAAAATGGGTTCAGCGCGTCATTAAGGAACTGAGGAAAAATAACTTCGGTGTTTCCATCGTGTTCTTGCCTGAGCCGACGGCCATAGCCGCGGGTGTTTTGCCGAAGTGGAGGGTAGTCACCCGCGGCTAGGGCCGACGGCTAAGTACCCAAATTAATTTTCCCGCGTTCCTAAAGTAGAGTGCCGAAACGGACCGGCAATCGCTTTAAAGAAAGAGATGGATGGCAGCTGACCACTCCAACAATTCGATGATCGCCAGCCTGTCCTTAACGGATGAGCAATTGTGGCTGAAATGGCAACAGGGTGATCGAACGGCGCTAGAGACTATTCTCGTGCGATATGAAGACCGCCTAGTTCGAATTGCATACCGAATCACCGGTTGCCGACATGAATCGGAAGATATTCGCCACACTGTGCTAGTTCGATTCCTGCAATCAACGCGTGAAGTGAGACATGTTGAGGCCTGGTTAACTCGTTGTACGCTTAACGAAGCGATCAATCGGGCTAGGCAGAAAGGTCGTGAAAGTAGAGCTCTCGCGACTCTTGGACAATCGTCGCCCGTTTTGGACGTGAGTTCTCCGTTGCAACAACTGCAATATGACGAGGTCGGGGATAAGTTGGGTTCTGCTCTCGCTCAACTCACTCCCGATGATCGGGCGCTGTTGACGCTTCGTTTTGACGAAGATTTGACCTTTCGACAGATCGCTGATGTTCTCGAAAAACCTCAAAGCACCGTAAAGTCGCAATTGACAAGCGTGATCAGCCGCCTGCGAGCGTTGCTCGGAATGGAATAGAAGTCACGGCAAAAACGCGGGAGACAAAGTATGCGAACCGATCCAGCCAACAATGAGAAATCCTCGGCCGATGCCGACAGCGATCTCAAGGCAGTTTTTCAATGCAGCCGCATTCCATCATTTGCATCTGTTGACATAGACGCAGTGCTGCAAGAGACGTCCGTTAGACCTGTCTCGACTCATGTTACCGAGTCCTCTTGCGATGTTCGGTTACGCAAACATCTAGCACATCCTATTTCCAAAGTATTTACCTCTCGTAAGGAGAGAAAATTCATGTTAGGTAGAGCGAGTGCTTTTGGTGTGTGTGCCGCGGGCCTATTGGTCGCACTGTTGCTTTGCCTGTGGGGTGACAAATCGGCTTTGGCGCAAGTGCAGGATGCACTTAAAAGGGTCAAAACGGCGAGTTACACGATGACGCAGACGGTCGGAGACCAGCCGCCTCGAACTTGGAACGTGATGCTGCTGGGCAACAATCTTTGCCGTGTCGACCAGCCGAATGGTATCTACCTCGTGTTCGACCTAGCCGCGAAAAAGATGGTGGATGTGAATCCGGGCGAGTCGAAGGCCCTGATTATCGAGAATCTCGCAGTCCCCAATGACTACAACGTGCTGGCAATGCTGACGGAGCTGAATAGGTCTGCTGCCAAGGAGCAACCTGGGCTTCCGATCCGGGAGATTGGTGGTGTCACTGCTGTTGGGATTGTCGTCGAAGACAGTGGCATCACTTACAATGCGTATGTCGATCCCAAGACAAACTTGCCCCTGGAAATGGAAGGCGAACGAATGGTTTCTTTTCCAGATGGTCAAGGCGGTGTGAAGGAGCAACTTGTCAAGGAACTTTGGACGACATTCATTTTCGATGAGCCGCTCGATGAGAAGCTGTTCTCAATGCAGCTCCCAGAGGGTTATTCCGTGGAGATTCGTCAGGCGCCCACCAGTAGTGCAGCCGAAGAGAAGGACCGGGCAGCTCGCCAGCGGCAACTTCAAGAGGCGGCTGCTGATAGAGCCAAACAAGAGAATGTTCGCTAGTTTGGCAAGGCTTGATAAGTAAAAAGACTAAGTCTGGAATCGGCGAAAGATTTACTCAGTTTTTCGCTTCTCGGCGGTTATGGATTGGAACGGGAAGGTAAGATAAGCATGATTACTGCTATTTCATTCCAGGCGAGACAACGCCTTACCGCCTAACATTACGGGGTACCGTGTTAAACACAGTAAGACGCAACCTGTCAGTGTGGTACCTCTCCATTGTGACAAGCTCTTTTTCCTGCGTTATCGCCTGTGCGATTCTATTCTTTGGTTATGTGGATCTTCAAGAAGGAAATGCTGCCTGGCTGAATTCAGCACCCGGCAATGTACCGCATGGCAATACGGCTGTACGAACCATATGGGGTTTACTGGCCGTTTTACTGTGTCCATGGACAATTGTGCTGTTATTTGTTCTTGCTAGGAATCGCACGTTTTTCACTTCATTGCCAATTGCTAAACAGTGGCTGATAGCCACTGGAGTACCCATATTACTGCTGATCGTTCTGATTTCGCTTTGTGCGATCGGTTCCCTAGTTGGTGGTCCGTTGATCATCCCATTTCCACAGAAACAGCAAGAGGTACCAAACCAAGAAAACGCTATGCATTCGAGAATGCTACAAGTCGTCAAAGTGTTGTCGCATTCTCCCACGAATCCAGCTACCGAAGAAAATCAGGTAACGAGGGAGAGGTCTTTCTACAAAACTCTGCTTATTGCATAGTAAATGTTTTTAGAGCCTCCAAGGCGCGAACCACGTCCGTCTGAGCTACATCTGCCCAGCTCTGAGAACGATGCCGAATTATCGCCAATTTGAACTGTTCCAAGGCCTCCGCAAAATCCACGGGCAAACTTGGTAGCGTCGCAAAGGGAGATTCCAATTCGGCATTCTGCTCCCATGGCAATGCATCATCGTCATCCGGCTGCGATCCGAAATCGGAGGTTCCATCAGACTCATCACCAAAATCGGGGCCATCCGGTCGCGGACCTTCCGCTACGCTACGTGGACTGTCCCCCATGTTTGTTTCTTCATCCATCTCCGCAAGCGGCGTAAAGTCTTCATCCACCGTTGATGAGACGATATCGGCTTCGACTGGTACTGCATCGGGATCAGCACCGGCGGCCTCCCAGCGCATGTGGCGCATTTGTGAAACGCTCCAACCGCTTTGAGAGGCGCCTTCTAGATACAATTCCGCATCATCCCAATCCAGGGCAGCCAGGAAATGACTCCAATAGACTCGCTCGTAACTGCTAAAGACTTCACCAAATCGCTCGTAAACACGTCGTAAGCGTCCAACATGTTGGGCAGTCACGCCGCCAACTCGGCGACTCCAGGCTTCGTCACTGTAGGCAACAACGGGAGCCTGTGACCCCATCAGAGCCTCACGCCACTGTGTAATGATCTTGCCTTTTTCCCAATTGGTTACACTGACAAGTGTTGACCAACGACCCACATATTCTGCCGAAAGTTCAAGATTCTTTGGATCATCAAGGACCGAATCAAGATTTTCGTTTGCATAGTCCGCTTGATTTGTAGAGCCGTCCACTGTTTCTCCGCATTGGTTCATAGAATTCGTTTCTGTGCCGTCAACTACGGTCGTCGACGCCAAGCGTATCTCTCTACCAAACTAACCTTGCTTTACGCTCAAGCATTGGACGTCACACAACTACCGTCTGGCCCTGGCATGAAACTACATCTGGGTTAGGACACGATGCCCGTTCCCGAGAGCAGGATCCCAGTCAATTACAGACAGGCAAGTTGAATTGAGGGTGACCTGAAGGGTGTTGGATGGAGATGTTGGAAGGTTATCGCCTGCCTCGAAAAGTTAAAGAGGAAACTCGCCGCAAAACCTGAAATACTCTTTTCGGAGCCGCATGATTGTCGTCAACTTGTGGACTAGTAAAACTTTATGCCTTGTGCGTGATTTCCCGAAACCATCTTCCGCATCCAGATTTAAAGCGCTGGATCTGTGGAATGATTGTTAGTATCGGATGCTTCACCCAACATTGGAGCTCTGTTGCCAAGTGTGAGAAAAGCGAAATACGACATGTTGATGCCGAGTTTTTAGGTAAAGAGTTGGCGGTGGGATACCCTATCGCCCAACCCAGAGCTTCTGGTTATGCTCTACGAGCATATTTGGAACTCTTCGAGGCTGGCCGTTGCCCAGTTCATTGCTTGTCCGTGCACTCGATGAAACCTGACAGCAATTCCCCATTCCCGCCGAAGTATCGAAACTTGGAATTTCGAGTGAGCCATTATGCTAACAGTTGCCGTTCTCGGTTATCTCTTGTTCACCGTAGGGATTGGTTTCTACGCTTCTAGCCGTGTTCATGGCGCCAAGGATTTCATGGTTGCAGGTCGGTCGCTGCCTCTGTACATGAACTTCACTTGTGTCTTTGCGACCTGGTTTGGAGCGGAAACCGTACTAAGCGTTTCCGCCACCTTTGCAAAAGGTGGCTTGGTCGAAATCCCAGGGGACCCATTCGGCGCCGCGATGTGCTTGGTGCTAGTGGCAGTGTTTTTCGCCCGTGCGTTTTATCGGATGGACTTGCTCACTATTGGCGACTTCTATCATAAGAAATATGGGAAGATCGTCGAAGTGTTTACTTCGATTGCAATCACGCTGTCCTATCTGGGCTGGACTGCTGCTCAGCTAACTGCTTTGGGGCTAGTGTTGTTCGTTTTGGGGCAACAAGCGGGGTTAACATGGTTGCTGCTGGATCACTGCATTATCGTGGGAGCCGTTGTGGTCATGATATATACCGTCTTTGGCGGCATGTGGTCGGTGGCACTAACGGACATGATACAAACTGTAGTTATTATTGTTGGCCTGATCATCGTGGCCTATATTCTTTCTGATATTGCAGGGGGAGCAGATAAGGTCATTGAATCAGCCTATGACAGTGGCCGATTGCGTTTGTTTCCAAAAGAAGGAATTGGCAGTTGGCTTACCTTTATTGCCGGCTTTTTAACTGTTGCACTGGGATCGATTCCGCAGCAAGACGTCTTTCAGCGTGTGACAAGTGCTAAGAATGAAAAAACCGCCGTTCGGGGAACACTTCTGGGAGGTAGTTTTTACTTTCTGTTCGCTTTCGTTCCAATGTTCATTGCCTATTCTGCGGTTGTCATTACTCCAGAAACGTTAGGGATTTTTGAACATGGTGATGAACGTCATATTCAGCGCGTGTTGCCTGAGCTGATTCTTAACCAGACTCCTTTTTGGGCACAGGCCATCTTTTTTGGAGCCCTGCTGTCAGCAATCCTTTCAACAGCGAGCGGAACTTTGCTGGCACCGGCAAGTCTGTTCACGGAGAATGTCTTACGGCCATTTTTGCCAGATTTGCAAGAAAAGAACATGCTCGTGACACTTCGGTCCGTTCTGATTCTCTTTGGGATTGCTGCCACATGGCACGCGGCCGTTAGCAACGATACGATGTATCAGATGGTACAGGGCGCCTATAGCGTAACTTTGGTGGGAGCCCTGGTCCCGCTTGCCGCGGGCATCTATTGGTCGAGGTCAACGACTCAGGGGGCCCTTGCCTCCATTGTTATGGGAATGGGAGGCTGGGGGTACTGCCTGTACTTCCATAGTGATGTGGAGTGGCTTCCGGCTCAATTGGTAGGATTGGTTGCTAGCGTAGCAGGAATGTTGATGGGCAGCCTAATGCCCCAATACATTCCCAACCTAGTAACGGAACTACCGCTGGACGCTCTTAATACGACAAATCTTGTTGATTCTAGTGGACTATGTTCACCAGAAAACGCACTCGACCTAGGCAGTCTCGGGCAGTCAGGGCCTTCGAAGGATAATCCGTACGGATCGCCACCCAGAATCGACTAGGACGATGACTAGTACTCTTGGTGTTAGAATCGGAAAAACTGCTACAGTCTTTCTTTTTTCCGAATCACTATGTTGCCGTAAAGCTTGTTGGGCTCCGTATAATCTTTCATAGTTGAAGGATTGGTCGCCCACAGTTAAGGTCGGCTCTCTCCAGCGTTGTTTATGCGAAGCTCGTGTCTGGTTATTTCAACACCGATGATTGAAGGCCCAAGCAATGCGTGACTAGTACAAGCTGAGTCGCCAATCGAATTGCAGGCAGAAGGAAAACGCAAGGTAAATACATGGCAGCAGATGACGAACAAAAGAACGACGGCAAAACCGGCAATTGGATTTGGTACCTTATCCTAGCTTCGATTGTGGTCGTATCTGTCGTTATGTTCATGGTGAACAATGCGATCTTGCGGCTCAAATACCCTCATTTAATTGAACTCTTGGCCAATACACGCTATGTGGCTAAGGGCAGCACTGAACTAGTTTCCGAACAAGACGGCAAGCGTTTTTCAGGCACTTTTAAGATCGGCCCAGAAGCCAACTCCGATTCCTATATTGTCTTATCCAAGATCAACGCCATCAGCGTAGATAATACGAGTGTTTCAGGCAGTATTTACAAGACGGAATTCGGTCCGAACAACCAGATCAAGAGTCAAAGCACCGTTCAGTTTCGAACCAACAAGGATGCATCTGAAGAGACCACGCGCGAATTGCGAGATGCTTTGGAAGCAGCTAACGTAGACTGGAACTTTTCAGACTCCCCATCTTTTGCAAACCAATGGGGACCAGTCCTGATCATGATCGGGTTGGTTTTTCTGTTGATGATGTATGCGGCTCGTCGCATCGGTGGGATTGGTTCACCAATGTCATTTGGACGTTCGCGAGGTCGCCTGTATGCACAAGATGACATAGGAATCACCTTCGAGGATATTGCAGGTGTCGATGAAGCAGTCGAAGAAGTTCGAGAAATTGTCGATTTCCTGAAGTACCCTGACAAATACCAGCGGTTGGGTGGTCGCATTCCAAAGGGTGTATTGTTGGTAGGGCCGCCAGGAACCGGCAAAACCTTGTTGGCCAAGGCTATTGCCGGAGAGGCAGGAGTGCCATTTTTCAGCTTATCTGGCAGTGATTTTGTGGAAATGTTTGTTGGAGTGGGGGCGGCCCGCGTCCGTGACATGTTCCAGCAGGCCAGTGCCAAGAGCCCCTGCATTATCTTTATAGATGAACTGGACGCACTCGGTAAAAGTCGTAGTAGTAGCGTCGTAGGTGTGCATGATGAACGTGAACAAACGTTGAATGCTCTACTGGTCGAGATGGACGGCTTCGATCCCAACACCGGAATCATCGTTATCGCTGCTACCAACCGTCCAGAAACACTTGATCCGGCTCTTATGCGGCCAGGGCGATTTGACCGAAACGTTTTGGTCGATCGACCCGACAAGACCGGTCGTGAAGCCATACTGAAAGTGCATGTTCAAAACGTCAAACTCGCACCTGACGTTCAGTTGAAGGACATTGCCTCGATTACCAGTGGATTTTGCGGAGCTGATTTAGCCAATCTAGTGAATGAGGCTGCACTATTAGCAGCCCGCAAAGGAAAGAACCAAGTTGGCCAGGCGGAATTTGACGAAGGCGTAGAACGGGTCACCGCCGGTCTTGAGAAAAAACGTCGAGTTATGGATGAAGACGAGAAATTGCGGGTCGCCTACCATGAAGCGGCCCATGCTCTGGTTGCCTATTCGCTTCCAAACACAGACCCAGTTCATAAAGTGTCCATAATCCCTAGAGGCTTGGCCGCGTTGGGGTACACCTTGCAGCGTCCTGAGGGCGATCGATATCTGATGACTCAATCAGAGTTGGAAGCTCGCATGCAAGTTCTACTAGCTGGAACACTTGCGGAAGAAATCGTATTCAACGACATCAGCACAGGGGCTCAAAACGATTTGGAACGGGCTTCAGCTATTGCCCGTAGCATGGTTATGGAATTTGGCATGAGCCGACTTGGTCGTGTCAATTACCGTGAAAGTGGCCGTACTCCGTTTCTTGGTGGGTCTGGTGATAGCCTGTCGCGTGATCACAGCGAACAAACTGCACGTGAGATTGATGAGGAAGTCAAACGCATCGTCGATGATATGCAGCAGCGGGCCTATCAGATCCTGCTTGAGCGACGGCAAGCACTGGAAGACGTTACCCGGCGTTTGATCGAAATAGAAGTTATGGATTCCGACGAACTTGCTCGTATCATCGATGAAAAGCATCCAGGGCCACGCGTCAAACCTGGTACCCATGCTCCTGGGCCACGTTCAGCCTCCATAGTGTCCGATCGAACAGTCGAACCAGCGTCGAAGGCAGAAGAAGATCCGCCGCGAGCTGACCAGGAGGACGTTGGCTAACTAGAACACGGTCGCTTGCGGATAGGGTAAGAATTTGCGTTGAGGATCAATCGCGGTCTGAATTCTGGATGCAACGGGAATCCAAGTGCAATTTCCCAACGGAAGTAATTCACGGGTCCCTGCAGTCACCACCGCAGATAGTCCCATTCCTTTCAACTGCCCATCCAAGGCCTCTACGTGATCACCCGAGATTGTCAGCCAGGCAACTGCGCCACCTGAGGTGTATACAGTTTGTTTCGCAAGTTCTTGCTCAGTTAAGCTTCGCTGAAATTCTTCAACTTGCTGAGCAGGCATGGCTGCTCTTACGCCGAAACCTTCCGTAGTTTCGAATAATCCATATCCCAGTTTAGAACGATCATGCCAAAAATGTCGCTCAACTTCAGCATCCATTGCGGTGGCCTGACTTGTTTGGGGTAATTGTCCTTTCAGTCTTTCAAAAACGCCTGCCAGTGAGGATCTCAGCCCAGCAATTCGCATGTAAACTTTCACCTCATCTGCGTTAGCGTCGATATCTGCGGCCGCGATTGGCAGTGGAAGCGACATCCAACGTCGCACGATTTTCAAGGCTTGCGGCAAGGATTGAAATTGCGTCACCAATGTTCCCCAGGCTTGTGGCGAGGGCAAAACCTTTATAGTGGCCTCTGTGATGATCCCCAACCTGCCGTAGCTACCTATCAACAGCTTTGGAAAATCAAATCCCGCTGCATTCTTTACTACCTTTCCGCCACCGCAGACAACTTGGCCGAGTCCATCCACGAATTCAATGGCCATTACGAAGTCCCGTAATCCGCCGTAAAGCAAGCGGCAAGATCCGCTAAGGCCAGCCGCGATCGTGCCGCCTAATGTAGATCCACTTTCAACCAACAAGGGATCGAAAGGCAAATATTGGCCGTTTGCTTGCAAGGCCAAGCAGATTTCTTTGAGGCTGGTTCCTGAACGAGCCGTGATCAAGAACTCGCTGGGGTCGTAAGTCACGATACCAGACAACTGCTGACAATCGACTAATTGACAACTGCTTGCGGGGGCAGCGAAGGCTGACTTGGTTTGGCCTCCAATCGGTAGGACATGTTCAGCAGAGTGCAGTATTTCACATAGCTGAGACACGTCCCCCGGCTTAAAAATCTGTTGAACATCAGAGCTGAAAGTCATGGAATAATCGATCTTGAGTTAGTTGAGTCGACCGGCTGCCCATAGCGATCCACGTACCAAAGTAGCCCGAAACGTTTTGTCCGCAAATGTTTCGTTACTGTGGCCATAGGTAGTGCCAAAAACACGTGCCTTGCCGTATTCGTTAGTCCAAAAACAAGCGTGGGATGATCCATCTTGCTCGCTGTTGGAGGTCGCCAGAATGGTTGTCTTTGGCCAAACGGTCTCAATAATGTACAGTTCATCCATGGGAGTTACCCAATCCTTGGGAAAGCCTTTCATTATTGGGTGCTCGCTTGCGACGATCCGTACGGGATATTTGGACTGATGATCGTGTCGGCGGCTGGTTACGCCTAGGAATTCTCGCCAAGTATCGATCTTCGAAGCTCTATATGTGTGCATGGCACAATGAATTACTACCGCATTGACTCCTTCTCGGTGAGCACGAGCGATCTTCTGGATATAGTCCTCATCGGTAGTATTCGCAAAACACTCATTGTGAATCACGACATCAAACCCTTTGGCCCAGTCGGCGTTGTCATATAGCCCAATTTTCGCTTCGGTACCATTACCGCCATCATTGATAACAGTAATGTCTGCTTCGACGCTGTTCTCTTTGAAAGCCTGTTTGATGGACTCACTTTGGAATTCGTAGTCGTGACAACATCCACCAGTAATGACCAAGACTCGTATGGGAGTTTCAGCATAACCAACACCAGCAGTGAATATGCACAGCATCCCAGTCAAAATGTTAACCAATAGATTCCGACGCGTGAAAATCAGTTTCATGAAATCTGCCTTATAAAACTAAGTGCTCTAATACAAGGTTGCGGCGATAAGCAAGGCGCACAGACGTATCGGGTGTTAATTTCGAGGAAATCTTTTCAAGGAAATCATGGATCAAACGGGCAAATATTCGCTACTGCTACATGACGTTTGCTCTAAGACTGGTTAAAGAGCCTTGCCTAGCAAACCCTCACACGGATTGGCGCCAGCAATTCCCGGCGAGGAACAGACATTCGCACTTCTACTACATCAAATGTTTCAATTGATTCAAGTAGCGAGGTATGGCGACTAACGGTTCCTCCTGAGCCTCATATTCAAGAGCCACCCAGCCGCTGTATCCAGCTTCACGCAAGACGGTTAGCACTCGAGCTAAATCGGTTGGTTGATGCTTCCCATCAGCATAGATGTCCACTTTAATCTGAGCATTCACCGCGTACGGTGCAATCATTGCTAATTCAGCATAGGGATCTGTCGAAGAGCGAAAATTACCGGAATCAAAATTAACTCCAAAAGCTAACGAATTGACTTGCTGTACAATTTCTAACAGCCCCTCCGCCTTGGCGGTGACACCCCCATGATTCTCAAGTGCTAGCATAATGCCCTTCTGTTCTGCATAGCGACATGCTTTTTCGCAGTTCAATGCGCAACGTTTGAGGGTCACCGATAGGTCCTCGTCCTTCACTGCATTGCCTGCAAAAATTCTGATCGCTGGAGCTCCCAGAACAGCATAATGATCAATCCATTGTTTGGTGTGTTCGATGTCTCGTTCTACGTTGGATTCGTTGTTCGAACAATAATCGTTTCGGATGGCACCCCCGGAAATCGTAATGCCTTTCATATGGCAATGCCGTTTCAGCTTGAGCAAATAATCCCTATCTAGGTCTTCCGGAAAGTAGTAGCTCGTTAGTTCTGCACCGGGAATTCCGTGGTCAAAGCAAAAATCTACAAAATCAAAAAGGTCCATCTTCTTTGTGTTATCGCGTGGAGCTAAGTACTTTCGTAACGAGTAAGCGGCCAAGCTGAGTCGCATTTGTCCCGGCCGAGTTCGTGCAAAGGGTTCAATACCTTTAGCCGTTGGTGATATTGGAAACGGGCAAGTCGATAATGCCAAACTAGTCCCGAATAGCCTCAAAAAGTTGCGTCGCTGGAACATGGCCGTCTTCCCTTTGCTAACAAATACTGGTCTAAGTGGTCGGGCAGCAGGAATCGATAATCTCCGCCTGCCTGAATATTCTAGTCATCCATAAATATCGTGCCTAAGGCCTGCATTGTAGCTCGTCAGGCCGTATCTTGCACAAGCCCGAAAATAGAGCAGAATTGACGAAAGAGTAGCGTTTTTTCGGTCGTCTGATCAATGATTTGCTTGGAAATACACGTTATGCGTTTGTGTGGCTCGCACTAGTAGGCAGCAGAAAAAGTAATCCGAAGCGTCAGCGAGGGAATGTGCCCAGCTCCTCGCTGACGCTTCGGGTTACTAATCGTCCACAAGATTTTTCAATTCGACTTTTTTATCACCCTGCTAGCTAGCATTGATTTCTATTCCAAATAGGTCTGCAGCTGAGGTCTATCTTCGATAACAAGCATGAAACTGATGTGGCCATCATGCGGCATGGTTGCTATGGTCAAACTGTATCGATAGGGAAAAAGTAACCAAGTGGACAATCACTGCCAACTTTTCCTGTCATGAAGCGGTGTGTATTTGAACTGTCCAAAGAACTTCAGATTGTTCGATAAGATTCGCTGAGCCTAGGTACTTGGCACGAATTTACATTTCACAAAAAGACTGATTTGGGTCGAACCTTTCCGAGCAATAAGGCAAATCTGGCAATCTACCGGCCAAACTTTGCTGCTCAAGGGATCTGAGTCATTCGATGAGGCAACCCACGGAAGGGCAAGTCGATGAGACAAGCGGACCGACGAAGTTTTCTTACGTTTTCGGCATTGCTCGGCGGTGCCATCGCGACTCCAGTATTTGGGCAACAGCCCGATGGCAAATTCGTTGAACCTGTTTCGCGGATTGCCAAGAACGATAGTGTGGCGGGTGTTCAGGCAACACCCCACGCGTTGGATCCTGCGTTGGAGTTGGCTCGGAATACTCTCACCCATATCCGGAACACGATTACGGATTACACGGCCATCATGGTCAAGCGCGAACGGATTGGTAATACGCTTGGCGAGTCGGAGTATATGGGAGTAAAAATTCGCAACCGCAAAGTGCGAAACGGAGCTATTGCCACTCCATTGAGTGTATACATGGCATTCCTCAAGCCTGCAGCGGTCAAGGGCCGAGAGGTCATCTACGTAGAGAATCAAAACGCGGGACAAATCATTGCACACGAGGGTGGCATGCGAGGCAAATTCTTGCCCACCATGCACCTCGATCCCAATGGCATGCTGGCAATGCAAGGGCAGCGTTATCCGATAACAGAATGCGGCATTGAGAATCTAGTTGTCAAACTGATTGAAAAGGGAGAACGCGATCGTCAACATGGCGAATGCAATGTTGAATTCTTCCAAGGTGCCAAGATCGGAGATAGACAATGCACAGTGTTGAGCGTGACGCACCCTCATCATAGAACGCATTTCGACTTCCATGTAGCACAAGTGTTTATCGATGACGAAATGAAGATTCCGATTCGTTACTGTGCTTACACTTGGCCGACGTCGGCGGGGGCTGACAAGGAACTACTAGAAGAGTACACGTACTTGAATGTGAAACTCAACGTGGGATTAAACGATCAGGATTTTTCGGAAAAAAATCCCGCTTACAATTTCTAACCGCCTCAAATTGCAGGCATGACAATCGAATACCACATAATTCCTGGTTTCGTACAATCCTGTCCTACCTGTCACTTTCGATCTTCCTCGCACCCCTCACTCGCTTCACGAATGAGGGGTTTTTCTGTTTCCAGAGGGAAGTTTTGTGGTCGGTATTGGGTTCATGCCTCTCTCTCCTACTGGTTGTCGTTCTCCATGGAATGCCGCCTCCCCCGTTTAGCATTCAAGGGTTAGAATCCTTAATTCCCGATCCAGGGAACAGAGTACGCCAAGAAACCGGGGTCGCCCGAGGAACCTACGTTTTTCCTCGTTAGTTGCACCTAATTCTTGGTCGTATGTTCCATACGCTGAAGACGAATTCAGCGAGCACCATCAGATCACGCAGATCCGCCAAAGAGCAATATGACTAGCCCGCACGAAGCACGACTCGAAAAATTGAATCGGATTTCGTCCTCCGGAATTGATCCGTGGGGGCACTATTTTCCCGGCCGAATCTGGAATTCGGATGCCCGAAGCCGATCAACAGAAATCAAGTTCCAATTGGAGAATGGGACGACACTTGAGCTGCCTGACGTGGATGCAAAAAAAGACGATGGAAGCAGCCAGGTTGATTATCGACAATGGAAAACCAATCAAGGGCCAGGACAGGAAATTGGCCCTACGGTCCGCGTAGCTGGCCGAGTAGTTCTGATGAGGCCGACAGGAAAGCTCATTTTCGTAAACTTGCGGGACTGGACAGGAGATATCCAGATTTTTATCGGCAAGGGGCAAGTTGGCGAGGCAAATTTCCAGCTCGCAGGTGAGTTTGATCTAGGGGATTGGATTGGCGTGGATGGTCGATTAGGGCGGACCAATACGGGAGAATTAACCGTCTTCGCCGAAAATCTGCATTTCATGTGCAAGACTCTTGAGCCACCACCCGAAAAGTATGCCGGCTTGCAGGATCCCGAACTCAAGCAACGGCAACGTTATCTCGACCTAGCGTACAACGACGGCGTGATGAAGACCTTCTTGGACAGAACCAAGATTGTGCAGTCGATCCGTGAAACACTAGCCAAACGTGGCTACTGTGAGGTTGAGGGCCCCACTCTGCATACTGTCGCCGGAGGAGCCGCGGCTCGGCCTTTCAATACGCATCACAACACACTCGATATGCCACTTGTATTGAGAATTGCGTTGGAATTGCACCTCAAGCGACTTCTGGTTGGGGGTATCGAACGGGTTTATGAGCTCGGCAGAGTTTATCGAAACGAAGGCATTAGCCCTCGCCACAATCCAGAATTCACCATGCTGGAAGCATACGAAGCGTTTGCGAACTACGAAGTCATGATGGATCTGACGGAACAAATAATATTGGATGCGCTGAAGGCAATCGGAAAAGGATATGAAGTTGCCTGGGGTGACAAGACCATTGATTTCACACCACCCTTTGCAAGACGTAGCTACGACGACTTATTCAAAGAGCATACAGGGCTTGCTCCGACGGACATTACCGGCATCGCCAACCTGGCTCGCAAATTGGGATTGGATCCCAACGGAAAACACCCGGATGTAGTAAAAAGCGAGGTTTTCGAGGAAAAGGTAGAGGATAGCTTAGTTGGACCCATTTTCGTTATTGACTATCCTGCAAGCATCTGTCCGCTAACAAAACGCAAATCGTCTAATCCGCTAATCGCAGAGCGCTTTGAGCTATTTATCCACGGGATGGAGCTTGCCAATGCCTATACCGAGCTGAACGATCCGATGTTGCAGGAAGAATTATTCCGGACACAGCTTGAGGGTCAAGCCGATGAAGATTCGATGGCAAAAATGGACCATGACTTTGTTCTTGCCTTGCGAAATGGAATGCCACCGGCTGGAGGACTAGGCATTGGTATCGATCGCCTAGTGATGCTGCTAACCAATGCGCGGTCCATTCGCGATATCATTCTTTTTCCCTTACTTCGAAATCAAACTACCAACTAGCGACGCATACTTATCCTGGTACAGTCAACTTGTCTTGATCTGCGACCCAAGGATGTGAAGTTGGCTTTTTGAGTGCAAACAGACTTATTGAACCTTCCACAATGAGGCGGATTCCTCGGTACATCAACTTACAAAGGGTATGGAACGCATGAATTCACCGTCAACCACACCCAAGGTTGGAGTAATAATGGGTAGTCGCTCTGACTGGGAAACGATGCAGCATGCGACCCAGATTCTGAGCGAACTAGGAATTCCCTTTGAAGCCCGAGTTGTGTCCGCACACCGGACTCCCAAATGGATGTTTGAATACGCAGAATCTGCTGAAAAACGCGGATTGATGGTAATAATTGCCGGAGCAGGTGGTGCAGCCCATTTGCCTGGTATGGTTGCTGCTTGCACAATTTTACCTGTATTGGGAGTTCCTGTTCAAAGTCGCAGCTTGCAGGGACTGGATTCCCTATTGTCAATCGTCCAAATGCCAGGAGGAATCCCCGTAGCGACACTTGCAATCGGTACGGCTGGCGCCAAGAACGCAGGTTTGTTGGCGGCCCGAATTCTTGCAACGCACGACTCCGAACTCAACTGCCGCTTGCGAACCTGGACTCAGCAGCAAACCGATTCTGTTATGCAAGACAACAGGCTTTAATTGATCAAATCGAGCGATGTCAAATTCAGAATTAGGTTTTGCTTGTTGCAGTCATGCCAAAGGCACACTATTCATGGCATCAGCTAAGCCTTTGTTTGTTTGTCTGTAGACCGGAATTAAATGATGCTGTCTTGCAGCAAATGATCCAGAAAGCAATCAGACGTTTCTACAAATACGAAGCATGCTCTAGAAAATGAGACAGGAAAGAAATTCTTCAGTCGTCTACCCTTCCTCATGGATTGGTGTTTTGGGAGGTGGGCAATTAGGCCGCATGTTTGTTCACGCTGCGCAAAGAATGGGGTATCACGTCCAGGTATTCGACCCGGAACCAAACTGCCCAGCCGGTCAAGCAGCCGATTTGCACTTGTGTCCTGGTGATCCATCACAGGCACAAAATGATTTAATTAGAATGGCGAACGAATGCGCTGCCATTACACTTGAATTTGAAAATGTAGATGTTGATTACGTTTCACAGGCAGCCAAGCATACATGCACTAGACCGAGTGCGCAGTTTCTGGCCGTTTGCCAGGATCGGATTCTGGAAAAAAAGTCGATGCGGGATTTGCTGATTCCAACCACTTCATTTGTTCATTGTTCAGATGCAAGGGAAGCGCAAGATGCAGGAATGCAGTTTGGTTGGCCTTTAGTGCTTAAAACTACTCGTAGCGGCTACGATGGGAAGGGACAGTTCATTGTTCGATCAGCCGAAGAACTTCAGCTCAGATGGTCGCAGCTAAACAGCAACAGCGTAATCGCCGAACAGTGGGTCGAGTACATTGCTGAAGTAAGCATGCTCGTGGCCCGAAACGCCAATGAGGAAGTGGTGACGTACCCTCTGTTTGAGAATTCCCACCATAATCACATTCTAGATATCACCCGCTGCCCCGTCTCTGAAGAGTTGCAAACATTTGAGAATCAGGCGCAAAACATCTGTAAGACGATAGTAAAGTCATTCGATGTACAGGGACTGATCTGTGTCGAATTTTTCATCACCCGTGATGGTCGCCTGCTAGTTAATGAAATCGCCCCTCGACCTCATAATTCCGGACATTTGACTATCGAGGCATTTGAGTGCAGTCAGTTTGAAATGCAAGTGCGTTCTTTATGCAACCTACCTTTGCCAACTCCTGAGCAGCTCAAACCTGCAGCAATGGCTAACTTGTTGGGAGACGTTTGGACTAAAGGAATTCCCAAATGGGAAAACGTGCTCTGTCACCCCCATGCCCACTTGCATCTTTATGGCAAGCAACAACCTCGACCCGGACGTAAGATGGGGCATCTCACCTGTTTAGCAGACACGGCACAAGAAGCGGTAGATCTAGCAGTCCAGCTACGCGAACGACTTGCCCAATAGACTTCAGTTATCTTTTCAACTAACCTTCCCTTGGGAAGGTCGCGAGCATATGCGAGCGGGTAGGGCTCTTCGAGATGCTTGTTTGCTATACCTTACACCTCACACCTTACACCTTACACCTTCTAGTTCTGCTTTCGCTTGAGCACGATGCCACTCAGTTCATGTTGGTTCCCACATGTAAGACAGGTTCCTTGCACGACCCCACCGGCTCGTTTGACTCGGCACTTCCCCAGTGGGGAGGTAAGTTAACGAAGGGTATTTATCTACGTCACCTTTTCCTCACAGGCAGACTGCCGTTATCTTTGCAACAAAACTTCCCTAAGCGCCAATTTTGGAATTCACTTGGGCCTTTAAGCTAAGAACGATACAAAAAGTTCGGTTTCTGGGATAGAAAGTAGCGCAGAAGGGAGGCGGCCCATGAACTGGTCCATGCTTGCTGTATTAACAGCCGTGCTAATTTTGTTGCCAATTGCTATGTATGGCGTCTTCAACCTCAGTCGGGACAGCTATGACTACCAACGTCATTACGACCAAAAAGGGTATTCCGCAGAATTGCCAGAAGACTATTATCGAAACAATTCGGATCGTGATATTAAGGCAGGCTAACTTGGGTAGGATGTCTGAGGTAAGCCAATAGATCGCGAATCTGCTCATTGGTCATATTGTCCAACAGACCATCAGGCATTGGCGAAAGTCCCGTCTCTTTTATCTGCTCGATTTGATCATGAGAAATCGTCAAGCGATCCGTCTGTGTCTGCACTTCTACTAATGTTTCCGTTTGGGAAAAGATCAATCCATTGATGATCCGATCGTCTTTTAGCAATAAGATACTCATTCGATAGTTCTTACTGACAACCGCACTAGGGTCAATTATGTTTTCTAGCAAATAATTTAGGTCATGCCGATTTCCACCGGTCAAGTCGGGGCCAATCGTTTCACCTGCGCCATATAAGCGGTGGCATTTTGCACACGTCTGTTGGAATAGAGCCCTACCCGCTCCAAGGTTGATATCACCTACTGACTCCGCCTCCAGCGAGCGTCGCAATTCGTTCATTTTGGCTAACTTGTCTTGAGGTGAATCCCGAACCTCTCCCCATAACTCGCTTACTCGTTTCGTCAGTTCATTTTCTTCCAATAACTTAATTTGCCGCACGTCGTAGGCTGTTAGCTCGGAGACCGGAATCTTGTTATCGGCAATGGCAAGCAGCAGTGCCTGCGCAAAAGATTTGCGTGAGGTTAACATGCCAATAATCTGCGGACGCTGCGGCGCACGGAACCTGCGATAGTTCTTTATCAGCTCCATGGCTACTTCAGGGTCGTCCACCGAGACTAATCCTCGTGCTGCAACCACGTTGATTCGAGGGTCACTTAGTAGCGGAATACATATTTCCTTCAGGGTCTCTGGTAATGCAGTCTGAACGAGGGTTTCCAGCGACGAACGACGGAGACTTATATCCGCGCTACTATCCAAGACTAACTCGCGGATCTCTCGCATGGCCCGTTGATTTCCAAAAACTGCACTCAATTGTTGTGCCAGTCGATGAAACTCAGTTTCACTCTTTGGTACGCTCGCAATGGTAGATTCCCAGCCAGCGGGCGTTTCTCGATTTCGATACCCTTCCAATCCTTCCTCAAATCCTCTGAGGAGATTAAGTCTGGAATTCGGACCAACGTGAGCAAGTCCCTCAAGCAGCGGTTGCATGCCTGCAGATAGTTTCGGATCAGAAACGATCCTCCGAACTATCAAGCGCTGAGTATCTGGCCAACACTCTCCAGTGGCTACACTTGCCACAGCAACCGGATCAGCTTGCACACTACTCATCAGTCCATACCATACTAGCAACGGCAAATTATGATCGTGTTGATCTTCAGAACGAGCCACCAATGCGGCTGCCAAGGCTGGGCGATATTCCAGAGGTAGTCTCTGCAATGTAGAAGCCAGTGCCAAACGAACCAACGGACTCGGATCTTGTTCCGCCAGTTGAGTTAACAACGGCAATATGCGGTTGGCCTGAACACGAATACTTGCCGCCGGCTCAGGGGACAACCAGTGCGGGCCGTAGCAATCGTCGATAGGCCAAGCGTCCGAAAGCAGACCAACGGCACACGCTCGAACATGCTCGTTTCCGTGTTCTAGCAACTGCGTCATCAAGTTGGCATTATCAAGCTCACCTAGCGCATGCAGAGTCAACATGGCCTGGCAGACGATGGCTGAATCCTGCGAATCCAACAATCTACTTATCTCTCCCACGTATTCAAAATGACCGTCGTCGGAAGGTTTTGGTTTGTCCATTCGCCGGCAAAGTTCGAGCCTGGCTTGACGTACAAACCATTGATTTCGATGACCTATCAAGCTTGCCAGCTGAGCATCTGGGAGAGAGTACAGGTCGAAACTCGATGGATCCCTGAAGGGGACATCCCCATATCGAATGTTAAATATGCGGCCACTCGTACGATGGACTCCTGTTGCTTCATGACATTCACCGGTATCACTCCAATCTGCCAAGAACACGTCTCCGCCAGGCCCAGTGACAAAGTCCATTCCACGGCAAAAGGGATCCTGGCTTGTAAGCAGATCTCCTTCATGGGACCCAACATAGCCACTACCCTCACGTTGAAGCACCTCCACATTGGCTCGCCTGCCGTGCAAATTCCAAGTTAGCAATTTGCCGCGATATTCTTCGGGCCAGTTGTCCCCCTGATAAATCATCATTCCCACGTGAGCATGACCGCCTCCAAACTGATTTGCAGCTCCGTCGCGAGAATCCGTCCAACTTCCGGTAGTGTCAAAATGCCAGTGGTCAGCATGTGTATCAATCAATCGGTAAACATAGGGATTGGGATCCAAAGTGAATGGCCGCATAAAGTGCGCCCCTGGAATCATATGCCATAGATGTCCGTTCACAGTGTTGATGAAAAAGGCTTCTCCAAACTCATTCCAATCGTGCCCCCATGGATTCGTTGTTCCATGTGTCAGAACCTCGAACTGACCGTTACGCGTTGAGTATCGCCAAATTCCACCTTCGAGCGCAACACGTTGGCTCGGCGGCGTATTGGGGCGGCCAATTCTGCCAGGACAAGAACCGCCACAGCGACCATACAACCAACCATCCGGTCCAAATCGCAAGCCATTGGCGAAATTGTGGTAATTTTCTTTGGCTACTTCGAATCCATCGAGCACAACTTCAGCCGGTCCGTCGGGCCGTGCATCATGGTCGCGGTCTGGAATGAATAGTAATTGAGGAGGGCACATTAGCCACACACCTCCCAGGCCCACTTCAATTCCAGTTAGCATTTGAACTTGATCCGTGAAGACTTGCCGGCGATCTGCTACACCATCTCCATTGGAATCTTCCAATACTAACACTCGATCGCGCAATGAAAGATCAAAACGTTGGCTGCGCTCGGCATAAGTGTAATTCTCTGCTACCCACAATCTTCCCTGAGCATCCCAACTCATAGCGATCGGATTCTGGATATCCGGCTCAGATGCAAACACCTGTACACGGAAGCCACCGGGAACCTGCATGCTTTTTGCAGCCACCTCAGCGGGCAAGGGAACCGCCTCTACAGCACTCTCGCTGTTATAGAGCTTGGGAAATTCGTCTTCACTTCTTAGTTCCGCACCCAACAACAGAGTACTCACAACGAAGAACTTGGCGATTAGCTTCATCGATAATGGTCCATACCAGGGCAATTATTTTGCTGCAGCGGAACGTGCAATGCGGTTTTTTCTCGATGGCTCGAGTAGGCCAACATCATTCCATAGTTTTAGCCGCTCTCTTAGCCATACCATTGTATCAAAAACGTCCGTTGAATTATCCATTGCATTTCGTAGGCACTTCAATCGGCCATTCAACTGATTGGCTAAAGTTTGAAAGTTGTTCGAATCGCAAAGTAAAAAACCGTCTGGCAACTGCCGATGCATGGCATAATCTCGTTCGCAATGAATTGCAGCCAGAAAATATAGGGCACAGGCACCAGTAAAAAGCTCAAACGATTTCTCTTGTGCGGCATAAGCCAAGCTGACCAATCGATCGATCCACTTTATCTGCCTAACTACTGACTCGCTGTACGACTGCAGTTCGGCCCACTGCGTCTCTGTGTTCAGAGACGTTGCTTGGAGAATCCTTGCCAGTGTCAGCACTCCAAACAAACCATGAGCGATGCCCGTACTGTGGAGCGGGTCGATAAAACCGACAGTCCCTGGCAGCATAGCCCAACCTTCCCCGGCTGCTGACGACCAAAGGCGACTCATGCGCCCTGTCCAGCCTAATTGTGGCCGCCCTTGCACCTGAGGCTGGACCAGTACTGACTTTTGAGTCAGTTCACGAAGCGTGGGATAGTTGGAGATCAGAGCGTCCCAAATCCGCCCTCGATCGTCTGCATGCAATTGTTCAGGCCACTGATCTGTTGGACGCACGATGCCCACGGAGGTAATACCATGCTGAAATCGCAACATCCAAATCCAACCACACTCGAGCATATGATGCTGGGCTGCATCGTCGCAACAAAAAGGGTCGTCAGCAACCGAGCCCTGATTTTTCTGTAGCCAATCTGACATTGGCTGAACAGACTCGAAATGACCGAACAGGGCCTCTGTGCGAGTTTGCAATTGCCAGTCCAGTTGTTTCAACTGTAAATAAGTAGCTAGTACTTGTCCGTTCGAACTAGCGTCAATCAGGAAATCACACTCGAACGTATGTACTTCTCCGTCGATCTCCGCATTCAATCGCCACTTCAAGTTATCGCGATCAAGGGAGCGAATTGCACAAGATTCGACGATCTCTGCACCCACGGACCTAGCTTTTGAGGCTAGCCAGGAATCTACGTCACTCCGCAACCAGTGGGTGTCGCTGGTGGAATCATCGCTACTTGCGGCTACCAAAAGACTTGAGGGGTGATTTGCAGAATCGATAAAGGATTCGTAGGGCCTATGTTGAAAATAGCTAAACCCACGTTTCTTGCCACACCTGATGGTCGGATACGATGCCTGCCAAGTACCCCAACGAGCAAGTGGCAGCAATTCGGGTAGATCAAACTCCATACAAATTTGCTCGATCAAGAAATCCGCCAATGGAGTTGAAGACTCTCCGATCGAAAAGCGGGGGTGCCTTTGTCGCTCAAGCACCGTTACTGCGTATCCAGATTTAGCCAGTATCCAGGCCAACAAGCTACCTGCAAATCCCGACCCAACTATGGCGAACCTAGTATGCTTGTCAGCCATGTACCAATCCCAACCAACCGTAATGCAGCAACCGCGGTAAGAAACAATAGTAGTGTATCGAATGTCTTCTGCGGAATCTTCTGTACTAACCAGCGGCCTATCAATAACCCGATCCACACACCCGGTGCCAACATCAAATCAAGAAGCAACGATTCCCAGGAAATCAGTTTCAACATAAAGCTGAAAGGTAGTTTAAATACATTGATGATCAGAAACAGCCAAGCTCCTGTGCCGACTAATTCCAACTTTGGCAAGGCCACAGCAAGTAGATACAATGCCGCAACTGGGCCGGCCGCATTGGCCATCATCGTCGTTACTCCAACTAGAAAACCTAGACACCAGGCAAACGCACTTGAATGCGGCAAATGCGCGAACGCATTAGGGCGCCAAATTCTAATAACCTGAAGGCCCGTAAGGCCCAATATGATCAATCCGATCAAAGGCTTGAGAGATGCTTCTTGCAATATGTGTAGCGCCAACGTCCCCACAACAACACCGACCATGGCAGGAGGTAAGAGCCGACGAATATGATGCCAGTGCGCATCTTTGCCAAAGAATCTAATGGCAATGCAGTCACCTACCACTAGCAATGGCAGTAGTATCCCAGTTGAAGCTTTGGCACCAAAGACAAAAGCAAACACCAGCACATGCAACATGCTGAGCCCGGAAAAACCGCTCTTGGAAACTCCAATTCCAACGGCAGCCAGAAATAGAATCAGATATGTAGTCCAAGTTAATATTAAAAACAAAGATATCGGCTCGTTTGGCAATGAACACGTCTTAGGGCGTGCTAGGAGTTTTGAGATAATACAGCGGGGCGATAAGTCTCATTACGGCCTATTGTTTAACACGCCCCTGTAGGAACGTCTATATGGCTAGGAACAGCCGATTTTTTGATACAACCGCTCCGACCGTCAGTCACTGCGAAATATTCGTTTCAAGGAATCCCTGATCAGCCATTTCTCATTTGGAACGCAACCTAGAGATCAAAGGGAAGTTCTGCGCTTGATTAGTAGGGTTTAAGTAAGGTTGTTTGTAATGTCTACTTGCACCGAGCCAAACTACGAATTCCGATGCAATCGTTGCTGGCATCCAAATACGCGGTCGACGTCCGACGCTGGTCGTGAGGTTGATTGCCAATTGTGTGGAGCCACAATCATCGCTCCTGAGGCCACGGAAGATAGAATTTCTCGTGCCGCTACTTCACTTCCGACCACAGAGAGCGTGGCAAACCACTCGAGTGACAAACTATCTTCCGACGTAGCTCAGAGCAACACTGATCCAACAAAGAGTGGTCTAGATGAGCCGCAGCACGCCAACTCGCCAGAGACTCCAAGCCGTAGGGACATCCCAATCCAAGGCAGTTCGCTCAATGCCCTGGTGATCGATTTCGCAGCCTGCCTGCTTTCCATTGCTGCCGGCTCAATTCTGCTGGTCGTGTTAGATTATCTAGGAATTCTTTCAGCTCGAGAAATGTTGGCCAAACCAATTTCATTTAGCGCCCTGCCTAGTTGGCTAGCCATGCTAATGCCTTTTGTGAGCGTTTTGGAGATAGAAGGATTTCTATGGATTCGGCGCCGCCAAACCATTGGCAGTTTCTTGACCCAGCGTCAACCGAGTGCAAACCACTTTTCCAACTAACCTTTGTCTCAGTCGCAGAATGCCGGCAACTTTCCACCAAACCTTCCCTTTGGGAAGGTCGCGAGCGAATGTGAGCGGGTAGGGTTCTTCGGCAGCCTCGTTTGATTCCGCCTTTTCCAGAGCATATTGTCGGTTTATTGTTGTCAATTCCAGCATGCACAGCAGGCTAGCTGCACGACCCCACCGGCTCGTTTCACTCGCCACCTCCCCAGCGGCCCCAGCGGGGAGGTAAGTTACGAAAAAAGTTGCAAGCGATATTCAAATGCCTCACGATTGACTGCGATATCGGGTAGGAGGCGGGATTGCTCCCGCCGTCCTCCCACACCACCGTACGTACGGTTCCGTATACGGCGGTTCTAGT
>JAGQOY010000101.1 GCA_020427005.1 Planctomycetales bacterium
GACGAGTGCCAATGTTCCGGTCTCGAAGATCGCCTAATTCTCTGGTCAACGGCTATTGGCTGCTTTCTGACAAGTCGCTCGGTCAATAAGAGTCCGCGTTGGCAAAAGTAGGACAGGCTTTTAGCCTGTCTTTTCGCTGACAGGCTAAAAGCGCTAGAAGCCTATCCTAATGAAATCCAGCCAGTAATTATTGAGCGACTTCTTAGAAGAAATCCAAAAGGTCCTTGATAATAACGAATCCCATCAAACTTAGCAGGCAGATAACACCAAACATAGTCAATCTTACCTGCATGGCTTCGTTGATGGGTCTACCCAAAACCGCTTCAGCGGTCAGAAACATCATGTGCCCACCATCGAGAGCAGGAATTGGGAGGAAATTCAAAATCGCCAAATTGGCACTTAGAAATGTGAGGAATAGCAATAATCTCGAGATTCCATGGCTTGCTTCGGCACCTGCGACTTGGAAGATCTTGATTGGGCCGCCGAATCCGTCCATGCCCACTTTGCCAGTAACGAGAATCTTGAGTTGATACAATACCTCAGTAAAGCGTTTCCACGTTTCCGTTAGGCCCAACGCGACCGCATCCGGAAAGGAATTGGCGTAATGCATTCGTTGTAGGGACTGAAGGTTAAGTCCCCGGAATTCCCATGGCCAATACCAATCCGTTTGCGATTCAATCTTAAATGTGGATTCAACGGTTTCGCCATTACGATCAAAGTAACATTTGATAGCAATGCCAATAGGTACGTTTTGTAACTGCTCGTATAGGGAATCCGTAGTATGGACTTCATCGACCGGTAGCTCTTTGAAGGCCGACTCCAGAAATCCGATCTCTTCCATCTGTTTGCGTTGTGCATCTGTCGGGTCAATTCGGACTTGTACCAACTTATCGCCCACTCGAGCATTTGCATCTTCGTTTCCGCTAGAAGTAGGCAATTGGCTCAGCATGGCTGAAGAACGATACGCCAATCCCAATCCCTGTAATGTCAAAGATCCGCCGACCGGTGAAATCAAGGGAAATCGTACTTCGTGTCCAACCGTTATGCGCACAGTTACAACTTCCCCGTCATACCCACCTCGCAATATGGAGAATTCAATTTCTTCTCCTTTGCGAGCGGCAAGAATGTTGGGCAGTCGCCATGAGTTGACGATTTCTACACCGTCTATTTTGTAGGGTATATCACCAAGTTGTAATCCAGCAGCTTCTGCAACCGAATTCTTCGAAAAGGCGATAATAGGACCTGGACGAAATCCGAGTCCAAATGTTCGCACTTTTTGCGGAGGCAGTTGGACGGTAACTGTGCTAGGTGGCGCATCAGCCTCCGCGCGACTGAGCTTTAACTCGACGGGTTGATTCCATTTGGCTTCCAATGCTTCGCTAAGGCTGACGCTTGTAGCTTGGCCAAACCGTTCGTCAATGGGTAATTCGCGGCCATCAACTGCTACAATTCGGTCACCCGGTCGAATATCTAAGTTACTGCTTTCCAATTCACTAGCTGACAAAAACGCTTGTTCAGGATGAATTTGCATTCCCAAACTGCCACTGATACCAATCATGTACCTTCGCTTCGAACTATCCAATTCGTTGGTTGGTTCGACAGTAAAGTCTCGTCTTTCACCAAAACGGTCGAGTGCTAATGACAGTGGTTCTTTGCCTTTATCGAAACTACGTACTGCAACTGTCATCAAAAAGTCGTTGAAGCGCCAATAGGGTTCATCTTTTTGCATGCCATCAATGCGCATGATCTGGTCGCCTGGCCGAATATCGGTCTGCCAGGCCGGACCGCCACTCGTAACGCCACCAATCAGAGTTGGGGTGTATAAGACTCCAGCTTCGTAAGCGACCCCAGCCATAACGACTGCAAAAATCAGATTCATGATCACGCCAGCAGAAATGATGATCATGCGTTGCCACACTGGTTTTGCAGGGTAGCTGCGTGGGTCCAATTCAACTTGGCCTCCTTCGACTTGTGCCAAGCGAATTCTCTCGGCCTCTTCTTCAGCTTTTCGTGGATCGTCGTCTTGCCCCAACATCTTGACGTACCCGCCAAGCGGAATTATGCCAATTCCGTACTCTGTTTCACCCCATTGGAACTTACCGAGAGTTCGCGGTAATTTTATGGGGCCAATTGAAATCGGAACATCAAAGCCAACGTAGAATTTGTCGCAGCGAACGCCAAAGGTCTTGGCAGCCAAAAAGTGACCTAATTCGTGAACGAAAATCACAAATCCTAAGCCAACGGCAACCAAAAAGTACTGCCAAAAAGTTTGAAAGAAGGATGTTAAGAAATCGGCTTCGGCTGCCAGGAGCAGCAAGCTGTTTGTTAACCCAACGCCGAGATTACCATACCAGGAAGTCAATTCAACCATTACGAATCCAGAATTAATTGAGCGATGCCCATTTGCGAGTTTCGTTCCGTGCCCAACGGTCTAATTCCATCAAGTACGGCAAATCTGGGCTAGGATCGAAGTTATGTTGTTCCAAGATTCGCTGACAAACTTCGACAATTTGCAAAAACCGAAGTTTCCCAGCTAGAAAAAGTTCTACTGCCGCTTCATTGGCTGCATTCACCACTGCGCCGCAGGTGCCTGCCTTGCTGCAGACTTCCCACCCCAATTGTATGGCAGGAAATCGGTCAAGATCGACTGCTATTAGCTCCAAATTTAGACTTTCCGTCCAGTCCAGTTTGGGATAGGGACTGACAATCCGCTGCGGATAAGTCAGCGCGTATTGTATGGGCAAGCGCATATCCGGTGGGCTAAGTTGAGCGATTACTGAACCATCAGAAAACTCCACCATAGAATGAATAATCGACTGCGGATGAATGACAACTTGGATCTTGTCAACCGGAAGGTCAAACAGCCATTTGGCCTCGATAATCTCGAGAGCTTTATTCATCATGGTGGCTGAATCGATGGTTATCTTGCGTCCCATCTGCCAAGTCGGATGCGCTAAGGCATCCGTTATTGTGGCCTCTGAGAGTTGTCTATTTGTCCAGGTTCGAAACGGACCGCCACTGGCTGTGAGGATTATGCGCCTAATCTCCCTAGGCTGCCCAGTTTTAATGGCCTGGAATATAGCACTGTGCTCGCTGTCAACAGGAATTAGCTCTCCGCTACCAGCCAGCAAGGCTTCTTTCATCAAGTTACCTGCAACTACGAGTGCTTCTTTGTTGGCGAGAGCCAAACGCTTTCCCGCTCGGGCTGCGCAAAGCGCGCTGTGCAGACCAGCCGAGCCCACAACGGCAGCGACGACGGTATCAACTTCTGGATGTTCAGCCAGCGTTTGCAAATGTTCCGGACCGCAAAGAAACTGGCAGCCTGGCGGCAAATTCGGCCTAGAAAAGCACTGCTCGGACGTAACGACCACCATGTGAGGTTCATGTCGATTCGCAATTTCGGTGAGCTCAACGACTTTCGAGTGGGCAGAAGCCCCAATCAACCTCCATGGCTTTCCCAAGCTACTTAAAACACTCAACGTGGCAGTACCTATACTGCCCGTGGCGCCTAGAATCGCAATCGAGGTCTTCGGTTTGGGATTCGAATGCTTTTGGTTCACCATTGTCCACGTTGACGTCATTGACCTAGAGATCCCGAGCCCTGCCTACTGACACGAACAAATTTTGGGGCCCTCGGGCTGATTCCAGCCATACCGGACGTCGATGTTGGGAAGGGAGCTCAGTCTAACTCTAAATTTGCCAGTTGAATACTTGTGTTGACTATTGTCAGGCCTTACGCAATTACAAATAGCACTAAGTTGATCGTAATACTGTTGAATTCCAAGCGGTATGGGGATGGATGCTAGGAAGATTGAGGCAGCCGTTCCAATAGCGTCTGTGCTAGATTAGCGAATGTTACCTGCGTGATTGAGTACAAACCAGCCTATAGAACGCTAATTCCAGTAGTAACAATGCGGTTAAAAGATTCTATGACCGGATTCTGATGCTAGGGGGAGCTTGACTTGGAAAGCTGGGGAGTAGGTGAAACTTGGGGAGTAGATCACCAGCGGCTAGCTAGGGGGGCGATACGTAATTTGAGCTATTTTGCGTTGGCATGTCTTGTCGTATTGACACCCCCATTAGTGGCTGCAGACCGTCGTGCAACCCAGAATACGATTCCCCAGGTCGAGCTGATCAATAACGCGCTACAATCCCAATGGGATGCGTATGGACTCACTCCGGCTCCCGACGAAGAGGATCAGAAATGGTGCCGACGCGTATTTCTTGACCTTATTGGGAGAATTCCCAGTCGGGGTGAGACGCAGGAATTTGTCGCCGACAAAGGGGATCGACGTCGCAACTTGGTTGTTCGGTTACTCAATGATGATGAATATGCCGCGGAATTTGCAAACCATTGGGCAACAATTTGGAGTAACCTTCTGATCGGGCGAAGTGGAGGCAACGATCGCAACTCAATGGTATCTCGCGCAGGCATGAACAAATACCTGAGAGACAGTTTCGCCACGAACAAACCCTATAACCAGATGGTCTTTGAATTGCTGACCGCTTCGGGAACGACGGAACCCGGAACGGATGATTTCAATGGTGCCACCAATTTCCTTATCGATAAGGTGAATATGGAAAATGGCACGTTGGCCACGTCGTCAACCTCCCGTATTTTTTTGGGTTTGCAGGTTCAATGTACTCAATGTCACAACCATCCGTTCAATGAATGGAAGCAACAAAAGTTCTGGGAGTTCAACGCGTTCTTTCGTCAAACCAGAGCGCTTCGCAGATTTGTCCCCGGAACTAGGGAAATCGCGTATGGCCAGCTGATTGATCAAGATTTTGCGGGTGATGGTGGGCAACCGCAAGAGGCAGAGATCTATTATGAAGAGCGTAACGGTTTAACCCGTATTGCCTATCCAGTGTTTGTCGATGGAACTGAGATTGGACGTAATGGCTATGTGGGTGAAGTCAATCGGCGGCGCGAACTTGCGAAGCTCTTGCTGACCAGCGAGTATCTGGATCGCATGATTGTGAATCGCATGTGGGCTCATTTCTTAGGGTATGGCTTCACACGACCGTTGGATGATTTAGGGCCTCATAACACGCCATCGCACCCGGAACTTTTGAATTCACTAGGATCGGAGTTACGCAACTCGAGTTACGATTTGCGCATGCTCATGATGTGGATCACGCTTTCAAAGCCCTATCAATTATCTAGCCGCATAAATTCAAAAAACGAATCAGATGATCCCAGTCTAGGTGAAGCACCGCAGTTCAGCCATTTTTACATTCGCCAAATGAGTGCAGAGCAGCTTTATCAATCCCTCGTGTTGGTCGGCGGTGAAATGGATGGTTCTCTTGAGCAGCAACAGCAAGAAAGAGATAGATGGTTGAGCCAATTTGTGGTGGCGTTTGGTACTGACGAAGGTGATGAGGCCACGACATTCAATGGATCAATTCCCCAAGCCTTGATGATGTTCAATGGTGAATTAGCCCGCCGCGCAACTAGAAGTTCGGGAAACGGATGGCTTGGCCAAGTTCTCGCTAACCCGACCAGTTTCAGCGAGAAAGTGAACTTGCTGTTTCAAGCAGGGCTCTCAAGATCCCCAACGCGAGATGAACTGGGGATAGCGAGCAATTTGCTTCGTGCTCGAGATGGGAAAGTAATTGAGGCTTTGGAGGATCTGTGGTGGGCTGTGCTGAACAGCAATGAGTTTATTTTGGTGCAGTAGATTCATGTGCCCGCCGAATTGGATGGGTGCAGACAAGCACGCTTAAGAGGTTGTCATATGCATTGGTCTTTGATGCCAACACCGAGGGGCATGTCTCGCCGACACTTCATGCAACATGCCATGGGGGCCGCAAGTATGGCTTCCGCCGCTTTTGCCATGGGGAATTCTGTACGTGTTCATGCGCAAGAACTGAAACGCCAAGGCAAAGCAGCTATTCTCCTATGGATGAGCGGTGGCCCTGCCACGATTGATTTGTGGGATCTTAAGCCAGGAGCACCAACGGGAGGACCTTTTCGCCCTATAAACACGAGTGGAGATGTCCAGATTTGTGAACATTTACCCACGATCGCCAAACAGATGCACAACTTGACCGTTGTGCGTTCGATGAGTACGCGAGAAGCCGATCATGCGCGCGGTCGTTATTACATGCATACTGGGTACGTGCCCAATCCAAATATTGAGCATCCGAGTTACGGTGCAGTGATCTCACACGAGCTGATGCGCGACGAGTTCAGCTTGGAAATACCTCCTTTTATATCTATTGGCGGTGCAAGCGAAGGGCCCGGGTTCTTGGGAATGAGCTGGGCACCATTTAACGTCAGCAGCGATGGCCAGATTCGCAATTTGGAAATGGGTTTGTCGGACCAACGATTAATGCAGCGGATGTTCACTTTACAAGTAATCGAAAATGGCTTTGTTGCCCAGAATCGCGGTAGTGCAGCGGTCGACCATCAAAAGGTACTTAAGAAGACTTTTGACCTCATCACGAGCCAACAAATGAAGGCTTTTGACGTTAAGAGTGAGCCAGATTCTGCTAAGGCACTTTACGGAGATACGGGCTTCGGCCGGGGATGTCTACTCGCTCGACGACTGGTAGAAGCGGGCGTCCCGTTCGTTGAGGTCGAACTCGGAGGATGGGATAACCATCAAAATATTCACACAACACTCCAAAACCAAAAACTGCCAGAGTTGGATCAAGCCATGGGAGGCTTGATGATTGATTTGGAGCAGCGAGGACTTTTGGAAAAAACTGTGGTGATTTGGATGGGAGAATTCGGCAGAACTCCGACCATTAATGGAAACGCTGGTCGGGACCATTGGGCAAAATCCTGGAGTGTAGTTTTGGGGGGTGGCGGAATTCGTACCGGAATTGCGATCGGTGAAACTGACGACGAAGGACGCGCGGTAGTTTCGACCCCCTATACTGCCGAAGATCTAATGACAAGTGTTTGTAAAGCACTGGGCATTTCCTTGGAAACAACCTTCCAAAGTAAAAATGGGAGACCGATGAAGATTGCAGGTGGAGGAAAACTTATTGAAGGTATTTTTGCGTAGATTTCAGTCCAAATTCTTGGTTAGCCTCTGAATTACGGTTGACTTTGTCGCTGTAGTACAATGAATAGTAGTTGTGGGAAATTGCTTGCACGCGTCCTACACCTCCGCCTACAGCAGCATCGCTAGCCGATTCGACCTGCAATTCGCAAGTTGACGGCTGGTTGAGGATATAACGACTCGAAATCAAGGAATCTAGACTTGTCGATCGATAGCGAATCCAAGCCATTGACAGGATCTGGTCAAGCAGAATTTGCTGAGTTGATCGCTAGGCACCAAACAGGGGTTTGGCGATATTTGCGGGCTCTTGGGGCCGATCCGGTTCTGGCCGATGATTTAACACAAGATACGTTTTTGGAAGTATTGAGAAAACCGTTCCAGCAGTTTAGTGATACTGCGACAGGCAGTTACCTGCGGCGAGTGGCACACAACCTGTTCATAAGCCGCAGAAGACGAGATGCTCGCGTTTCCCTGATTGAAAACCCGGAACAATTTGATCTGGCGTGGATGCGATGGGCCGGATTCGATAATGGAAACCGTGCTCTGGAGGCCTTGGCAGAGTGCTTTGAACGTCTTACGGACCGAGCTAAAGAGGCATTACGACTTCGATTTGACAGTAAAGCTAGTCGCCAATCCATTGGGCAATCGCTTGGGATTAGCGAACACGGTGCTAAGAATTTGATGCAGCGGGCTAAAACACAACTGCGAGCCTGTGTTGAGAAAAAACTAAAATGAGCCAATTTGAATCCGAGGAACTTACTTTCGAGTACTTTTTGGAAGAGTTCCTTACAGAGCAACCTCCTCCAGATTTGACTGAACGAATTCTGCGCGCCTGGCAAGCAGAGGCCAGTAAGTTTGGTGACGAATTGCGGCCTGAGGGTAAGCTACCAAGGGAAGTACAAATAACTGCAGTTCCAATCCAGTCGCCTACATTTGGGCAGGAAGCAAAGTTTGCCCAAGTTGAAATCCCGAATAGCCTCAGTGTGTCCCACGAATTGCCAAGTTCGAAATCTGGGATGCGCACTAGGCGCGAGTACTTTCGTCGACAATTGACTATTGCGGCGTCGGTGGCAGTTGTCTTGTGCGGCTTGATTCTAGGCGTTAACAACTATCTTGGTTCTGGGCCAAACGCTCCTAGCACGGCCCCCAGTCTAAATGGTGAACTTGCCAACGAATTGACTGCGGCAAGCCCAACAGCGGCTAATGACACAGCTGAAGACTTAGTTTTACCTGCTGTGGATCCTAGTTCCGTACATGGCGTCCGGGTTGAAAAGCTGTCCTTGGCAGATGTCCCATTCCTAAAAGAGAACGGGCCAGCAACATCCTTGAGCGACGCTCAATCATCGAATTCTGCCAGCGTAATCGCTCGACCGAAAAACAGTGTGCGGTTGCCGCAAGCTGAAGTAGTATCATTGATCGACGCGCAGTTTTTTGCTTTGTGGCAATCTCTTGGCGTTGAACCTACCGAATCTCTATCGGAAATTGAACGCGGCAAAAACATCGGTTTGGTCTTAACAGGTCGCACGCTCAGTGACGAGCAAGTGCAAACATTTTTTGCGACTGGCAAAAGCCTCGAAGATTTTGCTAGCAGTGCCGTACGTTCCCAACTTTTTGCAACGATATGGGGGGAGCAGATTGCTGGTCTTTGGGTGCCTAGCAGGCAGCCTCATGATTTGGTTAGGGGAGTTTTGGTCCAACAAATCCTGTCACGTTCACCTTGGAATGATGTAGTGCTGGATTTGCTAGGAGGCCCCATCGGAGGAGATCGTCCGAGCGCAGCCTCCGAATTTATCGGTTTGCACGTTGGATCAGAGAACCATACGTTTGCCAGGCACGTTGGTAGCCATTTTCTGAATACAGCCTTGGGATGTGTGCGCTGTCACGATTATCCAGAAAATATGGTTTCACCCGCTGACTCTTGGGCTCGAAGTCAAGGTAGCTATTGGTCGGTATTGTTACTGTTGAAAGGGCTATCGGCTAGCTCACAGGGCGGTGGTTCGCGTCTAGCCATCGATGCGCAGCCTAAGATCTTTGCCAACGATCGAATTCCCCAGATTTATTTTCCTCTTCCGGACGAAAGAATGAAAGTTGCTGAGGCTCGACTTCCGAATGGTCAAACATGGGATTCCAAACTTGGGGAATTGCCGCGTCAGGCATTGGCTAAATACATCAGCCGTTCAGCAGAGATGGATGAAGCTACCGTCAATTTGGCCTGGCGCATGGTATTCGGAAGACCGCTGGTACCCATTGTCGCAGAACAATCTGAAAGCGGTCTTGATGAGCGACGCGACTTGATGCGTGCACTGGCAGTGCAATATCGAATGCACGGAAGAGATCTTGGTACCTTGGTCCAGTGGCTTGTGTTAAGTGCACCTTTCGCTCGTACAGGTGTTGATGATCTTTCGCAGCGGACGTTGCTTGCGACCAAAGACGAATTGCGAAAACTTCAAATCCGGCAATCTACATTTGCCATTGGTGACCATACGGTATTACCGATCGTAGGACCAAGATTTGATTCTCTGTTGAAGAATGCGATTGCAATCAACGCCATAGACGATCCTGCTAACCGCTCCTCGTTAGGGCAATTGAATCCTGAGGTCTCTAAGTCCGGCAATAAGAAATCGATTAGTTTCAGTTCTGAAATTACACTTCCAACAAGTTGTTTGCTGGATGCAACAGTGCCAGAGCCTTCACATTTGGCATACGTAGATCGGTTGCTGGCCTCTCAGAAACTAAGTTGGGAACAACGTGTTGCACATGTGATTGAGCTAGGCGATATGAGCGCCAATTCTCCGCGAGTCCAACAGATGGCCAATGAGTTGCTGGTGCATAAAGGGGGAGACCCTAAGGCAACTTTGTTAGAGTTAATGTGGGTGGTCGAAAATTCAGTTCCATAATGAATTCCAGGCACACGGTTCGGTCAGCACCTGTGTGTAATCTTCCAGGCCACGATTAGCCCCTTTCGCCAACTGGCTATTTCCTGTAACTGTGCCCCCGAAAACTGGATGGCATTTCGAATGTTGGGCAGTTTTGCTGCTTCCGTTTCTGTAAAACTGTGAAAGAAACGATACATCAGCCAAACAAGGAACCTTTGACGCCAATCGCATGTCTGGAAATCAGTCACGTACCAGACGCCCTGGCAGTGCAGTTGGGAAACGATCAAGGGAATCAAGGACTTCAAGGTCGAATCACTGAAACAATCTAGAAAAAAATGGCTAACAATTACGTCGAATGAATTCGGTTCGAACAGTTTCGCGAGTTCGCGAACATCTTGCTGGTGGAATTCTGTTAATTGGCGATATTGAACTCGGCGTTGCGTCTCCATTAGCATGCCTTGGCTTCTATCGACATACCAGAATCGTGCCTTTTTCCAGATCCTGTGTGCTGCCTCCAGAAACCTGCCATCTCCGTCTCCCAGGACCAGAACCCGACGAGGTTCTATCTCCTCGCAAAGGCACGCGCAACGAGCGCTCTGCAGAGTTGCACCAAAAGTCAAGCGTTCCAAAATAGCGTAACGTTTTGATAGAGCGCAATAACTCATTGGGGCAAATTGTTTGGACGATGTTTGGTAATGGCGAAAGAATGTACAACACAAAAATTGGGGCTGACCTGGCAGAATGAGTGATCACTGAGCATTTTCACCAGACGCTACGTTTGCAAGAAAGAGGCCGGCGGCCGCATTCATTGCTGCGGCGACTTGCCAGTTATTCTTGTCTCGTTCACCCACTGAATTTGAAATACCACGGATGATTGTTGGCTGAATAGAGAATTGCCGGCATGCCAGTGCTACCGCGTATCCCTCCATATCCTCTGCTTCGGCATCCGGATGATGTTCCAGACACATAGCGATATCTGTCGTAGAAACCCCAGCTGAACATACTGAAAGCAACTTGGGTGACAAATGGAGTGGAGTATTAAAACCGGAGGTTAATGGAATTGCCGTCGTAAATCTCGAAGGATAACTCAGTTCGAGCGAGTCCCAAGGAATCCAACCCAGCTTGAAAGCACTGCGATGGTGTTGCCCCGAACCAATTCCTATACCATAGCTGCCCACTTGTGCGAAGTAATATGCCTGGCCGAGTCGCAGTCGACTTGAGTAACTGCCGGCAATTCCAAGTAGGTAAATCTCTTTGAAACCGCCCTGCATCACCAATCGCGTGGTACTTGCGGCGGCCGCAATTGGTCCGAAGCCGCAGAATTCTACGCGTGCAAGGCCAGACAACTTGTACCGCAAGGTTTCAGAAATGCTCAGCCACTCAAATTCAGTTGGTATTAGGAGCAACAAGCTGCGTTCCATTTTGTTCAATAGCCAGGGAGTAAAACTGTGCGTCCCAGGGAACAATGTGAATCGATCGCGTTGACGATTTTAACAGGCTGCGTCAACGCAAAACGCTGTTTTTTCACATCTAGCGTCTAGGGTGCTACGAAAATACGAAGGTTTGCTCTGAAACTAATTCGCTAGCAGAAATTGTTGAATCCAGCCCCAAATGAATGACCGGAGTGCTAGGTGCCACTTCGGCAATAAATTGAACAATTCTATGGTGACAGGTCAGTATGATACGTTGAATGGTGGAGGGCCAATTGAGTAATGATTGCAATGCAAAGCGAGCACGCGCATCGTCAAAGTTGACAAAACAATCATCCATGAGAACAGGAAGAGGTTCAAAATTCTCACAATGGTGAACAACAAACGCAAACCGTAAGGCCAAGTAGAGTTGTTCTCGTGTTCCGGTGCTGAAGCGACTGGGCTGAATACGCTCTCCGCTGGCGTTCAGCACGGTAAAATCGTTGCTTGACGATGCGTCATGTTCTAGGTCGACGTAACGTCCTCCGGTCAGTTGGGAGAGGAATCGTCGAGCGTGTACTATCAACGCCGGTTCATGTTCGGCCGTAAATCGATCAATTGCACGCGTTAAGAGTTCCTGTGCAAGTTTTTGAACAATCCACTGTTCGCTTAGTTCTGCCAAATCCCCTCGAAGTTGTTGCAAGACCTGCTGCTGTCGAATGTGGGTCGAACTGCAGGCCATCTGTTCAATCTGGGTTTCGATAGCACCGATCCGTTGATCGCAATGGGCTCGAGCTTCATCCATCTGCGTCATTTCCCGATCGTATTGTTCGAGACTAAGTTGAAGTTGGCAAAGGTCTGAATTCGCCAATTCTTTGAAGAACTCATCCAGGGATTCGCATTCAGCCGCCGTTTCAATGGCTGCGCGGAGTTCAGAGATTTCTTGGCGCAGTTGTTCGGCTCGTCGTACTTGTTGCATGATTCTAGGTAGTTCCTGGGCATCGATTGAGTCGACAAGTCCAACCAAAGCTTGAATTCTTCTACGTACGATCTGCAGTTCGTCTGAAACCTCTCCAAACCGTTTGTTATAAATCTGTAAGCTTACTTGCAACTGTGCGTGGCGTGTCTTGGAGTCTCGAATTTCCTGTAAACTGCGGAACAACTGAGTGGCCCATAGTTCCGGTGAGTCAGGACGGGAAACCTCGTTAAAGTGGCCTGCAAGGTCGTCCACTGTATCCTCAAATTGTTTGATCTCATTTACCAATCGAGTTAATTCCTGTTTGGCGGTCTCGCTTGCCAGCTGTTCGCTAACCAAGCGTTCTGCCAGTTGCACTAATTCCGTAGCGCGGTGCAGTGGCCATTTCTCAGGCAACGGAGTTGTTTTTAACCAACGTGTATATTCCAAATATAGTTCCGAAGACTTCCGATCTAACGCAAGTAGATTCTGTTCACAGAGTCTGCATTGCGATTCCAATTGCAGACGGCGTTTAGCCAATTGTTGATGCTGAGAATTCGTGTTTTGCCAAAGTGTTAGCTGTTCTACTAGAGACTCAACTGGTTGCTGCGGGTTGATGGCAACAGGCCAAGTATCCAGCAGCGAGGCCCTTATTTGTCGCGCGCTCCCTCGAACGATGTGTAACTTGTGTCGCAATTTATCTTCCTGAGCAATAAGCTGCTGCCAAACTAGATAATTCTGTCGCCAAGCAAGCATTTCAGCAGGTTGCGTCGGAGTAATGGAGGTTGGCCAAATCGCTTGCCATCGTTGTTGCCAATCGATTTTGCGAGAATGCAAGTTTTCTAGTTCAACACCGATGAGCGTTAACTTTTCCTGGGCTTCTAATAGCCGCTGACGGAAATGTAAATCAGAAGCAATTTTCTCAGCAGATTCGATAACGCTTGCCGTGGCTTCATCTAGAGATTGATGTATAACCTGCAAATTACGTAATCGTGATTCTTGCTCGTGAGGTGAAATGGACAGAGCAATTAGCGGTTGCGAAAGGTCATCGAACCAGTCATCCATCAACTGAGTGCGTTGCAGGCGAAGAGACTCTAACACATGCAATGCAGAACGGGACGAAGGATCGGCTTCTTGTCCTGACTTGGTAGTTAGCTCCTCGATCAGTTTCTGCAACGATTCTTGCTCGCGAGTAAGCTGACTGATTGTTGATTCAGTTTCGGATTCCTGTACACGGAATTGCTCGATTTGATCGAAGCTGGGTAACACAAGATTGGAAGCCAATGTATGGGCAGGTGTAATGCAAAATAATAGGCTTTTGTGCGGCTCTGTATCCTCAGAACCTTTGGTTGCCTCCAATTCGGAGGTTAGCCGTAATAACTCTTGTTCGTCCTGCTGCAATTTGTCAAGCTGTGCGCGAAGATAAGACAGTTCTTCAGCTGGGACAAGTGATTCAGTATCTTCTTCGATCACTTGCAATGACTCTTGAGCGGCTTCCTGCTTCGCAAGCCACGTTTTCTGATTTGCCGTCACACTCAAGATCTCAGCACTGAGTGCCGCCAGTCTATCTTTCTGGGGTAAACTGAAATCGCATTCAGCCAAACGCTCAGGATACTCAGGCAAACCTAGATCAAGCAGAAGCTCCTGTGTCTTCCGTTGACAAGCAGCTATGGAGTTCTCAAGCGCAACCAACACGGCCCTCTTGGCTGGGATTTCCTTTGCCTGGTGACCGATTGACTCAATGATTGTCTCATTGCCTATTAGGCGGTCGTCTGTGCCGAGAGTGAGTAATTGAGACTGAGCCTGTTCAATCTGTTCTTGCAGGGAATTCTGCTGTTCCACCAATTGCAGTTCGCGGTCCGAATGTTCGCTCCACTGCGCAATAAAAGAAACGTCAATCTCCTGGGGAATCTGCGTATCGGCCAGTTGCCTTTGGAGAGCATGTAGTTGCCTGAATTTGGGAAGCACGACAACCTTGCGATGGGTAAACGATCGCTCCCGAAAAATCGCCTGATAACGGTGTTTAAGCTGTTCCGAATGACGCAACTGTTCATTGAGTTCATGTCGCAATTGGGTGACGTCCGTGGCTTGGATTTGAGCCTCTCGAAGACGCCGCTGGGAGTCAGACAGCTGTGAAAGTACTACGTTTATTTGGGAATTGCTTCCACGGAGCTTATAAAGATCGGCAAGCGAGCTATTTAGCTCCTCGCGCAAATGCTGGAGTGCAGTCAGGCCACCGAGTCCTCCTCCAGCTAGGGCCTCGCACAGCTTCGCGTTGCGCAACATGGCTTCCCCTTCTCGCAACTCATTAAGAGAGAATCCAAGTAGCTGCTCGTAAGTATCTAGATCAATGCTCCCCAGATATTGGTGAAGATCATCTGGGCCCAATTTGCGTCCGTCACACGATCCACTCAGTTCGTCCTGTCTCGCCTTCTTGCGGGTAAATTCAAGTTCACGTCCGTCAGCCATACGTGCGCTCACGGTGGCTGACATCGGGCGGCCGGTTAAGTACGGCGTGCGGGTACGAAAACCAAACAATGATTGGCGTATCCCGTTTAATGCAGTGGTCTTTCCCGCTTCGTTTGCGCCGTAGATTACGACCAATGGAGCGGATTCAAAATGGAATTCCCGCTGAACATAGATACCAAAGTTGCGGAGAGTAATACGATTTAGCTTCATGCTTGCCGACTTCCTGCAATTCGAGCCAGTAACAGATTTTCTGCCGCATTCCATAACCGCTTGAATTCACTATTCCGTGTCGATTCCATTACCGGTGGCCATTGGATCTCATTGAGCTCCGATTGAGTTTTGCGGTAGAGTTCATCGAGCGTTCCTTGTAATTCCTTTTGTAACACAGGATCTTCTCGTATTTCATCTGCGACCATAGACAAGTATTTCAACGGAAGGTCGAAATCGGCAGGCTCAGCAGAATTAGGTAATGATGTGCCGATGCGCATAGATTCCAGCCAAATGTCTGCGTGTTCGAGAAGCGACTGGCAAAGGATTTCAGCCAACTTGGTTTGGATTTGGGAACGTGTCAGGTCTGCATGAAGCAACGTTGGTCCGGTCAAGTTGACGCGAACCGCAAGTGGACGACCATCCGCGTCCAGACACTGAGTTCGCAACTGCTCAATAACTAAATCTTCCACGTCCAGTAGTTGCTGAGCAGCGGAAATGTCGACCGACAACTCGTACCATCGTAATGAATCAGTTGGGACAAAGCGGACATGTGAAATTGATCCTCCGCTAACTTGAACGAGGTTACAGCCTTTTGGACCGATCTCACGTATATGTCGTCCTTGCATGCAACCGCTGTACCCTATATAGCACTTGGTGCTCAGCGAGGTAGAGGATCGCAGGTGAATATGACCAAGTGCCCAATAGTCATAGCCCTTATTCTCCAGAATCTCTACACTCGTAGGGGCATACGTATCGTGCATCGGAGAACCAGCCAACGATGTGTGAAGCAGTCCAACATTAAAATAGCCAGGAATTGGTGCTGGATAATTGCTGGCTAGGTCGGAGGATTGCTCGCGGGCCGCGAAACTTTGCCCATGAACTGCCATGCCCACATTGTCGAGAATGCGAGTTTCAGGTTGTTCAGTACTAAATTGATAGACTCCACTTGGCCATGTTGAAATACGAGCGGATGGGCTAACGAAATCGTGGTTACCTCGAATCAAAAAGACTGAAATACCTGCACGAGTTAGTTGGCGAAGTTGTCTCTCCAACCATAAGCCTGCGCCAGCGTCCTTGACTGGGCCGTGGAATACGTCGCCTGCGATTAACACAGCCGACACCTCATGTTCCAGTGCGGCATTGATCAAGAGCTCAACGCTTCGACGCGAAGCGCGCTCGATGCGTTCAGCCGCATTGCCATCCAATCGCCTTAGACTGGCTAAAGGGCTGTCTAAATGTACGTCTGCGGCATGAATAAATGAGAAATCCGTCATCAGTTTCCTTCCTAAAGACCTGATTCGATTACCAATGTACTCGTCTTGCGGAGGTGGCCATTGGGAAGTGTTGGTTCCGCAGGGTCGCAACGAATGACTTGATTCACGCCTAACAGTGCTAGTTGTACGACCACCCGTTCCAGAGGGATATGCCACTGTTGCGAAACAGCTCGCGCGTGCATGTCAAGCTGTTGCCGATATTGGGCAACCTTTTCATCTACCCATAGCAGGCTTAGTTGCGGATCGAATTCATCCGTCTTAAACTCGATGATTTCGGCCGCGAAGGGCAAATCATCGACATAGAATACTACCAATCGGTCAACAGTTCCGAGAACGATTTGCCCATCAATAACCGCATTTATCGGCCGCTCGTTCTCAACTGTCACTGAATCTGGACAGGCACCGAAAAAAGTTGATGTGTAGCGGGACTTACTTAGCAATTGTCGAATACTAGAAAGTCTCAGGATTTCTCCAAATTCGTCGATAATTTGCTGTGGTTGGATCTGCCTTAATTCTTCTGGGTCCAATCGAGATATCAGGCGGCGTTGCAATCCTACTGTGTCCCAATTGAACTTCTCCAACCATTCAACTTGTTCCAAAAGAATGTGCATGGCAGTGCCATAGGAAGTGCCTAGGGCAAGTTGAAGGGAGAAAGCTGTAGACAAAGAAACGGGTTCATCATCGGCATGCAGTTTCCCGGAAGTTCGGATGGCTCGAAGTCCACGTTCTCGTGCCAGACTTGGATCTCGCACCAGCCCTATGGAGTGCCGTATTGTTTTAGGCGTTTCGATTTTAGGCTCGGATTGTTCATCCAATTCCAGCTCACGGAACCAATCCCGATTACCAAGTTCGAAGACGATAGACTCTGCTTCACCTCTTGTATTCGAATCTCCCAGGATGCTCAGAAGCAGGCTGTTGAAATCGCAATTGGAAGACTTAGAGGGGCGTGACGTCATGTACAGCGCATTTCGAGCCCGCGTCATAGCCACGTAAAGCATACACAGGGCTTCGTAAACGGCCTGCTGACCGGTACGTTCGAAGGCTTGTTGCCAGGACTTGGGCAGGTAACCTTGCAGCGATTTATTCATATAGCGCAAGACGCCATCCGGAGCTTGGCACGGGTCGTGGGATCGAACAACTAAGTGCGGCACACCCTTGGTGAAATCAACATCCAGTTCTGGAAGAAAGACCGCATCAAACTCTAGTCCTTTGCTGCGATGAATAGTCATCACCTTGACCTGAGCTTCCGTGGGGAGTGCGACCCGCTTTTGCATGACCGATTGCTCGAAATCCCTCAAGCGAAACACTGGCACCGACGATTCAAATTCATGTGCGGCCCGAATAAGTTGTTCTACTCGGTGCTGATCCCACCAAGCAATATGTGGAGCAAGCTGATGGGCCATCGATTCAACCGTATGGCCGAGTCCTTGCAAGGTCACTTGTTCCCGTAGCCAAATGCTCAAGGTTCCCGGAGCAGATGTAACCGAAGCAGGGAAGTAAGAGGCCAGCGGTGAGTTTTGAACGTGAAATTGGCAAACGCTATCACCCGGATGATCTGCTAAATGCAGAGCAGACAATAGAAGTTGAACGGCAGCAGAATCCGTCAGTGGATTTCCGCCATCTTGGCTTGCGTTGACGCCCAGTGATCGCAGAATCGCGATCATTCGGGCTACGTCGTCGTTGGTTCGAAACAACACACCTATGCTGGCTCGGGACTCTTTGGCAAGCTCTGCGATTTGCGCTGCGGTGAATTCAAACGATTGCTTCTGGGAGGCTTCAGCATCGGTGCGGTCCATGAAAGGGCCATTTTGCAGCACCACATACCCTGGCATCTGCTGTCGGGCCGTTTCGTGCTGCGGAAAATCCACAGCAAATTTCTTGGCTGTTGCTTGATAATCTGAGAAATTGTCATGCTGGTCTAGATTTTGGAATACTCGATTGACAACCTCCATAACTTGTGGGCTGCTTCGAAAGCTACGTTGCAATTGCTCATGAACTAAGTCCGAGACGCTTTGACCAACGTTTTCGAAAATTTCAGCCACGCCTCCTCGCCACGCATAAATGGCCTGTTTGGCATCTCCAACACAAAAGAATGAGCGACTACGGGTTGGAACAAGATTGTCATCAAGCTCTTGAATCTTTTGACTTGTCAGGGACTGAGCCAGAGGCTGAAGAATTTGCCACTGCTCGGGAGAAGTATCTTGGAACTCGTCCAATAATAGGTGATCAATGCGACCATCTAGTCGCAAAGCAAGCTTTCCCTGGGACAAAGAAGTAGTGAGGTTTGGTTGGCTTCCAGCATTCAAGTCATGATCCGACAAAAATGCAGACCTATTTTCGGTTTGCAGATTATCTGCCTTCATCCAGCGGGCAACAAAATAGGTGATGTCTGAAAAACTCATGGTCCGCGAGCTGCGAATCAACGCCATGTAACGCGCATTGTAGGCGTCGAGTACGTTGTAGCTAGCCAGCGTTTGTAGGCGGCGAATCGGTAGAATTTCGGCTACGGCTCGTTCGGCAATGAACTTTAAAGCGACAACCAAGTCGGTGGGTAGCTCTTTTCGATAGTAAGTTGGTGTGGGTTCATTGATTCGACGATAAACACCATGACTGACCACGTTTTCCCAGTCACCACTCCTGGCCTTCAGGTGCAGGCTTTCGAGATGTTGATCTGCTGTCTTGTTACCCAGACGTGAATTCTCCAAGCATTCCAAGGCTGACTCATATGCCGATTCGGATGGTTTTTCAGGAAGGGGTAGCTGATCCCATGCTTGGGGCTGTGTAGCGCGGAATATCTGATAGCCGCCATCGACCGTACTTCGCAATTGAAATGATATCTGCCGCTGGGATTCGCCTTTGGAGAGCATGCGAATGAGATCTAGAAGGGTTGCACGATCATGTTGATCAAGCATCTGAGTGATGGCATCCATCTTCATGATTGGTTCAGCGGTGGGATCCACTGTAGACCATGCTGGCGGCAGGCCCATCTCTAGACTGAAGGCCTTGGCCAGCAATGTAAAGAAACTGTCTAATGTTCCGATGCGCAAACGATTGATTTGGCTTGTTACGCGCCGTAGAGTTGCTATGCAATTAGCTTGGGAAACATCAACGCCCAAAACGAATTTCCCTAGGTCACGAGCGGCCGAGTCGCTGACGCAGGCTTTGGCCAACCGTTGCAAAACGCGGTGCAAAATCTCGCCGGCAGCCTTACGGGTAAACGTCGTGGCCAAAATCGAGTCTACATCCTGACCAGCCAAGAGAATCTTCAGCAAGCGGTTGCTAAGTTGAAACGTTTTGCCAGTTCCAGCTGAGGCCTTGATAAGCAGCGGCTCAAAACTGGGATTCTGACGGCGCGGATTTTCAAGTCGTTGCTTCGCTTGCTCAATGACATTCTTCGCAACACGTGGCAAGCCTTCTGTCTGTTGGGCGAAGTGAAATTCAGTAGATTCCGGTTCAGATGCGGCAACAGACTGAACTCCAATTTGACAGATTCTGGAAAAATTATCGTAGTCCACTGGTCCAATTTGTTCCGGCCAAAATTGTTGGTTGCGAACTTTGAAGGCGACTTCGTCGGCCTTGGCATGTGCGGCCAGAACTTGATCCGCAGAAAAGTCTGCCAAATAGAAGCCCAGATCTGCAGATTGTTTAGGAATACTGACATAGCCCAGCGAAATGTCACCTGTAATTCCAAGCTTTGCTGCAACCTTCAGATATAGTGGTAGCTGTAGGTCCTTCCAACCCTCGAGTTTGGAGAAGTGTACCGAAACCGGGTGCTTCGCATTATCACTCGTTTTGTAGTCCCAAATGGCCCAGCACTTACGGTGAGGGTGAAAATCAATGCGATCGATCCGGCCAATTAAGTGTAGTTGATTGCCAACAGGACCAACCAGGACTTGTGAGTCATAATCAATTCCAACTTCCACATAGCGTATCTGCCAACCCTCGGCAGCTCGGGCGGCTTGTTTAGCAGCAAAGTTGCGTAATCGTTGGACTGCTTGCTCAATCTGTATCGAGACGGCTGTGGGCGGATTGGGGCCATAGCTGGCATCGGCAATAAGCTGAACTTGCTGCACTAAGAATGATTCGATCTGCTCAGCGTTCGACGAATCTTTATACTCGGACTTCCCGAACTCGTATAAGGCATCGTGGATCAAATTTCCAAATGTCCTTGCGTCTAGCTCAGCCTCGTCGTCGGCTTTGTCGCGTAGTTTAAGGATATGTTGCAAATAGAACCTATACGGACATTTGAGATAATCTCGGAAGGCCGTAACAGTAATTCGATCTGGTGTTCGCACTGCATCTGGATGCGGGATCGGTAGCTTTGTACGCTGTTCGACTTGACCACCGTTGAATTGCCTCCACAGGTCGTGTGGTTTTGGCAAAACATCCACTTGCCCGTCTTGCACCAGATGCAATGTTCGGGCCGGTAAATCTGCTAAAGGACAAGCTAACAGGACGCGGCTAGGAACCAGTGGGTCGCCCGCGGAATCTGTCTTACCGGTCACCACTCGTAGGAATTTCTTGGAGTGGATTAGGAGTTCCATGTAATACAAATCACGAGCGAATCGACTGGAATTATCCGTCATACCCAGCGACCGCCTGAGTTGATTCGGAAGAAAGGCGTCTCCCCCAAGGTTTTCAGGTACGACTCCGTCATGCAAACCAACAATGATTAAAGCCGGCGCATCATCAAAAGCCAATTCAAGCCAACCTAACATCTCAATGGCAGTTTGGCTTTCGGGCATGGGCACAAGCTTGTTTAGCATGCTTCGCTTCAGCCAAAGTATGACTTCGGATAGCGACATTCGGACATCGAGCCCGGACGGAACATCACGTAAGGTAACGATGGCATCACGCAACAGTGCAGCCGAGTCGAAAAGCTGTTGATCTTGAGGTGAATCCGGATGACATACATGCTTTTCAAAGGCAACGGACAGCGTTTGTAGAAGTGGTTGCACCCAAGCTCCGAGTCTTTGTGGCTTATTCGGAAGTCTCTTCAGCCAGGCATGGATTGCCTCCGTTATCGCCGCGAACTGCTTGGCTCCAGGAGCTTCAATATTGATGAAATCATCGACTAGCTTAGGTAGAGTTGCCTCATAGTACTCATCAATCAAGGCCAGCCAATTTCCGTCGACAGGTACCCGAGAACGACGCAGTACATTGGGGATTGCCGGGTGTCGCAATAGTGCCGACAAATCCGAATAACTGCGGGAATTGACATACCGTGCTAATAACTCAAGTAGCCTAACCGGCGAAGAGTGTGCAAGCTGCCTCCCAGGCCCGTAACGCGTTTCAACACCACATCGAGAAAAACCAAATTGTAATTCGCCAACAAGACTTGAATCTGGAACGCCAAGGGTAACTTCTCGTATATGAAAATCTGCACCCAATTGGGCAACACAAGCAGTTGCCAACTGAACTTGTTCCGCGGGCCCAGCTCCAACCAGCAGCTCAGATTCAGGTAGAGAGAGCTCAAAATTCTGCCAAGCCGAAACATTAAGACAGCCATCACTCTCAAAATGTGTAGCGATTTGCTCCGGGGCTGCTATCCAAAACTGTGTGTCAGCAGAAACTGCGTTGATAAATCGTCTTTGTATCGTATTGAGATCAACACACCCAAGGATCAATATTGGACGGTTGTTTTTCACTTCATTATTTTGAAGCGCGTGCAGTCGAGCAGTTTGTATGTCCCACAGGTTTTGATTGTGAAGCGTCTCAAGATATCGACTTTGGATTTCGCTTAGCACTTGCCAACGTGGACCTTCCGCATGCTGTGCAAGATGTGCGGCAACCGCAGCAAAGTCCCATCCATCACTCGACAACTCGCGGTGCAATTGCGACAGCAACTTGCCGAATTCGAGCCATGCTGAAGTGGCTTGCTCCGCAGGTGGATTCGGCATTAATTGGTCCAACTGTGACCTGTCGATCGACTGCAAGGATGCTGCCCATGCTAGTTGCTGGACAAATTCAGCCGCAAACGGGCGCTGGGGAACGTATAAGTATTCAGGCAAAGCGCCAATGGTCACAGTCCGAGGCATAAAACAAGTAACGGATTCTTGCTTTGTCTTCAGCGCCAATAGTTCTTGCAATCGGCGAGCAGCTAGATTGCTGGGCAATACGATTAGCAATCGCCGCATGTCCCAAGTACCGGCTTGAGAACATTCTTGGAACAGCCGCTCCACTGCTGATTCAAGAATGGGACGATTCCACCCCAGGAAAACGCGTCGATTCGTCCAGACAAGACCGCTGGATGGGCTCGTTCGGCCAAGCATACGATGTTTCACTCCATTGGACACGCGAGACCCATCTCCAATCTGGGGGTCGGTTGAGTTGATCATTTCATTATCTAGCATTATTGCTTACAAATCCAGGACCTAACTCCCCTATTGGCAGGGGAAGTTGTGGTTGAATGATTTGACGAGGGAAATGCAAGCAATCCTATTGTTGAAATGGGACACCTTTGGTCACATCTCTCAAACTTTGGCAAACATTGAAAGTTGACGTTCTGGGTAAGATGGCCAAGCCGAGCACACACCGTTTCGATCGATATTCGTTGGCTGAGACCCATTGGAGGCAAAGGAGTTGTCTTTCACTCAAATGCAACAATGCCCAATCTGTTTTTCTGAATTGAAGGTTTGTGACGTTACACCATGCTATATGTGCGGTGGCCTTCTTGAGGAACATGACCACTTTGCTCAGAATCGACATTCATTTTCCGAGTATCGATTCCCGAATGGAACGGAAATGGTGCTATGTGAGATTTGTTTTCTTGACATCGGCTCAGTTGTTGGTGAGCACTGGGGCCGCAATCAAGGAAGTCGTTTGACAACAAATGACCTCGTTCTTGTGCGGCAAGTTATTTGGTCTCACATGACTCGCGACAGATATTGTCCGGTTTGTGATACTCGACTTGCTTATTTGAAGGCACTGCGTGAAATACGCGACGGCAACTCGAAAGAGGATCGATTTACTAGCGACTGAAATATGATTTCAACCAGATTGACTAATTCCACCTTTACTTCATGTTACCCGCATATCCAAAGTTGCTCCGACATGCACATATCGACTTCATTGGCATCGAAAGAGGAAACGTTTTCCTTGCGGGCCCGTTATCGATATGAAGCCAGCAACAAAAAGTCCATGACTCGATCCACTCGACATGGATGGACAAATTCTCATCTAATTCACCTTGGTGACCAGGTCATTCCGGTCTCCCTACTTCAGCTAATACTCGCACCAACAGGCTTACGCTTTAAAAATTCATCAACCGCTCCTGGCTCAATTCGAATTGAGCCGCGACCTGGCCCAACACGGAAGTGTTTCATCGCTAGCGATTGTAGAAGCTTGTACGTTTCTTGAAGAGAGAGCCTCAAAATTACCGCTAGCTCCTTGACCGTAAGAAGCTGTCGATCACCAACTTGCTTACGAGGTTTTGCAGACTGCGAAGTAACGGGTTTTGTAAAGGTTTCGCTCGTTGCCATTTGCAGGCGTTTGGCTGACGAAACTCAACGTGATGTGGCGTGAAATAGTGGCATAGAAAGATTTTGCGCCGCTTGAGAGGCTGCGGCTTCCCGCGCGGGGGCGCGCGAGCGTGGACTCATTGCGCGATAAAGTTGAATGTTGGGATGTGGCTACGGTTATGAACATCTCGATATTTTAACAGACAGCTTTTAGCAAAAATCAGATGTTGTGTCAGATTCTGGCGGTCCATTCCTAGTGGGCTACTTCAGTGCGTCGGTAAGGACGTTAACCCAAACACTAGCTTTGCCGATTGCGAAGCCGGAGTTGGAGATCGACAAGTGCTGTCCTAAGTTCAACTATGCTCAAGTCAGCCAACATTGGACTAACTGAATCACCAACAAC
>JAGQOY010000102.1 GCA_020427005.1 Planctomycetales bacterium
TCCTGCCGCTCGCCTAACAACGCGGACTCTTATTGTTGAGCGACTCCTTACGCCGCAAACACAACGGTACTTGAGCTTCAAAAAGACCGGCGGCTGGCCCATCCTCGTTCAATTTGCTCAAACGGAGTAGAATATTGGATATGGGCTGTAGGACACAAAAAACAATCTTGCATGATTCACATGACTGATTTGCTCCGAATTCGCAACGCTCGAATAGTCGACCCGGAGCATGAGCGGCATGGCCAGGAAATTACGCTCGTTGCGCAGGACGGGCGTTTACTCACGGATTCCGAATCGACGAAACTTTCTAAATGTGTAGACGAAATCGACGCTGCTGGCTTGATAGTGATGGCCGGTGGGATTGATATCCATACGCATATCGCTGGTGGCAAAGTTAATCTCGCTAGGTGTTTGGCGGAATCGCTTCCGGACTCTACCCCCATTTGGCCTTGTCATAGAAACGGTCGACTTTACAACGCGATGGGTTATACCACGTGTTTTGAACCGGCCATGTTGCTATCTGGTGCCAGGCATACGCATCTCGAATTAGCTGACACGCCCAATTTGGATACCGGTGCTTATGTAGTTCTAGGAAATGAAGATTGGTTGTTGAAGCTGATTGGAGAAGATGTAGATGACGAGACATTGAAGTCCCTGGTGGGCTGGTCGATGCACGCCAGTCGCGCATTAGCCGTTAAAGTCGTTAACCCGGGCGGTATTAGCGCGTTCAAATTCAATCAACGGAATTTGGACGTTGACATTCCGCATTCTCATTTTGGAGTGACCCCACGCAGCGTCATCCGGCGGCTTGCTCAAGCCGTGGATTCGTTGGGAGTACCTCATCCCTTGCATGTGCATGCCAGCAACTTGGGGATTGCGGGCAATATACGATCGACATTGGCTACATTGAATGCTGCCGAAGGGTGTCGACTACACCTTACCCACGCTCAGTTTCACTGTTACTCAGACGATGGGCCGTACGGTATGGGCAGTGCTGCAGAATGCCTGGCCCATTATGTAAATGAGCACACAAATATCAGTTTGGACGTTGGGCAAGTCGTGTTTGGTCAAACGATCACATTATCTGCAGATTCGGCTGCCCAGTATCGAAATCACCGCTTCGCCAAACCAAATAACTGGATTGTCAATGAGATCGAATGCCAGGCTGGCTGTGGTCTTGTGCCGATGCGTTATGAAAATCGTCAGTACGTTCATAGTCTGCAGTGGGCCATCGGACTAGAGCTTATGCTATTGATTTCTGATCCCTGGCGAGTTTTTCTCACGACAGATCATCCCAACGGAGGACCTTTCACCAGTTATCCGCATTTGATTCGTCTGCTGATGGATCGCAGCTTCCGGTTGCAAATGCTGGAACAGATTCATCCAGACGTTGGCCAAAGGACTTTGTTGCGAGAGATTCAAAGAGAGTATTCGCTCGACGAAATTGCGATTATTACTCGCGCGGCTCCAGCTAGAATTCTCGGAATTGATCGGCACTGCGGATCCTTGCGATCGGGTAGATTGGCCGATGTAGTGGCCTACCGAAAGCACGAAAACTGGGAGCAAACCTTTCGGGAGGTCGTGTTCTTAATCAAGCGGGGACGCAAAATCTTTGATCAGTCTGCCGGTCATGCATGGGATCATATTGAACTTCCTCGCCTGCATACAGATTGTTATGCGTTCCGATATGATTGTGATTTGGAAACAGTGAACAAATTCGCGGACATGATCCAAGGCACCTTGCGCGTCAGCCTAGATTCTCTGACGCTTAGTGACGAAGAAATGTTACAACACGTTGGCCAATGCCCAGTTTACGTGGGCCATTAGAAGTTCGAGATTGCATGCGAATTAACGAAGTCGAAATTGAAGATACGTTTGCTGAAGCATTTCCGATGGTTGCCACGCGCGTGATTATTACCGCCGCAGATCGTTTTTGGGCGCGACGGGCTGCGGAGTCGATGACGGGATTTGCTACCAGCGTGATTGGCTGCGCGTGCGAAGCTGGGATTGAACGTGAGATTGAACCAGAGCAGACCCCCGATCAGCGTCCCGGCATTGCGGTCCTGCTGTTTAGCTTTTCTGCCCAAGAATTAGAAAAACAATTAGTGAGACGTGTCGGGCAATGTGTGTTGACTTGTCCATCGACCAGTGTTTTTTCAGGCCTCGACAGCGACAAACAAATCTCCATGGGAAAGAAACTTCGCTACTTTGGAGATGGCTACCAAATTTCCAAAAAAGTTGGAGAGCGGAGGTATTGGCGCATTCCAGTAATGGACGGAGAGTTTGTTTGTGAACAGTCTACGGGTTGTACAAAGGCCATCGGTGGAGGGAATTTTCTTGTCCTGAGCGAATCGTTGTCGGGAGCACTCCGCGCTTGTGAGTCCGCGATGCAGGCCATGCGTTTTGTAAGGAGTGTCATTATGCCCTTTCCAGGCGGCGTTGCACGCAGCGGCTCCAAGGTTGGTTCAAAGTACAAGGGACTGCGCGCAAGTACAAACGATGCCTATTGCCCCAGCCTGCGGAGTATTACAAGTTCCAAACTACCGCCGGGCGTGCATGCAGCCTTGGAGGTAGTCATCGACGGGTTGAATCAAGATGATGTCAAACGAGCCATGCGAACTGGTATTCAGGCCGCTTGCGAGGCAGGAACTCGTTATGGCTTGCGATGTGTAACGGGTGGAAATTATGGTGGTAAATTGGGGCCATACCACTTTCATCTGCGAGAGATTCTGCAATAGCATATGTTCCCTAGATTGCAAATAAAGAGTTCGGCTTCCGCGTTGCACCTTGACGCAAGCCCATTGACACTGCAGCATTTCAGTTCGTTGCCGAAGGCTAAATGGTCTAACATCCAAATCTCTGGAAACGGAAAGTCGTTTGCCTTAGGGGATCTATTTAATATCTCGTCGGGCCCAAGTCAAACACTTGTTTTCAGTGGTGATCTTAGTAAAACCCACTACATCGGTTGCCACTGGCAAAGTGAAGAACTCATCGTTGAGGGAGACGCTGGGAGCTTTCTAGGTGAATTCATGTCCGGTGGGCGCATCCTTGTTAAGGGAAATGCCGGCCACCACGTATCCTGCTGTCAAAAAGCAGGCACGATCATTGTTCAAGGGAACGTCGGTGATTATGCCGCTGGTGCCTCTATGCGATCGCGAATTGGAATGCGCGGCGGATTGCTAATCGTAGAAGGACACTGTGGGAAATGGTTAGCTATGCGTATGCGACGAGGGACAGTGGTTATCCATGGTCAGACGGCGGCTGCAGTTGCTACTGACATGTTGGCAGGCACGCTGATTCTGTGTGGAGCGGTTGAGAAGCCAATCAGTTGTGGTATGCGGCGCGGTACAATTGTCTTCTCTTCGGCTCTGCAACGTCCCAAGGAGATTCCAGAGGACGGTCAGCTTTGGCTGTTCAATGAGGTTCTCGACAGACAGGGCAAGCAGATATCCAGGGTTGGTGGTTTCACTTCGCCCGACGCAGTTGAGTTGTCCATGTTACCGTTATTGTTCTCGGAAATCGGAGCACATTTGCCAGATACATGGAGACCCTATTCGAGCCGAGTATATCGCAGTCTCGGTGATCGTAGCGTTAGTGGCTACGGTGAGTTAATCTGGCTGTTCCCCAAATCACAGTAAATTGCGTTTCAAAAATGATTGGCATGTTTTGAACTGCTTGTGGGAGAAAAGTAAGCCAACATGGTCGTCTAGATGCTTTGGGTCGGATAAACTTGTGCCCCTATCGAGATACCAAAGGGAGCGTGGCATCCTCACGGCCATAGGCGGGGTTATGCACCTCAAGTGTTGATTGGGAACTAACCAAAAGGCAGAAACTCAATGAGCGATATCGCTACTAGATACAATGTTGCAGAGGCCCTGAAGGATCAAGGCAAATTCGATGAAGCTATTGCTATTCTTACCGAGATTCTCACCGCAGAACCGGCTCATATTCTGAGTCATCTTACCTTGGGGCGAATCTACACTCTTCAAGGCAATTTTGAAATGGCAATCGAACATGGACAACAAGCATGCAACTTGGAACCCAATGAGGCCTTCAACTATACGGCAATGAGCGTCACCTATCAGCGAGCCTTTGCGGGCACACAAGATCGCAGATACATTCAGTTGGCGGAGGACGCTATGGCCAAGGCTCACCAACTACAGGGTTAGTTACTTGTTTCGATGAGGAAATAATATGCAGGTCATTCACCATGGCGCACTCGACGGAGTGACCGGATCGTGCCATCAGCTTATTTTTTCAAAGGGCCGATCCTGGCTTGTCGATTGTGGCATGTTTCAAGGAGCAGACGCCAAGAACCGAAATCAAGAGATCATCGAATTTCCGCTAGCTGATGTCCAGGCCCTCGTCGTAACTCATATTCACTTGGACCACGTTGGCCGAATTCCATATCTTATCGCCGCTGGATTTAAAGGCCCAATCTATTGTAGTCCGCCTACAGCTAGGCTTTTGCCACTTATGCTGGAAGATGCCTTGCGAGTGGGAGTTACTCGAAATCGGCGAATGATAGAGCGGTTTCTCAATGATTTGCGCCACCACATCCGTCCGATGGCCTACTACAAATGGCACAAACTGGATGGTGGCATAGAGCTTCGCCTTACCCCAGCCGGACACGTGCTTGGTTCATCCATCGTTGAAGTCGATCATGGAAATGAACGTTTCGTTTTCAGTGGGGACTTGGGAAGTCGCTGCCAACCCCTGTTGAAGGATCCGGTGAGTCCGGAGAAGGCAGATTTGCTTGTCCTGGAAAGTACCTACGGTGACCGCAATCACGAAGGGCGAGAACAGCGAGTTCAACGGCTCGAATCCGTGCTCTGTCACACACTTGAAAATAAGGGAGTTACGATCATCCCAGCCTTTAGCCTAGGTCGGACTCAAGAGCTGTTGTATGAAATGAATACTATCTTTCATCATCTTGAGCAGCAGCGCGGATGTACTTTGCTTAAAGCGGTAGACGTGATAGTCGATTCACCATTGGCCAATCGATTCACGGAACTCTACGACGATATGAAGCAATACTGGGATGACGAGGCCCAGCATGTTCTGACTTACGATGATCAACCTTTAGTCTTTGAAAATCTGGTGCAGATTGATGATGTCGATGAACATCGCAGCACAATCGAATACCTTAAAAAATCTAAGCTTCCAGCGATCGTAATTGCAGCCAGTGGAATGTGTACGGGTGGGCGTGTAGTGAACTACCTAAAAGAGTTTATTTCGGATCCCAAAACGGATATTGTGTTCGTCGGTTATCAAGCGATTGGAACTCCAGGACGTTACATACAAGATACCGATTGGGTCAAGCTGGATGGCCAGCGATACGATATCCACGCGAAACGACACCAATTGTCAGGCTACTCGGCCCATGCCGATCAGTCGGATCTCCTGCGCTTTGTTGAAGGCTTCTCCCAGCCCCCTAAGGCAATACGTCTAGTTCACGGTGAACAGGAAGCGAAACGGACATTGGCGGACTTGCTGACTACTCGGGGATTCAGTGTGATCTAAGTCTTCTGGGAATCCGGCGTCCAAATATCCGGGGTCACGAATTTTGGAGCATCCGCCTCAAACCAACTCTATAAAACCCGAAACCAATGTGAGTAATGGAGTAGATTAGGTAGCACCGCGCATCTTGATGCGAGATACGAGAGTCCTGCTTTACTCTATATTTTTCCCATAGGAGGGGTAACTGGCTATTGCCATTGGCGTAGGATTTAGTACGCTAAGGTATATTCTGAGCCGTGGTATGCAATTTTGGCGCTTATCTTTACCCGCCGCGGCAATCATCTATAAGGACATTATGAAATGAGGCGAGATTCGATATCTATTCGATCTGGGTTTACTCTGGTTGAGTTATTAGTCGTTATTGCGATTATTGGCATTTTGGTTGGCTTGCTGTTGCCAGCTGTTCAAGCTGCTCGCGAAGCGGCACGTCGCATGCAATGTAGCAACAACATTCGTCAATATGCATTAGCCATGCATAATTTTGAATCCGCGTACAAGACGTTTCCTTATGGGGGCCTTAGCGGTGGAACCTTCAACGGAATCGTCACTAAACGCAAGACGTTCTATATGGATATTTGGCCCTTCATCGAGCAGAACAATCTTGCATCGATGTACAACTACAAAAAGATGAATTACGAAATTCCCAATACTTACATCAATTCCACAAAGGGAGTTTGTACTCAAGTGGCGGCAACCATTCGTTGCCCAAGTGATCCTAACGCAGGTGTCCTTTATTGGAAGGGTGACCAATACTGGCGCGTTCGTGGTAATTACGTCGTGAATATGGGATTGAACCAAGATCCCACACGTGCTGCACCTTATACACCTGGCGAATTGTCGGCTCCATTTAAGTTCAATAAGACCAAGTCGGCACTTAAGGATATTTCAGATGGTCTATCTAACACGTTTATGATGTCAGAATGTTTGATTCCGCCTAATGAAGGTAATGAAGGCTCGGACGTCATTGATCAACGTGCTGATGTTTTGGACCACAAGGATAACCGTCCTGGATTCAATACCCACCAGTCGCCAAATTCAAGCGTTCTCGATCGTCTTGGCCTGTGCGGCTTAAAGGCTAATCTGCCTAGCCAAAACCTGCCATGCCTACCCGACACTAGCAACCAAGATGAACCCAACCAACAAGCTGCCCGCAGCCAACATGTTGGTGGTGTCACAATGGCACGTTGTGATGGTTCTGTGTCCTTTGTATCCAACAATGTGGACATTTCTGCCTACCAAGCAACCGGTTCTAGCCAAAACGGTGAGGCCGTAACGGTTTTTGAATAAGTGCCCGCGTCGTATTGGTTCTAGGGAGATTGGTAGAGATCAAAGGTGTTTGAATTGTTTATTAGGCTGCGTCGTCGGAATCGGTGGATAGTGCTCGGTTTTATTGCCTGTTGCTGTGGTTGCTCAGGCAATACCGCCACTGTCAGTGGCAAAGTAACCTTTGAAGGTGTGCCTGTCGAACGAGGAGCTATTACGTTTTTCCCTGAAGATGGCACAGGTCCTACAGCAGGTGCTCCCATTACAAACGGAGAATACCTTGCTACCGAAGTCCCAATTGGGAAGAAAACGGTCAAGATCAATGGCGTCAAGATTATTGGACGAGAGCCCATGGATAGCTCGATGCCAGACTCTCCGATGCGAGACCTCACCGAAGAGCTTTTGCCCAAGAAGTACAATGGGCAATCCGAATTGGTTTTGGAAGTGAAACCTCCTAAAACTCAGCAAGATTACAATTTGACCAAGTAATCCAAACCTTGATACTAAACTCCGAAAAACCTCGCATGGTCCTCGTGCGGGGTTTTCTTTTGTAGTGGATTCAACGCGCGTAGTGCTTCTTCCGAATGGAAATGCATTACCCCGCATAGATTGCAAAAATCACATATTTTCTCGACGCCTTCATCTTTCAGCAGGCGATAAAGTTTAACATCTGAGCAGCGAGCTGTACGGAGTTTGTGCTCCCCAGCGTCAACTTGTCGAAGTTATTGAGCCGGAAAATTGATCCAGGCTCGGGGGCCTACTTAGAGACACGGAGTGAAGTAATTTGTGTTCACTTCCAAAGCACTCTCAGCCCATCACAAGCTTTGTTATCGCGTCGTAAGACTGTGGTGCAAAATGTTGGGCACCATTCGATGTCTCGGATTGTTTTGCGCAAAAACAATGTTTTGGGCAAAGACAACAATGTTTTTGGGCAAAGACATAGTGAAGTCGCGATTATTCAGCGTCTATTGAGAAAGGTACACGGTGGCCGGTAAAAACTCGACCCATCTCAGATTACACGTTGAGAATGCAGCCGCAAGGGATGATTTGGCGCGTCCCCAACGGTACGACCTAGAAAACCTGCTTGCTGCATTCACAGATGCCACCGGTTGGCAGCCACGCAACTCCAAACCAACTCCTCATGATCCGACGGCAAATCAGTTCGGAAGTTCCCTTGGAGAACAATCCAAGCATAGGCAATCCATTCGTGAACGGATGCAACTCGTTGATACAAGTCCGATGGATGGCATGTTGGACGCGGACTTTCAGGTGACCCCAGTTTGTAGCGAGGAAGCTGCCTGGAATCTGCTGGAACAGATCGATTGTTTAATAAGTCGGCTTGAACAAACGGAACAGCGCCTTGAGTTGCAAGAAGCGCAGCTAGCGACTGGTGTAGGAGTGTCCCTCCAGAAAGATGAAACGGAACTTTTGGTTTCTCGCATGCACGAGTCTCTGCATCGGGCGGCGGAATTAACTGGCAGCGATAGCGCTGCAATTTATTTGCTAGATGAGACCACCAGTGAACTCAAGATGCGGGCCTGCTGGGGGCTAACGAAAGCCGCACTGGCAGAGCCACCAAGATCACTCCGTGGCGCCATGGCAGATCTTGAAGCTCTAATGGGTAATGCTGTATTGCTAGAGAACACGCGACTGGCTCCTGAATGGGGGTGTCCTCGCGAGGATGCACTCGCGGGAATGTGTGTTCCGATTGGTTCACCAACTATGCCCCACGGAACTCTTTGGCTTTGGAGCGATCACGTTCGCGATTTCAGCACGCTTGATATTGACGCAGCCAAATCAGCAGCGGACAAAGTACTGGCTGACCTCGAACGCAGCGTTTTGGCTGACGAAGTACTACGTACTCGCGGAATAAACCGTCAAATAGAATCGGCGAGTTTAGTGCAGTCATCGCGTCTACCATCGACACAGCCTTTGCATCTGGATTACGAAATCGCGGGCTGGACATTCCAAGGCGGTGCGTTGGGTGGCAACTTTCATACTTGGACTCTGAACAAATACCAACAGATCTGTGTGTCGGTGGGAGATGCTAAAGCTTGCGGTGCAGCTGGTGCAATAGTCGCTGCCAATATGCAAGCCATAGTGGAAACATGTTGGAACTCCAAGCATATGCCTCATCAAGTACTTCGTAAGGTGAATGACTTGTTGTGGGATTCTCAAGATGGGGATTGGCGAAGCTCTCTGTGTTATCTACAGATCCACCCCGAATCAGGTTCGACACAACTTGCGTTTGCGGGTGACATGTCGGCACTCGTCGTTGACTCACGTGGTTTTCGTCCATTGAGTGGTACTGCGACTTATCTGTCTGCTCAGCCTGACACGGTCTTTCGCAATCATCAACTGTACCTGGAGGGTGGTGAACTGCTGATTCTTGCAACAGCTGATGTTTTGGGAGGCATTCAACGTGGAGGTTTTACTCAAGAGTCGTTGGTTGGCATGCTTCGCAGTATGCAAGATGAGTCGGTCACTGAGATCGTCGACCACTTGGGACGCATGTTACCCATGCAGGATTCCCGCGCATCGGAAGGCACTGATCGCACACTAGTAGCAATCAAGCGTCGGTTTTAAAGCAGACTTCATGTAGGGGAATTTGATTTTTGCGCGCAGATAATAGCAGACGAACCCTTGTCGGTGTGAAGTAGCGACGCTGAGACGCAAGGATACAAGTCGGTGCAACTCTTCTAGCCTAACAAACCTAGCAGAATCCATATGGCCATCGCGCCAGAAAAAATGATGCCAGCCACCAATCTCATTTTGAACCAGAAGATATTGCCACCCTGAATCGACTTTTTACCATACAAACTGAGTCCTGCTTTGGCATTTTCAAAGTCTTCAATTCCCATTGCTCTTGCTCTCATGGATCATACTGGACAAGATCAAGGCAGGTATAAGAGTGTTTCAGGGCGCGCAAAGCCAGATGCACCCTACCCTCCCGAAAAATCGGAGGGTCGACCGCAATGAAATGCAGTCGGGTAGGGCCGATTTCCTCAGCTGGAACCGAAAGACTCACATGTGGAGATTGAAATTGATTTTGCTCGCCATTACCGACGGAACTGTACTTATGGTTCCATGAAAGTCGCAACTACAGAGCATGTATTTCACGGTGTGTTTTCCGATAGAACTACTGCGTGACTAGGCTGTTGGTTATGTGTCCGGCCTTTTCAACTAGCCGGCCCCTCCCCGAAAAAGGAATCGTCCAAGAGACAATTCCTTTTCCGACCCTGCCAAGCCTAGGAGGGTAAGTTCGCCAGATTCTGTGAACGCACCCTTCCGCGAGCACACCCAAAGGCTTGCCTCAATAAAATTTCGAAAACTTGGGGCTATGGGAGACTTTTTATCAGGCCAGGCTGGAATCGCTGGAAGCTTCGTACTATAAGCAAACCCGGACATCGTCTTAGCGCGTGACTGCTTGCCCTCCCGAAAAATCGGGAGGGTCGACCGCAATGAACTGTGGTCGGGGAGGGCCGAATCTCCTTCGGCGAACGAAGACAATCGCTCTACAAACTTCGCGAACCCTACAAGGGAATTGTAACGGAGGGGTAGGCCAATTCTACAAGGATGAACGCGCGGCCTGGGACGCGAGGCGGTCCCATTCCCGCCTCGATCGAAAACACAATTAGCGCGGCTTCGGGGAGCTAAAACTTGCGGCTAATTCCGGCTACTAGGGCGTGAGTGGCTAAAGTTCCGGCGACACTTGTACCTGAGACTGCTCCCAATGATGGGTGCCACCAGCGACCGCTAACCGTGTTTTCAAATCCGTGCTGATAGGCCATGGAAATGTTCCAGCCTGAATCACAAAACCTTGTAAACCCTGTGCTCAAATGATGTTGTACTATTCCTGGCGCTGGTGAATTGTAAAACATTTGCTGGCTGCTTATGGGGCTTTCATTGAATGTATAACCCCACCTCCAGAACATGCGATTGGATATAGCGTACTCCAATCCCGTGGAACTGGCCCAGATACTCTTCCAGCCGAAACCAGTCACTGCACCATTGGCATCGAATCCGGCAGCCTGAAACCCGTCCGTGTTTTTGTAGTCGATGTAGCGCACATCACTCGCAATCCTGACTCGATTAAAACCACGGTAAGCTACGCCTAGTGAAAGAATCGAAGGATAGTCTAGATTGATAGCCAGCTGACGGTAGGCACCGTTGCTGTCCATCGAATTGATCCGATAGGTCTGAAACCATTGTGTGCTTTTGTAGGACAGGCCTAGATTCCATGGAGAATTGGCAGCTTGGTAGTACGTGCCAACCTGAAAACCCATGCCCCAAGAATCATCGCCAATCGCTCCATTGGGATACGTTCCATCCAGATTTGGGGCAGCCGCGCTGAACGGTGTGATGCTAAGAGTGGCCCAGTTAACGGTTGGGGCAAATCCAATTGACCAGCACGGAGTCAATTGATACGAAGCTGTTGGGCTGAATTGCATGAGTTGAAATCGCGAGAATATTGCGCCAAATCCCATACCTCCCAATGGCGGCTGTGGCGTGAGGATTGGATTGTTTGGGTCTGTAGGAAAATTCACTCCAAAACCACCAATGCCGTAACCGCCAAGTCCAAAAGTCCAGCGAGATGCTGAGGGGCGGTGGACAATTGCCATCGCCGGAATCGGGCTGATATCTGTGTCCGATGTAGTCGAGCCGCTGAGAGTAGCCGGAGGTGCACCGGGACCGAATGCATTTGCGGCTACTTGCGATTGGAGACTAGTCACCGGTGCGAAGGCTGTAAAACTAAAGCTCATCTCCGAACTGGAAAGCCCGCTGATGCTCCCTGGATTCCAATGCAATGCCCCCATGGCATCCAAAGGTAACGCAGTTCCGGCACCAGCCATGGACTGATTGACTGGCCCCACGGCTTCCAATACGTGTCCCATTTGTGCAAAGCTGATGGGGCCGCTCCCAACGAGCAGAAGCAATACGGCTCTGAACAAATTGGCCTGGACTGCATTCCGTTGCATAGCAATTTCCTTCCATGGAAACGTTTTGCGCTTATCCAATAAAGTGAGCGTTCATTTGGCTCTGGTAATCGGTGAAATTATTGGCGTTAAACACGAGATCTCCGTGCGACTCACACTAAAACGTGATAGTTATTCCATCCATTGCAAGATCGAGAATCGTTGTGAATCCAGCGATTTCAGTTTGTGGCAGTTTATGTATGCTTGGATTGTCCGTGGGGCCCCCCGTGCTGCAGGTGCGATGACATACCGAACACAGGATCAAACGTCCACCGCTTTCTAGAAATTGTTCCAGCAAGTCTTCTAGCGGTGGAAATCCCTGTACGGTGATCCCATGTGCACTTCCGCGATAACCCCATACGGCTCCATCACTAGTCAGGAATACTGCCGCATTGTGTCCAATAGCCAACGCTGAGAGTGCGCAGGAGATGGCCATCGTGGCATTCTTACCGTTGTCGGCTTTTCCGACTGTGATGATTATTACGACGTTCTTTTGACCAGTAGTCATGCAAGTAACTTCAAAACTTACGACGCCTTCACATTAAAAATTAAGTGGATTTCAAGCGAGCAAAAACTGCTACATCGTTCTCATGTAAAAACAATCGCGGATACTGCAGGCATGATGCACAGGAATATCGGTCGTAGTTGGCAAGCCTATGCACAGCAGAGGCAATAGACGGAGTAATCGGCATAAGTGATTCGAGCGAAATTCAAAGCGCAGCCTCGGGAACGGACCTATTCTGCTTTTGCGCCGGGTAAAGATGAGAGCTCGAGTTGCATGCGATCCAGTGAGTCCTTATAGGTACGAAGAGTTTCCGTTTCCGTGGAATCGGTTCGCTCAATCGCCAAACGCGTGAATTCAATGGCCTTAGATAGATCGTGCAGGTCGCCAAAGGCGGGGTCGGCGAGGGCCAATGCAGCCTCGTACAAATCGCTAGGCGTTGGTTCATTGCGATGGGCCAGAATCAAATAATGCTGGATTAGTAATTCTCGGACACGCTTCTCTTTATCTGGCTCGTGTGAAGATTCGTGCAGAGCATCGGCCGCAAACGCATACATCTTATATAATCGTCGAATATATAAATTGTCGTGACCTAGCGATGTCTCAGCATCCTGTCGTGTTTGATCCAGGTGTTCGATCGAATCATCGATTTTTTGAAGATTTAATAGGGCAGACACAAGGTTGACAGTTGCGGAAACGGTTTGTGTACTTTGCGCACCAAGCAACTTTCGATTACTATCTAGGACCGTAGAAAAATGGGTTTCTGCGATTTCCCAATCCTGCTGCATTGATGCAAGCACCCCGAGATAGCTCACCAACTCCATCGTCTGTGGATGCTCGTTACCCAGAAGTTCTTTTCTTATTTCCAAAGATTCTTCGAACATCGACTTGGCGGAGTCTAACTGCCCTTGCTTGGCTCGCGCTTCGCCCAAGTTTTGCAAGATCGTGGATAGGGTTTCCGGATCTTTTGACTCTCGGGTCAGAGGAAGCAAACTACTCAAAAGCTTGTCAGCTGGTTCCAGCTGATTGAGCCGTAGTTGGCTATTTGCCAAATTGGAATGTGTGATGATCGTGTCTAGGTGGTCATGGCCTAGCAACTGAACACGGATAGCGGCTAGTTCGGCGAAAAGTTTGGCCGCATTTTGGAATTCACCTTGGCGCGAATAGATAGCCGCCAGATTATTCATGGCTGTCAAAGCTTTGCGATCATTGGAACCAAATTCTTTTGAGTAACCATCGAGGGCTCGCTTTCCGAGTTGTATCGCCAATTCCGCCTTGCCTTGCAGCGAGTAAACTTCGGATAATTTATCGGCCACCTCAGTTTCGAGTTGTAGGTCACTCGGCAGTTGCTCGCGTTGAATTTTCGCAGCCCGCTCAACATGTGGTGCTGCGAGATCAACAAATCCTAAGTCTGTGTAAGTTCTGCCGATGGTCAGCCTCAGTGCAGCTTCTACCTTTGGCTTATCGGCAAAGCGTCCGCCCAGGGCGGCAGCTGTTTCAATCCGTTTGGCTGCTTCATCCAATACTTCTCGCATCCGCACATCGCGTCCGCGGCCAGGTGCTACCGATGGCGCTACAGCTGCCAGCAAATCTTCACTCAAAAAGTTGACAATTTCGTGTGCGATTTCTGATTGCCTTTGGGCCTCTTCAGCCTCTTGAATGGCCCGCTTCTCACTTTCCTCAGCTGCAAATCGCAAATTCGCTTCATTCTCGAGGGATTTATCCAGTGCGCGGTTGGCTTGTATGGTTGAGACAAATCCAACTGTAGTTCCGACTGTGCCTATCAGTAACAGGGCCAGCATGGCTGCAGCAACAGACGCTGACCAACGGTTTCGTTGCAGCATTCTCTTGATGAGGTACCAACGGCTAGGAGGAGTGGCAAGTACCGGTTGGCAATCCAAATACCTCTGTACGTCCTCCGCAAAGTCGTTGACTGTTGGATACCGCCGATTACGATCTTTGTCGATCGCTTTCATGACGATCCAATCTAGATCACCTTGTAGGAGGCGACCTAATCGCCTAGCATCTGTGCCCCGTGCTGCGCTCGCTGCTGAGGCCGATTCGCCCAGCATGTTCACTCGAGTGCTTGGTTTTGGAGGATCTTCTTCGCGAATGATCCGCCGCATCTCTTCATAACTTGCCAAGGATAGGCGTTGGCGTTCAAAAGGAGTAACGCCCGTCAGCAACTCGTACAGCAGAACACCTAGTGAGTAAATGTCGCTACGTGTGTCGATATCGATAGATTTAATGGAGGCTTGCTCAGGGCTCATGTAAAGGGGGGTCCCCAAGAGCTGCATATCTCCGGTGGCCAAGGTTTGATTTAGTTCCGTTCGGTCAAGTGCTTTGGCGATCCCGAAATCAATCACTTTCGGTTGAGGCTTACTGTCGTGAGTTTCCACCAAAATGTTGCTTGGTTTAAGATCACGGTGCACTATCGATTTGGAATGCGCGTGTTGTACCGCTTTGCAGACGTTGACGAACAACCGTAGTCGTTCCACCGTCGAAAGATGTTGTTGGTCACAGTACTCAGTGATTGGTAATCCTTCTACGAACTCCATTGCAAAATACGGACGGCCAGTTTCGGTGGATCCGGCCTCAAAAACTTTTGCAATATATGGATGGTCGAGCGCAGCCAAAAGTCGCTGTTCACTGCGAAACCGAGATAGCCACTCTCGCGTGTCCAGGCCTGGTCTAATGACCTTCAAGGCGACTTGCCGAACGACTGGTTCTGTTTGATAGGCGCGATAAACTATGCCCATACCACCTTCAGCCAGTTTTTCACCTAGCCGATAGCACCCAATTGCCACATCTGTCTGATTGACTTTATGAGCTGTTGGCTCATTCTGACTCCATGGCGACTGGGACATGAAGGCCGTTGAACTTTCTGCCAACCGGAGGAGATGCTCAACAGATGCTCTTAACTCAGTGTCTGAGGAGCAGATGCGATCTAAGAATTCACCGCGTTGCTCCACTGGAATTTGAATTGCAGCGTCGAAGATCTCTTCTTCAGTCATTGACTTACCATTCTTAGAATGCATTAAGAGGAGTTGGCACGCCAGCGATCTTTATGGAGTACCTAGCTGAAATGGGTTTTCGAGAAAGGCCGTGAAATTTTTCGAGCTGAACAGAATTGGCTCTCCCCTACTCGTCGTCGCTCCTCTCACCTACTTCCTGGAATTGATCGGAATGGGAGAGATTCAGGCCCAGACAATGCCTTATCCTAAAACTTCGCGAAGCACTGGGATTTGAAGGAACAGAATTCCAGCAACGCTTTTGGTAGATTATTCAGAGCGCATGCCCAGGTTGTTGGGCGCAAGTCGCTATCGCGTGAAATTGATTGCGACCCTTGTAATTCACTGGTTTTCAAAAGGATCTTGCCTACATGAGTGATGTTACCCGCATCCTGGATGCCGTGCAATCCGGAGATGTTGCCAAAGCAAACGAGCTGTTGAGCTTAGTCTATGAGGAGTTGCGGAGACTAGCAGCAGCGCGAATGTCCGCTGAGCCGGTAGGGCAAACTCTTAGTGCAACAGCATTGGTTCACGAGGCTTTTTTGCGATTGGTAGGTAGCGAATCCCAAAGCACCTGGCAAAATCGAAGTCATTTTTTTGCAGCCGCAGCACAGGCCATGCGCAGAATTCTAATCGAAAACGCAAGACGGAAAAAACGCCTCAAGCGAGGGGGGAATCTTCAGCGGGTTGAGTTTGATGAAGTATTGATCGCAACGGAAAATCTAGACGATGAAATGTTGGCTGTACACGAATCTTTAGATCGTCTAACCACAGTCAGTTCTGCCAAAGCCAAGCTGGTGGAATTGCGTTATTTTGCCGGCCTGTCTGCTGCCGATGCAGCGTCCATGTTGGGAATCTCCAAGGCGACTGCTGATCGAGACTGGGCGTTTGCCCGTGCTTGGTTGAAACGCGACATTGAGAGCCAGAGATGACAGGTTCGGAGGCCAGGTGGAATTTGCAGGTAAGTGGCATTCAGTTGATTCGCGGGACCCCAGGTTTGGTTGCATTTCTCAACGCGATTTAACTTGTATAGCCACCAGCCTTTTTGGGCTCCGACCTTCCTTCCGAAAGTCACGTCGAATACGACGTAACTTTCGGTGGGAGAGTCAGTTGCGCTCGGTATGTCACACGTTCAGCGAGAGGTGTCGAATTTCACAGATTTAATATGAGTCATTTTCCAACCGTTTGTCGCACTGATACTAGAGACCGGTGGCTGCCTCGCTTGCCGCTGGTTGGGATAACGTTTCATTGGTTCAGGCAGGTGGAAGATTATCATGAACTGGGTCAGCAGAACTCCTTCGCAGGTATCGCGAAATGGCCGAATTGAAATTGGTTTTCAACGTGGCTTGAATTTGGTTGATCTTAAGGGACATGCACTCCTAGAACTCGGGTCCGCGAATGTTGCGGGGCAGCCTCACTATTTTGGTCAGTGGGTTTTCGAATTCTACCGTTACTGGCGTCAAATGTTTCCCGAACAGGCCCCCAAGGACGATGAGCCAAATCCACGAGACGGATTGCTTGATCCATTCTACGAATGGCTGAGGCAAGAACTCAATCGACCGATTCTGAAGTCAGAAATCGAGACCCTACTCGCCAGAACCACCGACAATAACACTGGCCTGATTGTGCAAAAATTTGATACGACAAAACACAATCTGACTGCGCGTCAACGGTTTCTGGAAGGTGTGAAGTACATTTCCAATGAAGCCGATCGAAGAAAGTATCGCTTGAAGTTTCACGTAGGTACTTTGCTACGCGGCGGCAATTTGTTCGATACAACCCAGCTTTGCACGGTGGCAAGTGGGCTTGGTTGGGCCATCTGGGTGCAAGCGCCGGATTCTAGTTTCTACTCACACTCTCATAAAGTTGCGAGATTCCATCACTCTAGCTTTTTGGCGGGTGGTGCAGTGTTGGGGGCCGGTGAATGGCGAGTCTCCAACGGGCGAATCTGCGAATTCAATGGCAAAAGCGGTCATTATCAGCCAAAGATGAAGCCATATTGGGACTCCGTTCGCTACTGCTACAACATGCGTGTTTGTCATGCTGATTGCAAAGTTCGCTTGATAGCCCGTAGTGGCCTGCAGCTACGCAAAGTTCCGGTCCGCGAATTTGTCGAGTCTCCATGGCGAGTGTGGACTGAAAAGTACATTACCGATCGCAATTCAACCGAACAGGCTTCGCCACTAATGGCTTACGGAAATCGACCTCCTCAACCTACAGCGCCAGTATCAACCTCGAATTCACAGGCAATTCCAAATTCCTACGGCAGCGATTTTCGCTCTTCGAATTCCAATGGCCCAAGTTCATTCCCTGCTGATCAGAATACCTACTTTACAGGTTAGAATAGGGTAATTTCAATAGAACGGCTTTTACTTTCTTGCTCAAACTGGGTTCAAGGCAAAATGCCGGCTAGTGAGCAATGCTCGCCACTAATTCTGCGAAACGAGCAGGTTTCACAGGAAGGAACCAGAAACTCGAGGATGAGATCGAAAGTACGTCCCGTGAGCCGAATGAGCCGAACGGGACGTCGTGCGGCGGACGGTTGATTTCGAAGTATCAAGACCACGAATAAACAAGTGTCTCGTCCAACGCATACTAGTCAGACAGTCTGCCAAAAAAGAAATGTAGACTCTTCTTGGGGAAGCTTTCAATCAGCGTTCGCGAAATATCTTGCGATTGGCCCAGAACCTACTTTGTGAAAATGAGTTCTTCTACGGAGAGTGAAGCTTAAGTTGCAAGTGGATCCTATTCCCGTTACCATGACCCGGTGTGCACTCATTCATGACATTGCAGCAGCAAGGAATAACGCGACACGCTGGTAACTTTTTATGCAACAGCCAAGCCGGCGCACGACCATAAAGGATTTCTTGTTCGCGATATCTGCCTGTGCATTGTTTCTTTCAATCGCAAGAATCAACCGATTTGCGTCTCTAGTATCGATCCCTCTATTTGCGGCTACCGTGTGTGTTACGATAGCCGTTGCGTTTGGCATAAGGCATCGTTTGATCGTTGCTGCGATAGGTGGACTGTCTGGACTGATGGGGCTGCTAGCGGTCGATTTTGTCACACCTTTCACGAGCGGGAAAGGTGGCGATGTCTTCTTAACGCATGAACAATACATTCGGCTCGTTCAAACAGAGATAGTTCATTTGAGTGTTTTGGTGCCATTAGCATTTGCGTCCGGAGGGACGATTGGGTACCTTTTTTCGCGTGTTTGGGGTGGACGCAACGACCGTTTTGCGAGAGAGTCGAATTGATTGTGGCCCCGAAGAACTGGAGATATGGATCTTCGCTAAATATATGGTGAGTTTTGAGGTTTGCCATTTTTCCAGCTCACTCGGTTTCCAGCTTCCCGTACGAAACAACTTGTCGATTTAAGGAGTCGCTCGAGAAAAAGAGTCCGCAATGTAAGTGTAAGATAGGCTTCTAGCCTGTCTTTTTTGTGAAAGGTCAAAAAACGCAGGAAGACGAACTTACTGCAATCAGGTCAAAAATTGTCTAGTGCCTCGAACGACCCAGTGATGCGAGACGGCTTGTTGATTTGTTCGGAAGTGACAAGTCAAATGGTGGGTCGCTGGCCCTAATGCCACGGTGGTGGGCTGATTGTGGCCGCACACGTTTCGCCACCCATAAAATGGAGAACAATATGTCGCGAACATCCGTATTTGGCGAGTTTTGCAGGACCTTGGAGGCAATTAATAACCTGAAGCCAAAAGAGCAAAAAGCAATCAGGAGGGCGGCAAGTGGGGTTTTCCCAGATACCTTGAAGGAAGATCGAGAAGTTGCTCGCAGCTGCAGTATTGATACAGACTTGCGTCAGTCGTACACACACTCAGAATGTGTCAGCCGAGTTCGTGAAGTCGTACAGAAATGCGATTTAGAGTCTTTGACGCAAGCATTTATCGCCGGTCTGCATCCGGACCGAATTCGTTGGCGTGCTCCGCTGCAGGCATTCGCTGCCTGTCGAAATTTACCAACCCATCGTGTTGACCTCGACAAAGACATGTATACACCAGCCTGCAAGGTTTGCGGCGTAGAAGCGAAACAAGAGTGGATGCCCGTCGATCTAGCCTTTGAAATAGCTGATTGTGGTCTCGCTGGACGTAGCGATAAAGAGTCAGTGGAGCCTTTTGAGGCAGCGGTTTGCCTCGAGTGGTTCCTCTCTTCCCAGCCCCCGGAACCTACTAAGGAGGATGAGAAACGGTTGCAGCAACTCATCGAGATCGCTGCAAGTGCGCCTGCAAACACAACCGCTGTAAAATTAGTCAATTTGTATACGCCGGTACTGGGTGGCGACAAATACGCAGGCAGTTATCTCGTGGAAACTCTGGGTTTACTAGGCATATTGGTGAATCCACAGCAAAGCGGCGATTTCCTTGTCTGGACCAATTGGTCGAAGCGGGCATTCGGAACGGGACGCAATCAAGAAATGCTTCCACCTGCATGCGGTTGGCGTCGTGAGTTTGGATTGGACGCCAACGTTTTGAAGCAACTATTCCCTAACGTACAGTTTCAGAAGTTGACCTGAGCTGGATCTCGCACGTGCATTCCGTAAAGCTAGCCTGTTAACTCTCATCTATCCCACGTAACTCAACTTGAGATTTTATCTTTGTCAACGAGGTTAGCTGTTTGTGCAACAGCATTGGAGAACGCTGTCATAAATCAGAAGGCGTTCTCATTGGGACGTTGCAGCCAGGCGTTCTTTCAAAACTGCTGGCTGCCATTCTTGTCATCGACAAAAAAACTATGTCGATTGAAGTCGTTGAGTCGTCAGAAGTTACTGACATTCAGAGTTGCATTACATAGCCTATGCAAGCGTTGACTGTCATAGAGTCATCGCAATGATTCATCGACCTGAGCTACTCGAAGAGTGATTGGGAAGAGCGGAATTGTCTTTTGCTATTTCAAGCTTTGATAGCAAGTAGAAAAAGAAAAAAATGATTCGCATCGTTGCGCAACCATGCAAGGAGTGTCCAAAAGAACTCAGTATCGTTGCGTCTCAAATCTTCGAGTGCACACGAATCGTTTGAGTCGTTTTGTTAGAGACACTCAAGTCATTTCAAAGAACGGAGTAAGAATCATGGTCTTGGAAAAGCTATTTAGTACTAATTCATCACGACTTACAAAAAGTATGTTGAGAAGGTCGCTGCAATTGGAACCGCTTCAACAACGTGTTGTATTTGCGGGCCTATCTCCTATGGCGGTCAATGACACGTACGAAGTCGCTGTGGGGCAATTGCTAGAAGTGCAGGAGGCTGGAATACTCGCCAACGACACTGATCCAGAACAGGATCCACTTTCGGCAGTCGTTTTTCGACAACCGGATCACGGCACGCTAAATCTCAACCCAAACGGTAGCTTGTCTTATCACCCGGATGCAGATTTCTTGGGTACAGACTCATTTCTTTATCAGGTCTCTGACGGAAACTCCCTCAGCAACCTGGGAGCAGTCAGCATTCAGATAGTAGAACCAAGGGACTCAATTCCAGATCCGATTGGCGAGCAGTATGCACTTACAGAAGACGGAGAGTTAGATATTGGACGCAGCAATGGATTACTTGCAAATGAAAATGCCAATGGAGCGCGAGGATTAACCGTAGAACTTGTATCTAATCCACAACATGGACAACTGGACGTGGCCGCTGATGGAAGTTTTACCTATGTCCCCGACCCAGATTACTTTGGAACAGATACATTTCAATACGTTGTGTCTGATGGAGAATTGACAAGCGTTCCAGTATCTGTGGAACTATCCATTACGCCGGTTAACGATTTACCGATCGCCAACAATGATCGACTGGAAACAGCTGAAGACATGGTGCTGGACATAGCACCTTCCGATTTAACAGGCAACGACACGGATGTTGATGGTGACGCGTTGCAGATTGAACCACTTATGATGCCCGCCAATGGATCACTGGAGTACTTGGATGACGGAACGTTGCGATATACACCAGCACAAGATTTCAGTGGCTTGGACGCGTTCACCTACCGAGTGAGCGACGGAAACGCCAGAAGTCAGGTTGCGGTAGTTGAGGTGTTAGTCCATGCGGTCAATGATGCACCTGTGGCACGCAATGATGAGTACTTCCTAAGCGAAGACAGTCCGCTTGAGGTTGACGCAGATGGAGTCCTCGCCAATGATAGCGATGCCGATGGAGACCCCCTGGAGGCGCGTTTGGTTGATCCCCCTGAACACGGAGCCTTGCAGCTGGCCAGCGATGGTTCGTTTTCGTTCATACCGGAATCGAATTTCAACGGTACCGATGCATTCACCTATCAGGCATACGATGGTTCTGAACTAAGTTCCTTAGTGGTCGTTCAACTAAATATAGCGCCCACGAACGACGCCCCAGTAGCTCAAGCCGATTCTTATGAAACTTCCGAGGACGTCCCATTGATCATCGGTCCTAGCGGCGTGTTGGTCAATGACTCTGATGTAGATGGGGATAACATTACGGCTCAACTGATATCAGAACCTGAACACGGTAGTGTTACACTGGAATCCGACGGTAGTTTTGCATACACGCCGGATGCGAACTTCAACGGAATCGATACCTTTAGCTATGTTGCTTCTGACGGCCAAGCTGAAAGTACCGCAGTAGCGGTCGAAATCAACGTTTTGCCAATTAACGATGCGCCCGTGGCTGCCAATGACAAATTCACAATTGCCCAACGCGGGCAACTGGTCGTCGAAGCACCAGGTGTCCTTGGCAATGACTCGGATGTAGACGGTGATGCATTGACGGCAGTGTTAGTGGAGGGTCCCGCTCACGGGCAACTTGAGTTGCAGCCAGACGGTAGCTTTACCTATACTCCTGCAACTGATTTCTACGGAACAGATGCGTTTACTTATGTAGCCCATGATGGTACGAACTCCAGTGATGTGTCCGTAGTCGAATTGGAAGTGGTCGCCCAGAACTCAGCTCCAATCGCGATGGATGATTTTTTTGAGACACGTGTCAATGTGACTCTGGATATTCCTGCACCTGGAGTTGCATTCAACGATTCCGATCCAGATGGGGACGCACTTACAGTTGCTTTGACCGAGACACCTCAGCATGGTACGGTTGAATTGACTGCGGACGGAAGCTTCGTCTATGTGCCAGAAACGGATTATGTTGGCCAAGATCAGTTTAGTTATAGTGTGAGCGACGGCGAATTGTCTGCCTCTGCGGTAGTTTCGATCAACGTGCGAGGAGAAAACCAAGTGCCGCTAGCCGTCAATGACGCCTACCAAGCGCTCGCCGGACAAACCCTGGCAGTGGATGTAACACAGGGCCTCTTGGCCAATGATTCAGATCCCGATGGCGATCCATTGCAAACAGTTTTGTTCCGAGGACCCAAGCACGGCGAGCTTCAGTTACAAATGGACGGATCCTTTCTCTACACTCCAGATATTGAATACGCCGGGCTTGACTCGTTTATTTATCGCGTCAGCGACGGTCAATTGGAGAGCTCGTTAGCGGCGGTCAGTTTGATGGTATCTCCCAATGAGTCCCAAGCTGCAATTACCCAAGCACCGACAAATCAGCATTTTCATGCCCACAGGCATTCTCGATTGAAGTGGGCTATGCGAGCTGCCCTTGTCGACGCCGTGATGTCAATGGATCCAATTGCAGAGCTCTTAGCGCAGAATCAATTGAATTGCCGAGCGCTTGAAACCTCTGTCTGAGTTCAGGGGCGGAATCAAGTGTTGCACCTGCTTCGACCACGGTGAGTGCATGAGCCTCGTCGTTGGGAGCCTGCAGTTGCAACGGGCTCAATGAAGTTACAGATTGTTGAGTTTAGCACAGCGTATGAGCTTGCGAACCAATTTGATAGTCACGTGTGTACGGTCCACAAAAAAGAGCTTCGAACTAGCTGGCAAGGGATTGGCAGCTAGCCCGCAGCTTCGACAGGGACCCGAACCTGCACGAATGGCAACATGAAGGTCGACAAACAAACGGTAGGTTGGAGTCGAATTCCCTCACATGATGTCGCTCACCAAGCAATTTACCTTCCCGTGATTTGGGAGAATGAATCTAATGCGGGCAGGGGTAGAGTTGAATTTCCTCGCATGGTGTCGCTTAGCAAGTAACTTATCTTCCCGATACGGCTCGTTATACAACACAAATCTTTGTTTTGCTTGCATTTTCGGGGCGAACATTGACGGATGGGGCACTGGACTTTTTTGACAAGCATGCGAAAGATTGCCACGTTGGATTCCGCGTTCGTGGTGCGGATCGCAACTTTTCATTTTTGCATGGAGGTGCGGTCGATGCTGGTTGAGGATTTTGCTCGAGAAGTCAGCGGAGGTTCGTTTGGAGATTTGCGTCTGAACAAGCGATCTCGAATGCTCGCCGAGGCTCTGGCCAAGAAACCCAACATGAGTATTCCTGCCGCGTTGGGCGGTAAAGCGGATATCGCAGGATGTTATCGCTTTTTCAATAACGAAAAGGTTTCTCCCGATCAGATCTTGCAACCACACGTCGAGGCGACATATCAGCGTATCAATGCCGTCGATTT
>JAGQOY010000103.1 GCA_020427005.1 Planctomycetales bacterium
TCAAGAACCCTATATTCGTCTGTCTCTGGCTGGCTTTGATGGCGACTTCCACGTTTGCGCAGCCATCAAGCAGTCGTGACTCAACGTCATTACGCAAGCATAGTCTACCGGACACGCTTGACGACGGCACGACCAAAGCTGTATATCACATTCTCGAATCGATCTTGGCAAGTCACACCGGAGTGAAACTCGCATTTGAACCAAGTAGCAAGAGCCTGATTCTGGTTGCTGACGCCCCTGTGCACCAGTTAGTAGAAAAGTTGCTGGACGATTTTTCGCGAAAATTTTCTGAAAACAGCCGAAGCATGAACTCGCTTGATAACACTAGGAAATATGCGATTCACATCTTTCAAGACACCCTGATTCTTCTCAACTCGGAAACTGGTGATACTTGGGTCCTAAGCAAAGCAAAAGACGCTCGTACGCCATTCTGGACTCAACTCAATCGCGAAGAATAAGCGGCCACAAAATCGGCGGCGAACCACGCCACCTGAGCACCGGTGGACTGACTACTTTGCTAACGGACCCACGTGACGACCAGCGACTATGCCACTAAAGCCAATATCTAATGGTAAATAGAAATCCCTACCATTCCCCCACAGACTTCCCATCCGAAGTGGACCGCAATCGCATACACTCGAATCATTCGCTTTGGCGAGCATTTCTTTTGGCGCCAGCTGTCGCACCGATAGTGTTCATGGCGGCGATCTTTCTCGTAAACATTTTTGCTGGTCGGGTAGGCGTTTGGTCCGAAGAGACCGGTTTGGCTAGTGAGACAGGCTTGATCAAAGTACCCATTCTCTTGTTCACGATTGGTTTTGTCGGATCTTATTTTGTCGCCCTTGTAATTGGGATGCCAATCGCATTCTGCCTTCGACGAGTGAACGCGTTGAATGGATACTCGATCAACGGCTTTGCGTTCTGCGCTGCAATGCTGCTTTCGGTAACTTGTGCCATTGCTGTGGTCGGTGATAACAGAAACGCATTGCCGCTGGTGCTGTGTTACCTTACTGCTGGAGTGGTTCCTCCGATCTTGCTGTCTGCGTCTGCATTCTGGCTGTTGGTAAAGAGACTTTCCAGGTGAGAGTCGAGCACACTACGTTTACCATTGAACTGATTGTACTAGAGCATAACACGACCAAACAACAATCGGCGCGATTAGTGATGAAGTGGTCGAACTCACGTTTTCTGGCGGGAGTTTGGAAGCACATGGAACGGACCATAGCTTGAATTGCTACAATCCGAAAAGGCACGGTTGATGAGACGTAACCATCTGATGAATCTCAGTCGCCGAGGCCATCAAACTTTCTAAACCAACCATCTAGGCGACGAGGTTATCGGTCTCGTTCGTCCGTAATGGAGTATTTTTTTTGCAAGGGATTGAATTAGATGAGAGCTCTTACGTTTGCTGCCGGTTCTGCTTTGTTGATTGCCGCATTACTTCTTTGCAGTGTTCGTGCTGATCCACAGGCTAAGAAGGAACTCCGGGATGAGGGAACTTGGCTATCAGCAGCTGAACTCGCATCAATACATCTTGAATTACAAGCCAGAAGACTTGGCTTGATCGCAATTCATGAGGACGAGTTAAAGAACTGGAAAGCTCGTTAGCAAGAACGCAACTGTTTGTCGACGATCTACCACTGCGCAACCTTCTGCCTCTGCCACAGAAGAACCAACTAAACTGACCACGGACGAACAATGCACGCTGAGCCGCCGAGCGTGTCAGACTTTCACAATTAGATCACCAAGGCGGCCGGGTGATTGCCGTCGATTCTGTTTGTTAGGGAGAACTCCATGCGGTGCGTCTTGATGTTACTCGCAACAACAATTTGCTTTCTATCGCACGAAGGGCTTACCTCCGCTGCCGAGCCTGATTTCCCCAGTTCATTATTGGGCTTCATTAAGCCTGGTATGCTGATTGGCCTCCGAACATCTCAGGCAGATTCTCTCGTTTCCGTAGAGATCTACGACGAAGAACAATTTCGCATTGCGACAGACGCTCGTCGCTTGAAGCTTGAAGAACTAGAGAAAAAGTATCCATCGGTTTCCGAGAAGGCCGCAAAAGCACTTGCGACTTACCAGTCTTCGCTCGAGGTTCGAAGGTCTGGCAATGTAGTAAGAGGTACCAGCTTCGTTTTTGAACCATCCATCGAACTGGACGTGGATCGAACGACAACATTATGCACCGTCCTACACGTCAATGGCGACTACTTCCTGGTAACCTATGGTGATGATAACTCAAGAAAACAAGCGATCGCCAAGCAGGCTGTGACTCGCATTCGTTGGGTAAGCGACGACGTGCGGTTCAAAACATCACTCCGGACTGTCAGCCGAGCAGAGTAAAATAGAACAAAGTCGTGAAACGAAACGGCGAAGTCTGGCGCGCTTGAAATTGCAAGTCTTTCGTCGCAGCTCCGCCCGCCGATCTGTATCGTTTCTGCCTTGATTTTTGTCCATTCAAGACCGACAACTAATTGCAGGAAGTGAGTGAACTGCGACTGGCTCAACTACGGGCAGCCGTGGATTTCGTAGGGTGAGAGATGATGGGCCAAATTTTCTTGACAGGCGAATTTGAATTTGCCAAAATCACCCCAAGTGAGGGCCATCCAACGACCAGCAGGAGCCTATGTGGCGATAGATAGCTTGTGGCAATTGTGATAACTTCTCAAAAGCGTCCAAATCTAATCCAAACTAGTCCAATTCACCTATAGCTGAATTATTCAGATAATCTACATTCAACGAAGCCGATGAAATGACTGATGCAAGACCCAGATGGCAAATGTCGCTCCAGACGATGTTCTTGCTCGTCTTTACATTTGCATTAGGCTTCGTGACAAGGAATCTGGCGTCAGGCTTACACCCATTCGTAATGAAATTGGTGCTGCCATCCTCAATAACTCCCATTGCACCTGGGGACGAACTCATTGTCGAGTCGGTTACCGATGAAACCGTGAAATACCGAGTTGCAGTGCTGTCAGATGGAACGATCAGGCTCCCGCATGTTGGAACGGTGAGTGTTTCAGGTCAAGACATTGACTCAGTTCAGAATACCTTGGAAAAAGCATATGCGAAATTCCTTGCTGCTCCAGGTATACAGGTTTGTCGTGCGGATGCATTTCAGTCACTTCAAGTCACAGAATGATCACGAGCAAAGAGTCTGGAGATGGCGCTCGATAGTAGATTTCCGGGTGAGGCACACGGATAGGCCTTCCCTGTTACCTCGAGCTAGTCTGGGGCGAAATCCGGTACGGTATCGATCGGCCCTCGGCATCTTCCAACAGACGAGCCTGCCCAAGTGACTCAGCGAAAAATCTGGGCCGATAACTCGCTAGCTCGGAGTAGCGCCATTCTTGTATCACGCGGGATTACTCATCACTCTTTTCGCCGCCAGCGCGTTTGAGTTCGGGAACCAACATACAACCATCATCGCCGGAATCATTGTTTGAATAATCGCAAATGATGAACACTGGTTCACACAGATCCCTACCTCCCGGTACCAGTCTCTTGTACTTCTTCTTTCATCTGTGTTCATCCGAGTTTATCTGTGGCTAAACAAATGATTTCACCAATCGTTAACCCCAACTCCCAATGATCACGCTGCATAAAGAAAACGCTGGTTTGGAAATCATTCGGGAGCGTCGATTTTGCCCTCAACGGTGTGTGAATTGCTATCAGGGAGATTAGTCGCATCAGCTGCCGATTCGCTTGCCAGATTTTTGGGGTCGTTGTGCATGGCTTCACCAGCGGCTTTAAGGTTGGCAGCGACTTTCGCATTCTGCACAGCCTGTGCTGCCTGTCGCGATTGTGCTGGAACGCAGCCAACAAATGCAGTGAGAGATAAGAGTAGCGTAAGCTTCAGACGCATGGAGGTAGCTTCCTGAGAAGGGCAGAACAATTGAATTGAGAATAATCGGCAGACTGGGTTGCTGCGAATCCTTCCGCTCAAACTAGAGAAATTCTAGTGGTTCAAGAACTGTTTTCCAGAAAAACTGTCTAAGCGTTTGTAATTTGTCCAAGGAATCGGAAGTAACAACAAGGATTCTGTACATGGATGTCGATTCAACCTACGTTTTGCTAACATCACGATCGCCGTTGTAGAGCACAAAAGCGGAATGAAAAGCAATCCATATTGGAGCTCGACCTTCACCGCGAGTTGGAGAGATCCAAAGGTACCGCCTATTTTCGCCCTCGTCATCAAACATAACAAGTTCGAACGCCGTCGTTTTTAAGTGAAGTTGATTTTCAGCCCTAGCTCTTTCATTTGCAATAGCGCCTCGGCGTTGCCACGCGCGTCGTCAACCGGGTTGTGCGTGTGTTTCGTTCGACGGAGATGTTTGAAGTTTACGAAAGTGTCTTTTTGCATCCCTTTGTACAGCGATCCGAGGTTGGTCGAACTGAAGCCGAATGGGTTTTTGCCGATGAAGTGATGGAAGTACCAGTTTACAAATTGCCAATCGAATCCATTGTTGTCCGAGATAAACATCGTGCGTCCTTTGCAATTGGACGCAAGCCATTTCTGGAAGTTCTCCATCACGTCCTTCGGATCGTCGAACTCGAGGCATTCTTCGCGTGTGAATCCGCAGACGGCAAGTGCGTCAGGTATGAATTGATCCGATATCGGTTTGAGCTTTCCGTAAAACGTGCGATTCAATTCGGCTTCCACGATGACCGCGCCAAAGCAGACCATCGAGTAGTCACCTGGAATCGGGCCATCGGATTCGATGTCAACCATCACGTACGGCACAAATAGAATCTCTTCTTTGATTGAATTTGATTAGTGGAGGAACGAACAATTGTCTTTAAGAGACACACGATCGACCTGGTTGTAATGGGGGCCCGCAAACTTTAGGGATAGATCAGAATCTCATGGCTACATGCGTAGCATTATCCACTTGATTCTTCTATTCATGGCTTAGTTCGATTAGGATTTCCTGCGAATCGCGCACAGGCTTCCGAACTATACTGGTAAAAAGCCGTTCGCCAATGAAGGGAAGACGCCACAAATATGGCCAACGACGGTTTATGACAGCGGTCTTCTGAGCCTTTTCGACCGTCGCTATCCCATCTTTGATAGACTCGACCTTTCCCTCAAATTCGAAAGAGAGTGAATCTCCTTCGACAACGGTTATCTTTAGTGAATCTCCTATTCCGATCGGCTCCTGCGCAACGCTGGCATCCTGAGATATAGCAGCGTTCGCAAATACTACCAAAAGAACCTTAGATGCAACTGGCGAGAAAAACGATCGCATAGGGATTCCTTTCTGAAATTCGCGAAGACTTTGGCTAAAGCCATTGCGTGTGGCAACTGGTTGTTTGAGGAAACATATTGACAAAACTCATTTGGAGTGATTCTGGCAAATTTAGAATTCACTGTCAAGAAAATTCTCATCTCAAAAGCAGCTGTGTTGCCTTTAGCTTCAAAGAATTCCAAGCCGCGATCGATTCAAAATGCGCTGCAAGCAGTAGCCAGACAGACATAGGGAAAACGTCCTAATACTTTGGAGCCGGTCCGTCGTACGTTGGGGCCAGACGGTTAATGATTGCGAACCTTTCACAATTTCTCCTGCTTTGACGAAACGCGTACGTGGTCCAAAGGCATAAAAACGAAGTTCATATGTTGCTGTCATTGCACCTTCGGAAGAAGTATCCAGATTTGGATTGCAGACAACAAGCATGTGGCCCCGAAAAACCGAACTCGCAGACCGATGGAACGAATCCGATCGAGTCTTGCAAGTGCAACCAACATCAAAGCAGGGCAATAAAGACATGAAAACACGACAGTAAAAAGTACGTATTCCACGGCTTGTGGCAACCGAGATAAGTTCAATGAAAAGACGGCCTGCATGTCAATCACCACACACGCAAGCGTGCAGAGAAAATGAAGATAAAACACGAATCTAACGAATCGCAGGTCGGGATTGTATTGGGGTTGGTTTGGGCAGACTTCTTCAAGCGGAGAAGAGTACGGGTTCACTGCTTTCTCTCCTCCGAACGGTTTTTTGGGGAATATCGAAGATGTGTTCGTAGAGTTTAGCAAACGAAATTGACCAACGCGACTTTCAGTCATTTCGCGGGCTAGCCACTAGCGGGTCATGCTTTGCGCCCCTCGCTAATTCATTCTTCTGGCAGACCAGCGATTCACTGTCAAGAAAATTCTGAAATCTGAATCTAGCCCTGAGTCCTTCCCGGCAATCGCAACTTTTCCCGCGTTGATTTTACGTTCATTGCATCTTCGCCATTTAGCAGGGAGATGAAAAAGTAACTCGAAGCGTTAGCGACGGAATGTAACCAGCCCCTCGCTGAAGCTTCGGGTGTTTAATTGTCCACAAGATTTTGCAGATCGACTTTTCCATCACCCTGCTTGGGCAAGTGACAATCCACAACTGGAACATTTGGACACTGATTGGCCAAGCGCCCCGCCGCAAGCTGGGCATTTTTTTTAAACCCGCGCATGCGGAAAGCTAAGCACTTTGTGTATACGCAGAGTCCGACAGTCAAGACAAGCCAGACCAAACAAACGACCCACGCGAAAACGCTGTCGTCATGCCCAAAACTTGAAATGACGAGTGGTATCCCCAGCGAAAAGAAGGCAAAGACAACCGATGTAACGATCAAACGCCGCTTCAGTTCCCGATGCTTTCGTCCGACTTCTTGCGCAGTGATCCTAATGGTTGGCGAAGGCATTAACATCAAATAAATGCCACTGAGGAACGTGCCGACAATCGCGCCGAGGACGCCACCGACCAGTAGGGCAATATCAGGTCGATCATCAGTTACGCACCAACCGATTGTCGCCCCAGTCGAAGCAACGATGAGCAAAGAAACCAATTGAAACAGATTGTGGTTAAGGTGAAGTTGCAATCCTTCTGATTTAGGCACGACGAAGGACGTGCCGCTTGAATGGGCTGTTGAATGCTTGGCCTTGCCCTTAGCACGAACCATTTCTATTTGCCCTCCTGCTTTGCAATTCAGATTTCAAATGAACCCTCTGCCATCAAAAAAAGGTATGTTTGCACCTGGAAGTTTGGCTCGAAGGCTTGCGATTCCAGCGTCCGTGACTTGTGTGTAGCGGTTGGCCACATTTATTACGCTCGCAATCAGCCATCGTAAACTACAGCGAGATTCATAATCGAATTGTATCAGATTCAAGTGGGGCAATTTTCAGATTACGTCATCGTCAACATTTGTTGTTAGTATTACGACGGGGTTCAGAGCCTGACCTGTGAAGACTTTCGTTCGAATGAAAGAATGTTTTGACGCAATACTCGCAACCTCGCATGCGATTCCGTATGAGTATTTCAAAATAACAGTGCCGACCCAAAAGGTTTTTTGGGAAGGTTAGTTGGCGATATGCGGTTAGCGCATGGCTACACCGTAAAATGTAACTTCCCAATTCCGCAGGACACAAACGCTGAATTTAGATGGCCAAATAAAACAAAAAGTTCGCACCTGCACCTTGGCCTGCGGGTCAAACTAGGAGTCAAGCAACACCGTTGACTTACAAGCAAGGAAGGTTTGCCCCGTAGCCGCAGGCGTAGGCGGTTCGTTTTGGCCGCCGCTAGGTTTTATCGAGCAGTGTTCACTCACTCGCGACTTGTTTTTGGAGCAGGCTCGCAGTTCCGCTCATTCGAAGGAGTGGCTCAATCAGCAAGCAGATCCAAATTGCAATCACCAGCTATGGTGCGCTACCTTTGGTACCGCGGTCCGCTGGTTCTGGCTAATTCCCGGCCGCTTACGTACCGTTCTTTATGTAGACAGGCCTCAAAGGCCCTGGTCGGAAAATCAAAGATAGTCGATTAGACTCTGACGCAATGAGGTACCCATCAATTGCAGAGACGCTTGCAAAGCGGCTTGACGCGACTGCAGATCGCTGATTACTTGTGCTAGGTCAGCATCGATTTCATTCGATTCGTTTTCCTTCAGCGTCAACTGCAATTCGGAAGACAAATCCTTGATATTTTGTATGTTCTGTTGCCTTGCACCAACAACTCCGCGAGCCATGGCCATGCGCTGGATATCGCCATCGAGGCTAGCGGTCAAATTGGGAAGCGTTTCCACCGAGCCCGACTGGATCGCATCACGTAGTCGAATTAGTGTCGAGAAGACTCCGTCGACCTCCACTCCTCCCACATCGGTACCGCGGATCGATGTAGTTGAACCGCTGACCGTACCAACAATTTCCGATTCACCCTTGGGAATCAGTCCAAGCCCCCAGGCAGCACCACTGCCTCCCGCGTTTTGCAATTGAAGTGGCTGAGTTCCGTTGGGAGTTGAAAGTACGATTCCATTACCAGAGTTGGTTAATGAGGCAGTAATTCGTGTGGCAGGGTTGGAATTGCTAATGTTATTATTTATACGATCCAATACATCGGAAATTGTTTGAACGCCTTGTAGGTCAATTCGTAGATTCGTTCCATCATTTCGTGTGAAGATCAAATCGTCTCCGTTCTCATTTATCTCTATGCCATCCCCATTATTGAGATCACTAAGGAAGGTGCCGGTATCCATCGTTCTCAGACCTAAACGAGAAGCCAGATTTCCACCGTTTTCGCCGATTGAAAGGGACGAACCACTTTCTAAATTTTGCACCGATAAGAATCGGCCGGTAGGATCAATATCTACTTTCAGAGCCGCTCCGGAGCGGTGAATCCGATTGATAAAATCTTCAATCGTAGAAATACCGCTAATCGAAATCGTGTACTTTTTGCTACCTTGCGTGACCTGTAGAGAACTCGCAGCGGTTAGCCCTGTACCGCCAAATAGCTGCGATAATTTGGTTCGAACAGTTAGCACAGGATTCAAGTCCGCACCTACGACCGGTGAAGAAGTGATACTTTCAAGGTTGTAAATTCCCAAATCTGCCGCAGTTGATCCGCTGCCGACCTCCCCAATTCTCAGTTGGCCGCTGCCGCCATCAAGGTACTCCACGCGCAAGCCGTTTGTCGTCAGGCTAGCTTTAAGAGTCCTTGGCCCCAAACTGCTTGCGTTGATTGCATCAACAACATCTTGCAGTGTGTAGGCAGAGGCTAAGTCAACTTCGGTACTGTTGACGCCGTCACTAAATGAAATGGCGCCAGTTCGGACGCCATCACCTCGATTTAGGATCGACAATTGCGTTGTGGACGCGACACTTGGATCCAAGTCAACATTGCTCACGATGCGTTCACTACGAATACCAAACGCATCTTCGGCAGTCACGTTCGCCGCCAACGTAGTACTGTAATCTGCTATCGTGTCTAGATTCGTTTCATTGCCAACAAACCGTACGGTGTCTCCAAAGAATTCAAGTGGCGAGTTATTGACCTTGGATCCGCCAAAAATGTACTGATCGCGGAACTTGGAGTTGGCTAAGTCGAATAACTTGCTTATACCCGCTTTGATACGTTCTAAATTGGCATCGATTTCTTCCGTAGAAAGCAGATTATTTCCAGACTCAACGACAAGTCCTCTCATTTCGTTCAAGATATCTTGTGCTTGCGAGAGTGTAGACTCTGACGTTGAGAGCATAGTGTCTGCACTGGTAAGATTGGCTTGAGTTTGTTCCCGAAAGGACAATTGCCGTCTGGCAGCGAATGTCCGTATGGCGGCAGCAGGATCTTCACTGGCTTTTGAAATGCGGTGACCTGTACTGAGCTGCTCCATCAACGTATTGATGTTATTTTGGTCAGTGTGTAGTTGATAGAGCGTGCGAACGATTCCTAACTGCGTAGTTGCCCGACTGGAGACGGCGGGATAAAAACTTGTCATAGTGGAAATGCTCTACAGTTTAGAGATTGACAAGCACTTCCAGCATTTCGCTGGTAGTTTGGATTAGTTTACTACTTGCCTGGAAGGCGCGTTGATAGAAAATCATCTTGACCGCTTCTTCATCCAGATTAACACCGGAAGCTGCAAGATGCTGAGCCTCAAGAGTGTTGTAGAAATTACGGAGACCGTCGGCTAGTCCGGCCTGCACGTTGATGTCTTGCGAAGTCCTAATGACGATGTCCTCGAATGCCTGCTTGAAGGATCGGTCGCCTAGGCCCTCAAGAGGTTCGTCAAAAGCCGCCGCTAGTCTCAGTGCATTCTGCGTATCGGTACTAATCCCTGAAAGGCTGGCCGCAAACTTCTGTGGATCATTGGCCACTACATCGTTGATGGCAATATTAGCTGCTGAATCGCCTACGAAAAAGGTGTTGATACCTGCGGCAGCCAGGAAATTGCTGTGGTCATTTTGAAACGCGAACTCAAGACGTGTCGTGTCGGCAGATATGCGAAGTTTTCCTTCTGCAGTTATCGTGGCAGACAATCCCGAAATCGCATCCAATGCATTCTTTACATCCTCAAGTGAAGTATCGTTCACCCCTCCGGTCAACTGGATCCGAATGTTTTGCGTTGTAGTTAGACCAGTATTCTTGTCTCTAACAAGAACTTCGAACGACCCATTCTTAATTTCGGCTGCCAAGCCAGCTAAATCCAACGGAGCGGTTGGGTCATCAGATGCAAATGTCCCGGTAACTTCACTGAAACCTGAGATGCCTTGACCCTGGGAGTGAATTTGATTGAATTGCGTGATAATGTCATTGGCATACTGATCGAGATCTGAGATTAGTCGCTGTGACGTTTCGCGGCGCATAGTATACAGACCGTGTAACCGACCTGCTGAAATCTGCAATGGTGAATCGGTATCAGCCAAACGCACTTCGGGATAGGACTCCTCTCCATCGGAAGTCAATCCGTAGGCAACATCCCGCTTAATTCCATCTGCAACCAAGTATTCGCCGCCCACGAATACTGTTACCGAGCCACTTTCTTGCTCCACAGCGCGAATATCGATCAATTTGGCCAAATCGCTTAGCACCGACAAACGCTCGTCCCGCAACCCCACGGCATCACTCGTTCCCAGACGCCCTCCTTCCAATTCCACAATGCGTGTATTTAGCTCCGCAATGCGGTTTGTCAGTCGGTTAATTTCACCAACAGATGAAGAAATCTCGCTGTCGACCGCGGTTGCTAAATTATCCAGTCGACCTCTCATGCTTCTAAGTTCACTCGTTAGTGTTTTGCCTCGCTCAATTACCAATCGACGAATCGAGTCGTTGCCAGGTTGGTTTAGCACATCCTGAATAGCATTTGAAAAATCTGCTAACCTAGAATTAAAGCCTGTGTCCGATAATTCATTAAAGAAAGCCTCGATTTGAGAATTGGCCTCCACTTGGGCCTCGGCGCTAGCCAATGAACTGGATGTCTCTCTGAGTCGCTCCACAACGAAATTGTCAAGTTTCTGGACAACTCCCGCCGCTCGTACTCCGTAGCCAAGGATGACGCCTCCTATCCTCACTCCAGCGACTGTGGACTGGAGTAATTCTTGGCGGATATAGCCGGGCGTATTGGCATTGGCAATGTTGTTGCCTGTCACATGCAACCCAAGTTGATTTACTTGGAGTGCATTGGCGGATTGTTGTATGGTACCGAACAGTGACATTGCATTAATTGCTTAGGCGAAAAAATTTCGATCATATGGAACGTAAAGATTCAAAGTGCCTTATCCAATAATTGGCCTCCGCCGCGATCTGCATGGCGCTGGTCAGTATAGACATCTGCCGTTACCTCTCGACCGTGTGTCAAAATACAAAACATGTCGGTCAGGTACTGAAGGTTCTGGTGTACCAGTAACCAAGTTGCCAAATGCAAGCGTTGCAAGTTTGCCAGTTGCCGCCTTGCGCGCTGGATTCTTTTATGCAACCCGCTTTGTAATTCGAGTGGTAGCTCACGAACTAGTGTTGTGAGACTACTGGCATTCCCCTTAGGACCGGACGATCCCTGCAACAATATCTGGGCCCGATCCTTGACAAGACTTTGAATCTCTTCGTTCAGTTGACTTGCTGAGCTATGCAAACTATTTAATGTCTTCGGGTCCTGCCGTAGAGCTGCGTCTTCATTGATAGCTAACCAACCACTCCAGCGACTGCATGTCTCATCGAGCTGGGTGAGATAGGAATGGATTTGTTCAGCAAGGGAGCCCGTATTTTTCGTCATCATCCTAGCAACCTTGAGCAAGGATTACGGTTGAATGCCCATTTAAATAGGCACTGCGATAGCATGTTCGTGGACTAGTGGTTCAACGCAGCCAAAGTAGTCGCTCAATAGTGGGAGTCCGCATTGGTAAGAGTAGGAAAGGCTTCCAGCCTGCATTTTTGCTGACAGACTGGAAGCCTATCCTACTGAGATCCTGTCAATTGAGATCCTGTCAATATTGTTGAGCGACTTCTTAGGACGGGTGTGAAGGCTGAGTTGGACAAATCCAGAAACATGGGATGATTCCAGTATCGAGATGACTCGTTGTCTGATCCACTACCTAAAAAGTTGCCTCGCCTACCTAAACAAAGCTGCGGTCAAAAACTAGCTACGTTTGAAAATCGGCAAAAACTAGGAACTAGAAACAGTACAACTGATTCAATCCCTAAGATGTTTCCCGTTTTTGTACGGTCGTAGTCGCTTAGCAGTCAAAAACCCCACGTGGCATTCCAATGCTAGCGGTGGAATACAACAAGACTTCTTGTTACGAAGAAAATGATTAGTGTTCGCTCACAAATCTGCGTCTCGGTAGGCTTCGACTTCGAACGGATTCTCTAAATAGGCATCTTTTCCGCGGATCCAAAGCCAAGCTGATGCTAGCAAATAAACCGGCCCCATAAACGGGCCCCAGAGTTCGAACTGGCGGACGTGGATTCGCTCGTGCTTGTCCACAGAAACCAATCCTTCGCTGGTTTGACCAAGTATGCAATGCCCCAAAGTTATTCCAGCCGTCGAACGGCCAGTCGGCAGGTGCCGCACGAACCAAGCTACGAATCCGCCATAGAATTCTATGGCGCCATGGCGGATTCTGCCTGCCCCTCCACTTAATACGCCCATACATCCAATTGCAACTCCCAACAAGGTATAAGGACTTGCCCAAAACAGGCAAAGCAGTTTCTTAACTGCACTTAGTACAGATATCGCTTTTGGAACAAACATGGAACTCTTGCTTAGTATCGGTATTCCCGATGGAAGTTGCGCGACTTGAATGCAGTCTATCGAATTGTCCCGAAATATTGGCATTCACGCCGCCAACAGAATTCGGCACAATTCGGCCATGTCACGCATTATATGTATTGCCAACCAAAAAGGTGGCGTTGGAAAGACAACGACCGCAGTTAACTTGTCTGTTGGGCTGGCCCGAGCAGGTGAGCGAGTCCTATTGATCGACTTGGACCCTCAATGCAACGCCACCAGCGGCGTAGGGGCTTCGCCTGCCGAAGTTCATCCGTTACTGATTCAGACACCACTTCGGGACAGCGTGCTTGAAACAGGTTGGGACAATCTACGGTTGTTGCCGGGTAGCCGTAGCTTTGTAGACGTGGATAGATTGGAACGAGGGGAACCAAGCGACGCAGAGGTATTAAAACGCCACTTGCATGCTGGAATCGCCAACTTTGATTTTATCCTAATCGATTGCCCCCCATCGTTAGGACAGCTTACTCAGACAGCATTGACAGCCAGTACCGAAGTCTTGATGCCAATCCAATGTGAGTTTTACGCCATGGAAGGTTTAACTCAGATGATTCACGTAATTCGTGACGTCATGCATCGGCAGGACGGCAGATTGACCTTTGGAGGAATACTACTGACTATGTATGATCCCCGACTGGAGCTGACGCGTGAAGTCGACACCGAGGTCCGAGAGTTTTTCGGAGATATAGTTTTTGATACCGTCATTCCTCGCGATGTAGCCGTTTCTGAAGCGCCGAGCCATGGCTTGAGTGTGCTAGATTACGCTCCTCGGTCGCGCGGTTCGCGGGCTTATATAGAATTGTGCATGGAGGTGCTAGAACGTGACTAAGGACCGAAGACTTGGCAAGGGATTGGCAGCACTATTGGGAACGCCCTTGGATGCTGACGATGTGGTGGATGCGACGTCCCGACCAGTGAACGCAAACGTTCGATCGACGCCTTCGACTAGCCGATTGCCTGCGGAGAAGTCTGCGGCCAATAGCGGGAATCGAGTCGTGCAATTGTCGGATGATACCATAACTCCAATTGCAATTTCGTCATCTCAAATGGCGGCAGCTGAATTGTCGCGATTCGATCTGCAAAACACCGCAGGTAGCTTGCTGGAATTACCTGTCAATCAAATCGATGCCAATCCATTTCAACCTCGTCGTCGGTTTTCGGAGGAAGAAATTGCTGCACTGGCAGAGAGTATTCGCGAACACCAGCAATTACAACCTGTTTTGGTTCGCCGTGTAGGTGGACGATATCAGCTTATTAGCGGTGAGAGACGCCTTCGAGCTACAGTGCACGCAGGCTTTAGTACTATTCGTGCTGAGCTTAGAGAAGCCGATGATCGCCTAGTCGCGGAGTTGGCTATCGTCGAGAATTTGCAACGCAAAGACTTAGATGCGATTGAAAAAGCCCTTTCCTTTCGTCGATACATTGATGAACACAAATGCACTCAAGACGATTTGGCAAAACGTCTGAAGATCGATCGAAGTACGATTGCCAACTTGATGCGCTTACTGGAGCTGCCACAGCACATTCAAGAAATGATTCAAAGCGAGAAGTTGACAGCGGGACATGCGAGGGCGTTATTGCCTTTGAGCGAAGAGCAACAACAACTCGAATACGCTCAACGAATCTTGTCAGAGGCTTGGAGTGTGAGAGAAACGGAACGGCAAGTCACTGCCCAATTGGATGCAGAAGATGGCAAAGCTGCTCCAGTTGCAATCGCGGGTAAAATTGGCTCTCGAAAAAGGAACTCTCCTCAAGTTGCGGTCTTGGAACAGCAATTACGCTTGGCACTAGGAACAAAAACCGAGATTAGGCAATCGGCGAGCGGCCGAGGCAAGATTGTGATTTCCTTTACCAACAACGACGAATTTGAGCGTTTGATGGCCCTGATCTGCCCTGCGACAGTTCTCCAATCCGTTGGATAGCTCCGCACTCCTGATTTTGAAGGTCCTGCACCTATTGCTTGACGGGTATCCTGTGCCCTGAACTTGCAATGCAGGACGATAATCTCTCGTATGTTGTGTACTTAATATGAGAATCCTTAGGTCGTACGAACCACCAGCGCCCAAACGGGTCCTGATTACTCGCTTGAGTGCAGTGGGAGATTGTGTTCTAACAATTCCACTCGCAGTGGAAATAAAGCGAATGTGGCCGGAATGCCATATATCCTGGATTGTCGACTGTGCCGCCGCCCAATTACTGGAGGAACATCCAGCTGTTGATGAAGTGATTCGTTTGCGAAAACACTGGCTCAAGTATCCCGGCGAATGGAGAAACCTACGTGATCAACTGCGGTCGAGTGAATTTGACTGCGTCTTTGATCCACAGGGATTGACTAAGAGTTCACTTTTAGGGTGGCTTAGCGGCTGCCACACGCGACTAGGCTACGACTATTCGCATGGACGTGAAATTGCACCCTTACTGGCAACACAACGGGTTCATCGGTCTGTTCGACACATGGTTGATACACATTTGTTGCTACTTCAACCCTGGCGCGAATTTGCTCCAGGATCTGGGCAATTTCAAATGCCGATCTATGAGACGGCGGCCGCACGCGCAGATGAAATTCTTTTGATGGCCGATAACGCGTGTCATAGGTTCACAGGCGACCTTCCCCTTTCCCAAGGTCGAATTGGAATCAATCCAGGGGCGTCCTCTCCACGTCGCATATGGCCGGTCGAAAGATATGGAATTGTCGCCCGCGAACTTTTCGAGCAATTCGGAATGCGGAGCATAGTTTTTTGGAATGGCGAAGCAGAAAAACTGATGGCTCAAGTGATCGCGGAACAAAGCCGTGGTAGTGCAACGGTGGTACCTGAAACGAACCTGTGTGAGCTGGCTGAGTTGATTCGGCGCTGCAATTTGTTCATTTGTGGCGATACAGGCCCGTTGCATATAGCCAGCGCCATGGGGACGCCCACGGTTGGACTACACGGCGTAACTTGGGCTGACGAATCGGGTTCCTATGGAAATTGCAACTTGGCAGTGCAGAGCCCCCTTGTACCGGTGAATCGCCGCCAGCGTCGACATGGACCTTCGTTTGCAATGCAGGCCATCGAAATTGAAGAAGTCTTACAGGCCTGCAGACACGTGCTGTGTAGTTCGCAGCGTGCGGCCGCATAGAATCACATGCGAGCCACCTGCGCATCCCATGCGCCATTCCGAGTCGCTCAACAATAATTGACAGGATTCATTAGATAGCCTTTCGGCGATTTCAGGCTGTCAGCAGAAAGTCAGGCTGAAAGACTATCCTACCCTTACCAAAGCGGACTCCTATTATAGAGCGCCTAACACCAGGGCGATTTCGTTAGGTGCTCTAACAGGCCGCTGAAATAATCGATTTGCAAAATTTTGTGGACGATTAGTAACCCGCGGTGTCAGCGAGTGGCTGGGCACATTCCTTCGCTGACGCTTCGGGTTACTTTTTCATCAACCTACTACTAAAGTTGATGGGGAAAGTCGATTTCCATGCCGAGGTGTTTCATTTTGCGGTACAAGTTGGAACGATGCATCCCAAGTTTGTCTGCAGCGCGAGTGAGATTTCCCGCTACCTCGTCCAATTGCTTACGAATGTACTGAGTTTGAAATACAGCTGTAGCATCGGATAGGGAAAGATTGCTAGGTACGCCGATTGTGTCGCCAGTGTTTGTTGGAGCCAACACGAATGCCAAGTCCACTTCTTCAACGCTTGGACCATTGGTAAGGTAAGCCACGCGCTCCATCAAATTTCGCAGTTCGCGAACATTTCCGGGCCATTTATGAGCGACTAGACGCCGGCGGGCAGAGGCTGATATGACTGGAGTCAGCCGCCCGATCTGATGGGCAAATTGTTCCAAAAAAAACTCGGCAAGTACAACTATATCCTCGCCTCTTTCCCTGAGTGGGGGTAGTTGCAATGTGACTACATTTAGTCGGAAATACAGATCTTCTCGAAATCTTTTCTCGCGGACCAGCTTAACGAGATCCTGATTGGTGGCAGCAATAACTCGTACGTCCGTGGGTATCGTTTTCGTGCCACCCACACGCACCACCACCTTCTCCTCCAACACACGCAGTAACTTGGCTTGCCCGCCCAGGCTCATCTCGCCAATTTCGTCCAGCAACAAAGTCCCACCGTGTGCCAATTCAAACTTCCCAGCACGATCATTCACGGCATCTGTGAAGGCACCTTTCTCATGTCCGAACAATTCACTTTCCAGCAGCGACTCTGCTATAGCGGCACAATTAACAGCTACGAACGGTTGATCACACCGATTGCTTTGAAGGTGCAAGCTTCTAGCAATTACTTCTTTGCCCGTCCCATTTTCCCCCAAGACGAGCACTGCCAATTCAGTAGGAGCAACTCGTTGGACCGTGTTGCGGAGGGCCTCCACAGCAGGGCAATTGCCAATCATCGGAATCGTATCCGTGGCGCTACGAACCAATCGTTCGCGCGAACGCACCAAGGAATCAATGTGTTGAGCATTTTCAACAGCAGCTGCAGCGTGCTGGGCAAGTTGTACCAGGAATGCTTCATCGGTTGCCGAGAATTTACCTTGGCGATGATTCAATACTTCAAATACACCCAGCGGCCTACCTTTGCCATCTAATAAGGGCACTGCTAGAAGCGATTCAGTGACATAATTTAAGCTTTCTCCCACTCTCGCATTGATCGCAGTTGGATCACCTGAAGCATCCCATCGCTGAGGTTGGCCGGAGTGCAAGACTTGCCCAGCTACGCCGGCATCGTCTCGAATACGCAACAATTTGCCTTCGACCCCTAGGGCCGGGTGTCCAACCAGTTGACTGTGTCGTTTGTCCCATAAAAAAATGCTAGCCCGATCACCTGCTAGAACCTTGGCTGCTGCCAATGCCATTTTTTCCAACAACTGAGAAAAATCGCTACAACGCTGCCAGCTGATGGCCAATTCAAGGAGAGATTGCTGTTGCTTGCTGCGGAGTTGCAAGGTACCCAGTTGATTCGCGACGATCAGACCGTGGCGACATACCGCAGCTAATGAGTTTCCCACTTCAACCGAAACTGAACTGGCAGGTTGAAATAGGAGTGCTTCCGCAGGTAGTGTGCGACCGGTAATGGGAATTGCCACCCAACCTTCCGCCACGGTGACGGACATGTCGTCGCAAGCCGTCGCAGCCAAATCGACCGGAATCCCAATTGCACCTCCACTAGAACCCGCCACGGACCAACGGGCCTCGCTTTGAAAAACCCAAGCTGCATGCGAATGGGGAAAAGCTTGCGACATCGCGTCAAGTGCCGCTACACGGTATTCCGCTGCACTGCGACTGCGCGATACGGCTGCAATTAGCTCCTCGGCTAACTGAGAGCCACTATATTCCTGTCGCACCATATTGGCTCCAACTACGCACTACCTTGATGCAATCGCGAAGGTAGTTTCTTTCAAGGGCCTGCACCTGTATAAGCTTTCGTTTTAGTAGTTAGTCTTCGATGTTTAAGCTATCTGGTTCTGGAAGCAGGAAGCTGAAAACCAAATTGATGGTAAACATTAACATGCCCACCACGCCGGCTACCGCAGCGAATTTTGCGGCAGGTGTTTCGCCAGGGACCCATGCCATGGCTGCGAATGTGCTGGTGACCCAAGCCATCGAAGTACCAATCATACGGCCTCCGATATTCGCCGCAAAACTCTCTCCAGTTCCCCGCAAATGCAAAGGGAAAACACGTGGCAGGTAGTTTCCCCAAAAACTGAACTGCCCCACCGTCACAAGGCCAACAAGAAAGATCAATCCGTCCAAGTATGTGAATTTCCAGTCCTCGCCTAGGGTAATAAGTGTTGAGTTGTTACCTGCCCACATGGAATAAAAGACAAACGGCGCCAGGATAGTACCAGGGATAACAAAAAGGCGAAGTAGATTTCGTCGCGAAACGATGATGACTGCCAATACCGCCAAGACGACTCGCCCCATTAGGCCCCCAATCTCCTGGCTCTTGGTGTAGTTCGCTGCAGCTTTTTGTTCGTATGCTTTTTTCTGCGGCACAGGTAAATCGACTGTCGCGGCCTGAACTTCTTTCAAGCCAGGTACTATTTGCGGTATTTGTTGTAATGCTCCAAATGCCACGCCGTAGCTGGCAGCAAACATCACTGTTGTTACAACCGTAGTGCGTAAAAGGTTCGGTGCAAAAAGCTCGCTAATACTTGGGCGTTTCAATTGTCCTGACTCACGTTTCTGTTGCCATACCGGCGATTCAGGTAAAAACGGACGAATGACAATTAAGGGGATGGCCGGAATCAAGCCGCTCATTAACGTGTATCGCCAGCCAGCATGAGGCTCAGCTACTGTTCCCAAAAAGGATAGAAAATCAGGCAGTTGAATAGCAGGCAAATCACTACTCCAGGCCAGTGCAAACGAGTTGGCGAACGCTACTAACAATCCACCAATGGATGAAAAGGCTTGAGTCCAGCCCAATACCATTTCCTTGCGACGTTTATCTGGAAACAACTCCGCCAGCCAAGCGATCGCAGCTACGAACTCGATACAAACACCAATAAACGTTGTACAGCGTAGCACCAATAACATATACATTGATGTCGAGTAGCCCGCGAAGAATGCACTGAAGGCATACAGTAGAATGCTATATGTGAGAACTCTTCTGCGACCAAATCGGTCTGTCAGATAGCCTCCCAGTAGACCGAATATCCCACCGAGAAAAGCGGGTAAAAAAAACATGACTCCCAACCAGTTCGAAAACTCGGGCGTCCCAGGGCTAATGTTAGCTAACTCACTGCACGCCGGTCGAAAGATGAGCGGTAGCATCAATAGTTCGTAGATGTCGAAGGCAAATCCGATCGAAGCAATGATACATACCAGTACAATGGCTGCAGTGGAAAGGGAGGCCGGATTACTATTTGTCTTAGTCATTTATGGATCAATCAAGAATTTTGGCGGAAGTTACGAACTGAGGACCGTTCATCTACGTTCAATCTGCTCTGCTGAACAAATGCAGCATGCGGAAATACAATTTCGGTGGGAATAAGTGACGGGAAACAATCATCGCTGAGTTGGCAGAAGGTGGGCGAAGCTCTGCCAATTGCCAGATCCGCGGCTACGCGAGCTGAGGAAAACTGCTCACCCTTCGACTTAAGCCAGTGAAGTCCAAATGCCTGGGATTAAGTAAAAGGGCCATGCGTCGCATTTGCAAGAATTGTAGTCGATTCTATTGCAAATGTGTCAACTTGACACAGGTCGCATTCCGTAGAATGTTGAATTCGAACGCGAACTCCTATTCTATCCGAAAATATGCCAAACCTTGCCAGGTTGAAGGCACATTACGATTACCAACAGCGGAAGCGTTTCAAATTACCCGAGTCGTCAAGTTTTCGGAATTGTCCATACCGCCACAAGCAAAAGTGAAATGGGTTTCCAAAGGGCAGTTTTTGTCACTTCAGTCATGTTTGCGATTCGATACGAAATCGGTCCATTCATGTTGCTGCTAACGGATGGGGTTCAGCCGCTCCCAAAATAAACCGGACCACGATTTGGCCCGCAATGAACCTAACTGTTGCGCAACGTATTTCTAGCCCGAAATTCCGTGGAGGGAATCATGCTGAAAAAGATTCTGTTAGGTTTTTCTCTTGCTTTGTTGATTCTATTTAGTGGCTACGTGCATGCGGTAGCCGACGATCAACTTGCAAACTCAATGTCATTGGCCAATGGATCCTATTCGGGAACTTCGGTGGAAAAGCCGTTAACATACAGTCAACAAATTGCTCGCATGCAACATGAACAACGCCTTGCGCGCATGGAATTTGACAACTGGATCGGATTCAGTCCCGCTAGGCCAACCATGGGGACTATGTTTTGGTCCTATGGAACTCCGAGCTATTACCTGCCTTCTCGAAATGTGATTGTTAGGGCAAGAGGTAATCCGTGGTATTGGTAGCCGCTTGACTCCGGCCGGTACCCTTTTCAGGTAACGGAGACAGTACAGAAAAAGTCTTAACCAGAGCAACAGTTCTATACTGTTTCTATCTCTCTTCTCCCATCATAGCCCAATCTTAGTGGTGCTACTTTCCAAAATCCACTGTGATAACAGTAATCAAACTGCAGGACATTGTTGTCCTGCAGTCAAAGGAAAAGTAGCCCACAGCGTCAGCGGGCTGAATCAAAGTCTAATCCACTGCTAACAATTCCCAATTCGCAGCTGTGCGATCCCTAGTTTGTTCCAAAAGAATAAAGCGTCTGTGAATTAAATTTCTCACCTGGCTTCAAGACAGTATTTGGAAATTCTGGGTGATTGATGGAGTCCGGATAATGTTGGGTCTCCAGGCAAAGGGCACCTCGATGGATGTAGGATTTTCCTCCCTTACCCACAGCTCCAGTTAGGAAATTTCCTGAGTAGAACTGGATTCCTGGTTCCGTCGTGCTTATTTGCAGTCGTCGTCCAGAGCTTGGCTCAGTCAGTACAGCAGCCTGATTTAATGGACGATCGTCGGTTTTCGGGTTGAGTACGAAATTATGGTCATAGCCCAAGGCGGCAGTTGCAGTCACTTCCTTAATCCGTTTACCAATTTTTGTTGGCTTGCGAAAATCCAGTGCTGTACCTTCTACCGATTTGATGTCGCCAGTTGGAATCAGTGTATCATCAGTAGGTGTGTAGCGATCTGCATTGAGCTTCAGCGTGTGTTCAAGAATTGTTCCGTTTCCTTGTCCTGCTAAATTAAAATACGCATGATTCGTCAGATTGACCGGTGTTGCTTTGTCGGTTGTAGCAATGTAACGAACAGTCAAATTGTTTCTTGCTTTAGCAACGAAGTACTGTACTTTTACATTTAGATTGCCAGGATACCCCTCTTCGCCATCGGGACTCGTGTAGCTAAACTCAACTCCTTGACCGCGCTCGTTGGTATATGGACGCGCCTTCCAAATTACTTTGTCCAGGCTTCTACTTTGTCCACCATGCAAATGGTTCGGTTCGTTATTAATAGCCAAAGAGTATTCTTTTCCCTCTAAGGTGAATTTCCCTTTGGCAATGCGATTGCATACTCTTCCGGTCGTGCAACCAAAATAGGAATTCCGGTCCGACTCATAACCAGCGACATTGTCGAAACCGAAAATCACGTCCGCTACTTTTCCGTCGCGGTCAGGGACCAGTAGATTAACAAGCGTTGCTCCTCGCGTCATAACTTTGGCAACCAGACCTTGTTCGCTGCGCAGCGTGTAGATTTCAACTGGCTCACCAGCTGCCGTTTGACCAAATGACTCCGCTGTCGGTGTTTGCCCAATTAATGTGCTTCCACTCGCAAAGAGTAGCGAAATAGATAGTAGAACTCTGATCATAGTTGTGTCCTTTGCAAAGAATGTCGCAAGTAAGCGTACCAGCATATGTTCGATCCTGGGAATTGCAATTTCGGCACTTACAAAAGTATCAAAAAAGAGGATGCTTGATAATCACCAGGTAACCAATGTGGCCTTCCAAAGGCACCTCAGCTGTCCTGGCGAAGGCTAGGCTTGCGACGATAAAAGACACTCAAAAGGGCAGGTAAGAAAACTAGATCGCACAGTAGTGCAGCTCCAATCGTAAGTGCCCCCATGGTTGCAAATATGCGATGGTCACGCGAATCGCTGATAGTTACCACACCAAAACCTGCAATCAACACGGCGGAGGTCATGATAAGTGCCGAGCCTACTCCGACAAACGCACGCTGAATGGCGACGTTTGTATCATCCACGTTTTTCGACTCGTCCAAAAAACGAGTCAAAAAGTGGATTGTATCGTCGACCGCAATCCCCAAGCACACGGTAAAACAACAAACCATGACTACTTCGAGATTGAAACCAGCGAAATACAAATACGCTCCAGTAAACACTAATGGAAACATGTTTGGAATGATCGAAATAATCCCGATTCGAACAGAGCGGTAGACAATCGTCAGGACGAGAAAAATGATTACCGCCGCCGTCCCAAGACTAGTGGCCAGATCGATAACAATCTGATAGAGATTTCGCCACCGCCACACGGCGTTGCCGTTTAGGATCGCTTGAAAACCAGGGTGAGCTTCCCCAATTTCCTCCAGCTTCGACTCTACACGTTGAAACACTGGTCCATAGTCTGCGATGCCAGAATCGTGTACGCGAAAATTGATTGTCGCCACATGACTCTCGGGCAGGAAAAATGTACGTTTTAATGGAGGTGGCAGGAGCTCAAGTAAAGTCATCCGCTCGTCTAATGGACCGCTTCCTGGCAACGCATCAATCAGGTTTCGTATCGAAATAGAATGTGCCAATTTCGGTTCTGTTTTTAGAAAATCATCAATTTCAGTGACTACTCGCAATATGTCAGTTGAATCCGATGCTACCGACTCATCCCAAATGAT
>JAGQOY010000104.1 GCA_020427005.1 Planctomycetales bacterium
TCAATGGCCTCGACCTGGATTTGGCGAAATGGAACAGGAATCCCCGGCTGCCAGGCCGGAAACTCAAATAACTCAACAATTGCTTCCCAAACGCCTCGGACGCCCCGAAACGAATCGAAGTTCTCTCCAGCCGCAGCGTGACAGGGAACGATTCTTAATTCGGACAACTGGTGCGGTTCGAGTTGATTCCGAAAGGAGTAGAGCCTCTCAAATTGGTCGGACAGCAAATCGATCTTGTTCCAAGCAACCATCATCTTGACTTTCTGCAACACGGAAACCCTTGTGGAGTCGTCTGGAGAACTGTTCGCAGCTATCGCTTGAACCATTTCCATCCAGTTCAACTGTTGGATCTCGCAAGTTGCATCAACTACAAAGATGATGAGATCTGCATCGGCAATCTGCCGTTCGGTTTGACGAATCCCTGCCGATTCTATTTCGTCGGTGGTATCTCTTATGCCAGCTGTATCTATAATTCGAACGGGCCACCCTTGGATGGCTAGACAGACGTCGACATAGTCTCGCGTAGTCCCAGCCTCTTCATGCACAATCGATCGCTCCAATCCGCTCAAGGCATTGAGTAGGCTACTTTTGCCCACATTAGGCGGTCCTATTAGGACAACATTCCAAGGGTGGTTCAGCCGCGTGCCCCATTGGGCAGCTTTCAAAAGGATCTGCAATCTTGTTTGAGCGGCAGAGAACTCCTCATCGGCGATTAAACCAATGATGGAAATCAATTCCCTAGTCAAGCATCCGTTAAGTTGGTCCAAAAGAATTTTTGCAACGAGGTCTGTGGGAGCGCAAATCAAGTCTTGTTCCGCAGCAATAACAATCGGACTACGAGGCTTGGGTTCGCCAAGCCGAATTGCTGTGGTGAGTTCCGTTGGCGAACAAAGCCGACAGCCGGCCCGCTGTAGGCTCTGCAGTATTGCTTGGCAAACTGCTTTACCACCATGACAATGCAACTCAACGACCTGCTCAGCTGTTTTGCACACGACCACTTGTTCGGTTAATTCTGCGGTGAGTGGCCATTGCCCGAAATAAACGCGCCCGGGCTGAAGCTGCCGAAGCTCACGAGTGAATGTGGTACAGCTAATTACAATTTGTTCCGCCTGAGGCCCGGCAATTGAAATGGTGGCGATCGCCGTAGGAACATTGGCGGTCAACTGTGCGGCCAGATTTTTGAGCGTCACCCCGTCGCGCATGTTTAGTGCGTCACCTGAGGCTATATCAGTGGGAGCCATCCGCTACTCGTTTGCGGTCAAGATTTAATAGGTATTCCGCCTGAGCCAGTAAGCTGTCGTCGAAGACCAACCGAATTACGGCTGAGCTCTTTAGCTCCGCAATCGCCTGTTCATGTTCATTAAGGATTTGTTTCGCAACGCGTGATATTTTTCGTTTGGGCAAAGAGAGTGTCAGTACTAACATGCAATAGATCAGCAAGGGTAGCAACGACAAAATGAGGCTGGTGAGGAATAAGCCAGGAGTTGGGTGCGGGAAGTCTTCCAGGTGTTCATCCGCCCCGGTGAATACGCCCAGTGAAGCATGAAAGTACTCGCGGTAAAGCAAGACTATTGGCCCCGCCATGAACATCCAGAAAACCAGTACTCCACCCAGACCCCAGAATTGTGCCAGCCAGCGACGGGAAGCATGTTCATCCAGCGTTCGATCAAAGATCTCCTGGGATTGTAATTGAAGTTCCTCGATTCCCGAAAGCATCATCAACTCGGACTTCTGCTCGATAGTCAATCGCTGTTCTCGTGGGCGCAGTTTCATGACCGCTTGTTGGAATTGACGTACCAATGGTTGAAGCCGTTCTTCCACAATCTTTTGTGACCGATTGCGGATTCCGTTTTGCATCTCCAGAGAGAATTCTTTTGATTGCCGAGCATTACGAGCCCATGATGAGAGTGCTCCAAACAGGCTAGGAACGCTGCCTGTCATGGCCAACACCACGCGATCCCAAGCCCCTTGTGTCAGGTTCAAAGTCGCCATGACGGTTCGGTAGGGAAACCAAATTAACGCCGCGTCGCTGACTAATCTCGCCCTCAATCGAAGTCGTATACCTGTCTCAAGAACAGCATTGCTCCCAAGCAATGAAGCCAAGATATGCTCAGGAAGGTGTTCGGTTTCACGATTGAGTTGCTCAACGGCTTGCCGTAAGTGCGGTAATTCGACTCGTATTAACTGAGCAACTTCGCGGCGCAGTCGCTCCTGGGCGACTTGAACACGCGTATCGCGCGAATTACCCATGGCTAATTCAGACAGGGACACCTCGTTTAGTCGGTCCATGATTGTGGCAATAAAGGTCCGGCTAGATTGCGATTCGTCACCAGTAATCTCAAAGTCAGGAACCAATACATCTGGGGAAATAATGGCCTGGGGAGCAAGGATTTGCAGCTGATCGCGGAGCGACCTCAGATCATCTGCCAATTTGGAGTACTGCGATGCCCCTGGGAGTTCATCGGGGTCAACCGAAGTAACGATAGGGATGCAAACGCTGCCATCAATGCGACGAGCTATTTGGATATTGGTAGCAGCTCGAATTTGGTCGCGGGCAATTACAAGCAATTTGATGGGGGCCAAAGTCAGCGATTCCGTGGCCAGTTCGGCAGCCCTAGCGTCGGCATCCGTAACCCCCGGTGTATCTAAGATGACAAATGGTTGGTTCAGTGCCAACATGGAAGCGGGCTGGCATGGGAAATAGCTTTCGACCTGCCGATCCAATCCCTCTGGTGCGACGGGACCTACCCAGACCAGTCGAGTTGTCGCGTCGGCTGATAGATCACCGCTCCTCATTGCGGCTTGCGTTCGTTCGTCGCGTACAAACTGTCTGGCTACCCAAGTCTTACCTTGTCCTTTTGCACCCACGATGGCAATGAGTAGGGCACCAATTCCGCGACCGGATTGGATGTTCTCCAAATCTTTCTGATAGCGCTGACACGCGTTATGGACTTGGTGTGAAACAGGAGCTTCTCCAAAGACAGCTTCCACCGCTTCCAATATCTTGTTGGTCAAATTGGAACTTAAACTCATTTTACTAGAAACCTTGTCGCGAATAATTACCATGTTCCGCGACTCTCACCAATGGGCACTAGGCAGTCGCTCAATAATAAGAGTCCGCGTTGGTAAGAGTAGGATAAGCTTCTAGCCTGCCAGCACAAAGACAGGCTAAAAGTCTAACCTGCTTTACGAATGCGGGACTGAGCGACTCATTAGCTTAGGGGGTGAAATCCTTATCTAGCGCCATTTCGACAAGTTGCTTGAATCCGGCAGCTGGTGTCAATTCGTATGGTTCGATCGAAATATTGTTTTCATTGAGAAGTTGTTCGGCTCTATTCATAAATTGCCGGATTTGTTCGGCAGATAACGGAGTTCGAATGACCAAGCCACTCTCATCAGGTTTCACATCTGCACATTCTTGAATTACAAATTCTAGATCGGAACGAGACAGTTTGCGTTCGACAGCCATCCTCATAAGCCTCTGCGAGGTTCTATTCAATGCGGTGATTTCGGCTTCATTCAAACCTGCAGACGTAGCCTCTTGCTCGATAACTTGCACCCCTCCCCACAATAATACCGGATTGTCTTGAAGGCAGTTTCTTAAACGCACAAGTTGTTCTCGGTCGATGCCTCGTTGTTCCAACAACGGAAGCAACCGCTTCAGTTCCGTTACAATTTCTCCTTTATCTGAATCATCTAGCTGGCTTTGTTCCACCCAAGGGATAAGCTGCTGTTCAATTCCTCGAACGGCCAGAGGATATTGATCGCTGAACATGAAAAACGAACCGAAGGCACATATGGCACAGAATATTGCCAATCCAACAATTACGATAACCAAGCAAGCAGGACCTAGCGACGGTTCGGTTTGCTCATTGTTTGCGTTCACGTAGGTCCTTCAGCAGTTAATGAATTCAGTCTATCCCAATCAAACCAGCCATGCGTGTGCTAAAGCAAGTTGTAATCGATGGCCAATATTTCGAACTTGAGAGTACCTTTAGGAACCGGGACTTCTACCTTGTCCCCTACTTTCTTGCCCATCAAAGCACTACCAATGGGACTCGATGATAGAATTTTTCCGGCATCGTAATCTTCATCGCCAATGCCAACGAGCGTGAACTCTTCTTCGTCATCGTAATCCAAGTCACGTACTTTCACAGTTGCTAACAGGCTAACTTCTTCACGGTTGAGTTTGCTTGGATCGATGATAAACGCATTTGCAAGCATTTGTTTCTTCTGATTGATTTTGGCTTGCAGCATGCCTTGGTTTTCGCGCTGAGCATGATACTCTGCGTTTTCTTTCAGGTCGCCTTCTGCTCTAGCGTCGGCGATCTTTTCGGCAATAAGTGGCATCTCGACGTTTTCCAATTGCTCGATTTCTGCCCTCAGATCATTATATTTTTCACGCGTCATCGGAACCATTTCCGACATCATGCACTCCCTCGTAGTTTGAAAAAACTCTTCTTTGCCCTATATCCCCAACCTCAAATTGTTGGAAATCAGAGTCCGCGGGTCACGACGGGCCTCCGGGCTTTGCCAAAAATAAATCGAATTGGTGGACTGCGCTGACGCTAGTCGGATTGCTTTTTGCTAGTTTGAATTGCAGTTACTAGGGAGACCCCAATTGATTTGAGCGAAGGCTCGCTTGTTGTTGAGTCAAAGTCTGCAATTCACTCCCTCTGGCTGCTCGAATTTCTGCGGAAATTTTTCTGCGGAATTCAAGGTCCCTCAAAAAAACACGACCTCTTTCCTAGCTAGAAAGAGGCCGCAGTGGATTGTTTGTAGAGGGGCAACCGTGATCGAACAATATTCGACGCACAGCCCGGGTATCTTAGGCGATTGTGCTGCCTTTTTCAAGTTCTCCGTTTCAAGGCTCCAAGTCGCACTGGATCAATAGTTTACATAAATCTGTCGGCCACACGACTTGCCAGGCAAACTGCACCCGAGAGGATGGTCTAATGGTCGGTTCAAATCTACGTGGGTCTATTCTACATGTCTGGCTCCTTGGACAAGAGTCGTTGTTGACAAACCGCATTGAAAAACTAGTGGCTTGACACAGCGGGAGGGTGCCCTGGTTCGAAAGCTATCGGGGCGTTAAGATTGGCAAGTTGTCTTATGTAAGTTGACAAGCGGGGCGAATATGCGGCGACGTGTGGTGGTTACTGGCATCGGCATGGTCAATCCTTTAGGTACGGATGTGGCCACAGTTTGGAATGCACTCAAGGAGGGAAAGAGCGCCGTTGGGTACATATCGATTTTTGATGCGAGTAGCTATCCAACTCGTATAGCTGCTGAGGTCCGCAATTGGGATATTTCGCAAATCGGTGAGAGTCCTCAGGTTTGGGAAAAACGTGGACGCCATGCTCGATTTGCGGCGGGTGCAGCCCATCAGGCCCTTCATGACTCGGGGGTGCTTGCATCGATTTCAGATAGATCGCGGATAGGTGTTTATTTTGGTGCAGGCGAGGGCAATCAAGACTTTGCTAATTTCACTCAAATGCTCGCCGCAGCTACCGAAAATGAGGAATTTGATTTGGCTGCATTTGTGTCTAAAGGTAGACGCATTGTCGATCCCGAATTGGAACTTGAACAGGAGCCCAGCATGCCGAGTGCCCATGTGGCCAGCCTGTTTGACATTCAAGGACCCAATATCAACTGTCTAACGGCCTGTGCAGCCAGTAGTCAAGCAGTTGGCGAAGCGACCGAGTTCATCCGACGCGGTGAAGTGGACGCCATGGTTGCTGGAGGAGCTCATAGCATGATCCATCCATTCGGGCTAACTGGATTTAGTCTGCTAACGGCGTTGTCGACTAATAATGACCATCCTCAGGGTGCCTCACGTCCTTTTGATCGTTTGCGAGATGGATTTGTGTTAGGCGAGGGATCTTCTGTAGTGATATTGGAAGAACTTGAACACGCCAAGCGTCGAGGCGCGACGATCTATGGCGAAGTGTTGGGTTATGGCTGTACCTCAGATGCGTATCGCATTACCGACATACATCCTGAAGGGCGAGGAGCTATCGGTTGCATGACGGCGGCCATCCGAGATGCGGGCATCTCAGCGGACCAAATTGATTATGTCAATGCACATGGCACTAGTACTACTGTCAATGACAAAGTGGAAACTGTTGCCTGCAAGTCGGTCTTCGGTGAGAGGGCGCATCAGGTTCCCGTTTCTAGTACCAAGAGCATGATGGGGCATTTGATCGCTGCTGCTGGAGTGACTGAAATGATAGTCTGCCTCATGGCGATTCGCGACAGTGTATTGCCACCAACCATTAACTTGGAGAACCCCGATCCACTTTGTGATTTGGATTACGTTCCAAACCAAGCTCGCGAGGCCAAGGTTCGTGTAGCTCTAAACAACTCTTTTGGCTTTGGCGGTCAAAATGTTACTTTGGCTGTGAGTGGATATAAGGATTAGACGCGTTTGTCCGTCCATGAAATCCATGATCTAACTGATCCTCGGCTGGCTCCGTATCTGGGAATTCGTCATAAGAACTGGACACACGCCAGCGGCTGGTTCATTGCCGAGGGTCCCTTGCTCGTTGAACGCTTGCTCGTTAGCGAATATCAAGCTCATAGCGTGTTGTTAGATCGCAAGTACTTTGATCACTATCGCCATCTAGCTCGAGAAAATACACCGCTGATCGTAGTTGATCATGATCAGATAGAAACCATCGCGGGATTCAATTTTCACCGAGGAATTCTCGCATGCGGACTCCGACAGTCAGAATTGACGGTGCTGAATGATTTCCCGTCAGGCATTGCTACCAACGAAACGATTTTGGTGACAGTGGGTGTGCAAGATCCAGAAAACTTGGGAGGCATGTTGCGTACTTGCGCAGCACTGGGCATACGACATGTAATTATCGGCCCCGGTACGGCCGATCCGTTGTCCCGCCGCGTGCTTCGAGTTTCCATGGGCAATGCACTGAAACTAAAACTCTATCGTTCACGAGATATCCAAGCCGATCTGGATTTCTTACATCAGCGTCAAGCAGTTGAATCGGTGGCCGCTTGTTTGTCCGAGGATAGCTGTCCATTGGAAGGGTTCGTGCGGCACGGGCCAATAGCACTCTTACTTGGAAATGAAAGGCATGGCTTACCTCCAGAATTGTCTAACCGTTCACATCGCCGGATTCGGATCGAGATGGAGATGAACACCGACAGCCTCAATGTTTGTGTCGCCGCAGGTATTCTTATGCACTATCTTTGTCGCCTGGCACCGCATCGTACAGCCTGACAGTGATCCCTGCATTTGCCCAATTAACAAGTTGGCTCCAATGGCTTCGGTGGCCCATCATTACCAGAAGACCAGATGGAGCCACATGTTTTTTAAGGGACTCTTTGAATTCTATTTTTCGGTGTTCGGCCAACCCAAATGTTTATGTAGGAATTCGAATGTGCGGTCGCCGTAGATGCTATGCCCGCCCTGGAAGTACTGCACGTCGAGTTTATCCGCCAAGCCGAATTGTGCGTACAGCCATCGCACTTTGGCAAACTCGTGAGCGACCCACTGATCTCTACCAACGCGATCGTGATGTCCTCGCTCGACCATGAAAGGACGGGGAAACATTAAGTAGGTCATTTCAGCGTAGTCAAACGTATTACCTAGGTTCCAGTAGGGCATCTCCCACTCAATAGTATTCATAAAACTGAACGGTTGATCCGTCGCAGCTACCTTCCGCGTCCACTGATTGAAGTCACCTGAACAAATTGACAAGCAGTATTGCGGTAGCACTGTGGGTACCCGGACAGCAGTTTCACCACCGTAACTGAGTCCATAAAATGCAATCCGCTGCTCATCTACATACGGTTGCGTTGCCAACCAACGAAGAATCTGATCATGTTGAGCAATGATGAAGGAAAATAAGCTGCAGCCGACTGCATTGGCTTTTCGATCTAACCAGCGGTACCGGTCTTCGCCACGATACAAATTGTGAGGTGCAAAGGTGATAAAACCACGTTCGGCCAACTTACCTGCGAAATCGTTGTATGCCGAAGTGCCTCGATCGAGTGTATCTCTTGGGACCCCGTTACGACCATGTTGACAGACTACGACAGGCCGCCGCTCGCCGGGTTTCAAATCCTTGGGGAGTACCAGTATGCCCCAGGCAAAAAGGTCCTGGTGTACGTCCAGGACTACGTCATAGGCAGTCCAATGCTCAGTTTCCGCGACCTTTCGCGTACGAGCATTGCTGGGAAGTAGTGGTGTGTCAAACCGTCCCATGGCCTCTCGATAAAAACGTTCACGGTACTGCTCGATCACCGGCATCAGGGTTTCTGGAGGATGAACCGGGTGAGTCCGTTCGGTACTCCAAGCTCCGCCTCGAAATTCGGGCCTGGCTTGGTATAGAAAAAAATCATCGCGAACGTGTTCCGATTGACGCACTAGCAGCTGAACGTGTGACTCGAGTTCATTTACAGTTCGATTTCGACGTGTTTCCATTGTCAGATCGACATCCTTGCGCAGATCCACTAAAGAGGAATTGTTGCCCTGGATAAGGGATTGTCCCGTCATCGCCGTAGCGAATTGCTCAAGCACCTCCGCCGACCAGGGGCCAATTGGTGACTTTGGATTCGACACGAGCAAAGGTTGAGTTAGATTTGGATGCTGTGGAATTTTCTTCCATTGCTGTTCAACGGTAGCGAACTCGGGTGTAGTAAGCGCTCCCTTGTGATCTTCAACTTGTGGGAACGGAGAATGTTCAATGATCAAACGTCTCGGCAAGATCATGGAGGCCAACTCTGCCGATCCAAACGTGGACCCGCGTGACCAGACGTTTCGATAAATTGGTTCGCTCCAGGCCAAATCGGAGTCAGTGAAGCAACCACTGAGAAGCGTGACATCAAAGCGAGAATCTAAGGCCGATGTATACCACGCAATAAGCCCGCCTTCTCCGTAACCGGCGATGCCCAAGGGTAGCGGAGGGCCAGCGTTATTTGCAGCGTAAGATCGTGCAGTCAGCCAATCGGCGCCAGCTAAAATACGCTGGATGTCGTAACCGATAACATGTCGCCCCAGATGGAACGCTTGTCGATAGATCCATTCGCGCTGCGTATATTTGGCACGTGCCAGTTGTTCGGTGGGCGCCGGTCGGACTTGGCGACTAACAATAGTAGGTATTAGCAACTCCCAACCGCTTTCCGCCAGCAGACGGGCTGGTGCTGGGTTACCGTTCGAAGTCATCCCCAACAGTTCTTCCGGTTCCTGATCTGCGTCAGGTACGAGAATACAGCGCGCTAGGGATGGCGGTCTCGGTTGTACGAGTAAGCCATGGCCCTGTACGGGCCCAAAGACCTGCCAACGCACTTGAAACACCTGGAATTTGTCCGTTTCCGTGATCATGGCAGGATTCTCATCATTGCCGTAAGTTTCCCAATCAGCATGATCCCGTGAGTCAACGACACCGAGGATCTGGCGCAAATGTTTGCGGTGATCGTCCAATGAAGCACTGTAATTTTCAGCAGAAGAAAAATCGTAGTTCCAATGTTGACTCCGTTGTTGGCTTGCTTGAGCAATTTGTGATTCGATAAATCGGTGCGCACCATCCATCATGCGCGTGGATAAATCTTCCTCCGGCCATGTGAGGGTGGACGTACCAGGAAGCGTTAATAGTTCGTCGACCACGGGCAGTGTGCGGGCCAGTGCGATCACGGCCCAAGCCGTGGCAGAGGTAGAGATAAACTGGTCCGTCTTCCGTGCCGTGTGGAAATCCGGTTTCGTAGTACGGTTGAAAGGGTTCGCTTCGGCTGCCGACATACCACGATCCGTCGTTAAGCTGTGATTCCAACAAGAAATGAACTCCCGACTGCCAAGCCTGATCGCTTGGCTTCAAGATGTTGCATTCATGTAGGGCAAACAAGACAGAACCGGTTGCATAGGCATCTGTGGACATATCTGATTTTTGCGCCCAACCACCATCTGGCTGCTGGCCGATCAGCAAATTTGCTGCTTGATGTTGTAGTGCGTCTGAAACGAGTTGCCCATTGTCGGACAACTCGTTTCGGACAAGGTGCAAGGCAAGAAGCCGGAAAACACCGTCCTCTGTGTCATCAGCCTCCGTGTTCACTAACCAATCACGGGCTTTGCGGAATGCCGCTTGGGTCCTATCGGGCTGGTTGGAGAGAGCAAAATACTGCAAACCGCGAAGCGCGACGAATGTTGTCGTGTGGTGGCTAGCTTCCGATGGGGGGCGATCACTGGAACATCGCCAGTTACCGGACTCTCGTTGCTGATCGAAAAGCCAATCGACAACCGGATTCGTTATCGCGGGGGAATTCAGTTGACCTGCGCTAAGCGTCCAGAGCGCAAAACCTGCTGTATCGGACCGACCGCCTTGACCACGTCCTTGCAAGTAGTTTTCTCGCCCGCGATTCAAATGCTCTAGTGTGTGTTGAGTTTGACGATAAAGGTTGTCCAGCTTGACGCTAAAACCTCGAGACCGAGCTTCAGTGAATGCCAAGACTGGCAGTGCTTGGGAATGGCACGTAAAACACTCTCGTTGATCTGCAGAGCCCGCAGACGCATTTTCTAGCAGCGCCAGGGCCTTTTCCACGGCCCTGCGCAGGGCCATCTCCTCCGCAATCTCTGAGATTTTGATGTGGGTCTGCACGGTAGGCAGGGATGTATCCTGAGCCACGGTGCTAGCGATTGAAAATAGAAGACTAAAACCGATGGCTATCAAACAGTGTAAGACGACTAGCATATTGTATTCGCCCGCAAGAAAAGTCGATTATGCGTTGGTTTCGTTGCATGTTGCCTTGTCGGTAAGTGTATCAAATGTGCGCCGCTCGGCGAAATTTTGACCCTTTAGTAAACCACGTTTTTCGGCCCTTGTAACATAGCTTTGCAAGTTGCGGCGGACACCGGGCATCGGCCAGCCAAAAATCCATCCAAAACTAGAGCTCGTGCAAAACCGGCGTGACCTTTTTTAAGATGATCGAAAGAAAATGGGAGTATCTGTGTCTTACCAGATGTCGGGAATGTCCGGCTTGGAGAATCTACTTATGGGAAGTTTGCTTTAGCAAGGCGCCAAAGGATTCATCATTAGTAAATTCGAAAACACGTTTTTAAGGTGACTTCTTATCAGGCCATCCTGGGGGCCTGGCCTGACAAAAGTGTATTTCGGAAATCGTTTCAATCGACCTACCAAAGAGTGGTTTCAAATGAAGTTGCGTGCACCACGCGTTCGATCTCGGCAACCGATAAACCGCGATCAATGAGCATTCGTTTCAGTACACATTCATCACGATGCTTTACGATTCGCTGAACTCCCGCCAAAATAGCAGATGCTATCAGCCACAAAAATGTACCGATCACTAAAATGATGGGAATTAAATAGGGGTTGAAATAGACCGGGGACATCGTATTTCTGGATCCTTGCTTAGCTATGGTGCATCGTTCGACACTTTCTATTTCGTCTAGCCGCGGCAATTCTTGGCATGCCCTGCAGAACAATTGCCCTGAAAACAATGCCTGCAATGGCGGCGGCCCGAGTTTTATTGCTCCTCCACCTCTACAGATTGGGTCTGTGACGGTCGACCCACCGATTCTCCAGGCTCCCATGGCAGGTTTTACAAACTACGCCTATCGCCAAGTAGTAAGAGAGTTTGGTGGCGTTGGACTACAAGCCACCGAAATGGTCAACGCACGAGGTTTCGCCTGGCTAAATGAGCATGAGGCAGAACATCCGGATCGACTGTGGGGTGTGCAAGATGAACCCAAACCTTTAGCAGTTCAAATCTGGGACAACGAGCCCGAGGTAATGGCTAGGGTAGGCAAGCGATTGGTCGATGAGTATCACGTTAGCGTCGTGGATATCAACTTTGGATGTCCGGTCAAACAGGTTACGCAGCGTGCTCACAGTGGATCCTATTTGCTGCGGTTCCCTGATCGCATGTTCGAGATCATCCAGCGCTTGGTAGAGGCCTGTCATCCGACCCCTGTCACGGCCAAGATTCGCTTGGGTTGTACTCGGAAGCATATGAACCCCCATGAGATCGCGCAAGTTGTTGAGTCGGCTGGTGCAGCAGCACTTACTGTCCATGGACGCACTGCCGAAGAGTATTTTCGTGGTAGCGCCGACTGGGACCAGATTGGTGCTCTCAAACAATCATTGAAGCGAATTCCGTTAATTGGCAATGGTGACCTGGACAGTCCGGAAAAGGTTATGCATGCCTTCCAGCACTACGGCGTGGATGGCGTGATGATCGCTCGCGCGGCCTTGGGCCGGCCTTGGTTGTTTGCGCAAGCAGCCGCTGCTATTCGCGGTTTGCCGATTCCCGCTGAGCCGAGTTTGGCGGAGCAAAAAGCTTGCATGTTACGCCATTACGACTTGGTTGTTGCGCGTTTTGGAGAACAAAAAGGTACTCATTTGATGCGCAAGTTTGCTTGCTGCTATGCACAAGGAAGACCAGGTGCACGCAACTTTCGGTCCAGCATGGCACATGTTGAAAACCGAAACGAATTCTACGCGGCCGTCGATGCACATTTTCCGGTGGATTCTAACACTGTTTAACTTGAGAAACGAAAAATGCACTATTTGCATTTGATGGTGGTGGCAGTTGCCTTATTATCCATGGCCCATCCAATTCCTGCGGCGGAGCCCGCGAGTAATCGAACTTATTGCAACCCACTTTCATTGCCCAACTACCCAGTAGGCCGCCTATGCCGCGAAATCACTAACGGACGACCGTCCGATGATTGGATGTGGCGACTTGGCTATCAAGAACAGTTTCGAGAATTAGCTGACGTCTCCGCCCTATGGCATGAAGGGAAATGGATCCTTTACCCGTCAGTCGATATGGCCTGGATTAGTGAAGACAATGGTGGGACTTGGAAACACGCCCCACTTAATGTGCGAGATCTGGGATACGCACCAACCATTGTCAAGCATCGCAATCAATTCCTATTGATGGCTAGCGATTCTCCGCTATACGTGGCGTCCTCACCTTTGGGGCCATTCCGAGAACTAGGAAAGATCGAGTTGCAATTCGCAGCCAGTATGCCACCACCTATCGATCCCATGTTGTTTTCCGATTCCGATCAGCGGCTCTATTATTATTGGGGATGTAGTCCAAGTGGAGGCATTTGGGGCGTCGAACTTGATCGTGACCAACCGACGCAAGTGATTGGAAGGCCTCAAGAATTGATTCCGTTTCGTCCCGACCGGTTCCCGTGGGAAGCCGTTGGGGAATGGAATCAGAATCCAAATCGTGGCTGGGTCGAAGGAGCTTGGATGCTCAAGCATAACGGAAGGTATTATCTGACCTATTCTGCCGGTGGAACCGAAAACCGCACCTATGCCATGGGATGCTACTGGGGCGATTCGCCATTGGGCCCATTTCATCCCCAGAAGAGAAACCCCATCCTACGAACTGTCGACGGGTTAATCACCGGCAGCGCTCATGGATGTATCGTACCAGGACCCAACGATGAGTTGTGGGCTTTCTATACGATTCGAGCTAGCGTAGTGCATGCGTTCGAGCGGCGTTTAGGCATGGACCGCGCCTATTTTGATAGCGATGGTGAACTCTATGTCCGCGGGGCTACGTCCCTTCCACAATGGTTGCCCGGTCATCAAAAATCAGATTCTCCTGCCACCCCCTGGCTTCCGCTCAATGGCGAGCTACGCACCGTCGGCTCGACGAATTTGGCCAAGCTGGAAGGACGTTTTGCTGTCGACAATGATCTCCGAACCTGGTGGCAAGCCGACTCGTCTGACGAACAGCCGGAACTGATCAGTACTTTTATGGCACCGGCAACTGTGCATGCAGTTCGGATCGTTTGGCGGGATGTCGGGTTGGACACGGCGCATGGAGTTGTAGCCGGTCCTTTTGGATACCGAGTAGAGCTTGAAACGGTTGACGGCAAATGGCAGACGATCGTTGATCGGATTAGTAGCCAAGAAGATCTATTAGTCGATTACCAAGAATGCCAACCGACAGTAGGCCAGCGGATACGCTTAGTAGTCGTGAATTGGCCTCCTGGAATCACGCCTGCAGTAGTTGAGTTCACGGCATTTGGGATCACGCAACGAGCCTCTCAGATTTCAGGCCTCTGAATCTTTGATCAGTGCGTAAAAACCAGGAGCGTCTGCAGCGGCAGGCCATAACGAACCACCTGCCCCTTCGGCTGCGGGGCAAACTTGCAACGTCCTGGTTCTTTCGTCTTCCGATGCACGCCGGCGGACGGTTGGCTAGAATGATGTTATGAGCAAACTTCGAACATCCCTGCCAATCGTAATTGGGTTAGCTACCCTCCAATACGGATCGTCGTCGATCTTAGCCCAGATGCCGGATGAAACGCGTGGTTTCAATCAAGTCGTGCGCCCGTTGCTTTCAGAGAATTGCTATCCTTGTCACGGGCCAGATACCGCCACACGAGCTGCGGACCTTAGGTTGGATAATGAACGGGAAGCTCGTCGAGTCACGGACCGAGGGGAAGATGGTCAAATCCTCCTGTTGCAAAGAGTTCTTAGCACGGATCCCGATGAAATAATGCCGCCTCCAGAAGCTGGAAAATCTCTCACAGTGGCGGAAAAGAAAATGCTGGTTGACTGGGTCGAATCGGGCGCGCCCTGGAAACAACATTGGTCATTCATGCGACCTGAGTCCCCGCCTGTGCCAGCTACTAGTGGTAACCAATGGTGCCAAAACCCAATTGACACATTTATTCTGAGTGAACTGCATCGGCAGGGCCTGGAGCCGAATCCTGCGGCTGAACCTGGTACTTTGGCGCGCCGGTTGTGTTTTGATTTGACGGGTCTCCCGCCAACCTTGTACCAGATCAGGGACTTTGAAACATCTTGCAATGCACGAGGCATGGCCGCTGCGGTCAATGACTTCATCGATGAACTAATGGCCAGTCCACTATATGCCGAGCACATGTCCCTAGGCTGGCTTGAGGCAGCCAGGTATGCAGATACTGACGGATATCAGAACGATCGTTACCGATATCAACACGCGTGGCGAGACTGGGTGCTAAAGGCATTTAACGAAAAAATGCCATACGATCAATTCGTTATTGAGCAGCTGGCCGGAGACTTACTTCCAGCAGCATCGCTCTGGCAACAAGTCGCTACAGGGTTTTGCCGCAATCACCGTATTAATTCCGAAGACGGATCCATTCCCGAGGAATGGCGAGTGGAGTACGTTGCAGATCGAGTCGATACATTGGGGACTGTCTTCTTGGGACTAACAATGGGCTGCGCTAGGTGTCATGATCACAAGTATGATCCGATATCTCAGCGAGAATACTATCAGCTCTTTGCTTTTTTCAACAATGTTGCCGAGCACGGTGTGGGACCAAACAATGGCAACAGCCCACCGTTTATCGAGTTGCCTGCTAGCTGGCCTATCATCAATGAGGCAGACGACAAAGCATTAGTTCCCGCTCCAGTGGAATTACGAGCTGCACGAAAAGATGCGGGAAATGGATTGCAACGTCCCCAGGCGGGCGAGCCGAATACCGTCATGGTTATGCATGACTTGCCGCAGCCTCGCATGACCTTTCGGTTGCTGCGTGGGCAGTACAATCTGCCAGACACTAGCGAGAAACTGCTGCCTGCGATACCGACGGCTTTGGCAACCATTACGTCAACCTCGCCGGGAAATCGTCTAGACTTAGCCAGATGGTTGGTGGATGGAAAAAACCCGTTAACTAGCCGCGTGTACGTCAATCGCCTTTGGCAGCAAGTTTTTGGGCGCGGTATTGTCGAGACGAGTGAGAATCTGGGGGCACAAGGCAGTCTCCCATCGCACCCAGAACTTTTGGATTGGCTCGCGTTGGAGTTGGAACAGAGCGGTTGGAACATTCAACATGTGCAGCGATTGATCTGTACAAGCGCAACTTACCAACAATCCTCCGATGTCCCGGACGAAAAGTTACGAAGCGATCCGGAGAATCGCTGGCTCGCTCGTGCGGTACGTTCGAGATTGCCGGGATTTGTATTGCGAGATCAAGCTCTGGCGTTTGCGGGGCTGCTTGTTAATCGTATCGGTGGTCCCTCTGTAAAGCCCTACATGCCTCCTGAGATCTGGAGTTCCATTTCGAATAATACATATGATCAGGATGCGGGTGAAAGCCTTTTTCGGCGCAGTCTGTATACCTATTGGCGGCGAACAATCCCTCCACCCACCATGGTCAATTTCAACGCTGCGCCTCGGGAAGTATGCATCGTTCGCACCGAGGTTACCAACACTCCACTGCAAGCCTTAACCTTGTTGAATAATGTGACGTTTGTCGAAGCGGCTCGCTGCATGGCCGAAAGAATAGCGAGCCCCGAGAATTCTACCGACGAATGTGTGGTGGCCTTATTCGAATTGGCCACGGGACGCAAGCCTGAGGCTGTTGAGCAAGACGTGTTACGGCACTCCTGGCAAATGGCACACAGGTATTACTTGGAACATCCAGACGCTGCGAACGATCTCCTAGCGGTAGGGGAATCTCCTAGGGTGTCTCAAATCGAAGTCACCAAACTTGCTGCCCTAACCAACCTGGCTTTGACTATTCTCAACTTGGATGAAGTAATCTGTAAGGAGTAACCCTGTTGAAAAGCATTTCAGAGCTGACTAGTTGTCCGGCGAGGACGCCCTGTGGCCAAAACAATCTCGCTCACATTGAAACAACGCCACGGCCGTGCCTGCCAGAATCGAACATTTTCGGTCGCCGCTCCATGCTATTGGGAGCTGCAGCATTGGCTAGCCTTTCCGGTGGCATGCCGTCAGTGGCGAATGCTTTGGAGCAGGAGAATCGGATTGGTGGGCGTATGGATGTGCCACATCATGAGCCCAAAGCGAAGCGCGTCATTTTCCTCTTCCAATCCGGTGGCCCAGCACAAATGGAGCTGTTTGACTATAAGCCCGATCTGCGAAACCGGATGGGAGAGGAGGTTCCGCGGTCGGTGTATCCAGATGATCGCAAGACAACCATGTCCTCTGCACAAGCATCTTTTCCGGTTGCACCCTCGCCGTTTCGCTTTTCTCAACAGGGTCAGTCTGGAATCTGGGTGAGCGAAGTGTTGCCACATACGGCGCGAATGATAGACGAGCTCTGCGTAATCAAATCACTTCACACCGATGCCATCAATCATGATCCTGCAATTACATTTCAACAAACGGGTTCGCAGGTGCCTGGCCGCCCAAGTCTTGGGGCGTGGTTGAGCTACGGTCTAGGCACATTCAATGCCGATCTACCAGCTTTTGTCGCCCTAAGTTCCAAGGGGAGTGCAAAAACTGGCCAACCGCTGTACGACCGCCTCTGGGGAAGCGGATTTTTACCGTCGCAACATCAGGGAGTGAAGTTCCGGAATGTCGGGGAATCGGTTTTGGATATTACGAATCCTCCGGGAGTTTCTCGGGATTTACGAGGTGACTTGTTAGCCGACCTCAGTCGATTGAATTCTTTGCGACATGCGGATACTAGACATCCCGAAATCATACAGCGGATCGCACAGTACGAACTCGCCTTTCGAATGCAGATGTCGGTTCCCGAGCTTCTTGATTTTAGTGGAGAGCCGAACCACATTGTCGAACTGTACGGACAGGATTGCCTATCTCAAGGAAAATATGCGTACAACTGCCTATTGGCTCGCAGACTTGCGGAGCGCGGAGTTCGGTTTATTCAACTATTCCACCAAGGCTGGGACGCTCACAACAACTGCCCTACACAAGTTCGGCGACAATGTGCTGATACCGATCGGGCTACTGCAGCCCTATTGAATGACTTAAAGCAGCGAGGCATGCTGGACGAGACACTCGTTGTGTGGGGTGGCGAATTTGGTCGCACCACTTACTCGCAGGGGGATATTAGTCATGAGGGCTATGGGCGTGATCACCATCCCGGCTGCTTCACCATGTGGATGGCAGGTGGCGGCGTGCGTCGAGGATGTGCCATAGGAGCCACCGATGATTACAGTGTGAATGTGGTTGAAAATCCCGTCAGCGTGCATGATTTGCATGCCACCATGCTGTGGCTTCTTGGAATTGACCATTTGCAATTGACTTACCGATTTCAGGGACGTGATTTTCGATTGACAGATGTAGCGGGCAATGTCTTAAATGAACTTTGTGCCTAAGCACCCGTTGACCTTGCGGAAATAACTCTTACCCATGGGTTCTACAGCTTGATTCTTGAAGGTCCGCAGATGATACAGACCAACGTGCTGGTCGCGGTACATGATCAACGTTTTCAATAAATCCTCAATCCAAATATACCGTGGCAACAAGTCAGAGAATAAGCAGGCCAATCGTGACGTGGATCACAACTGCGTTCGTTTTATTGGGGATTGCTTTAGTGGTTAGGTGGATACTGAACTTGGACAGAAAGGTAGCTATAACTGATCTGAGCTATCCGTGCGTACGAATCTTTGATGATGAAACCTGGGCAATAGTCCATCGAGCGGATGATTTGAGCACAATGTATAGCGATCAGTACATGCATCGTGCTAGCGACCCGCTTGTTGTAGATTCTAATTTCCATATCTATGAAATGACGCAGCTCAAGATGAAGGGTCTCGAAACCAGTCTGTTGCTAACGGGTGCTCGAAATATTGATGTGACTTTTAGCCTTGCATATAAACAAAGTTCGGAAGCGGAAGTAAGGAAGTTACTTTACGAAAGCTTGGTTCAAACTGACGAGGATTCGAACTCCGAGTTATGGACTTTGTTTTACTCTCAAACCCCCTTATCCGAGATTCTCAAAGTCGTAGAGAACGGACTGATTGACTTTGCTCCAACTGCAGAAGTAAGGCCAGAAAAATAGAGCTTACTAGTGCTACGCAGTTTGTTCTGCGGGGCTGTCCTGTGTAAACGGTTCGGAGAGAAGTGCCTTATTCTGTGCTTCTTCTTTTAGCACCACCATAACCTACATTGAACCACTGTGAGTTCCTCCTGCCAGTCGCAGGAGCGTATTGCGTGTGTCTTCATGGAAATCGTTCATCCAATGGGCGAAAACACGCTTCTGTGATGGGAAGCTTACTAAACAACAGTGTTGATTTCTCCATTGATAGAAAGCTGGCGCGCGGTACAGCTCAGACGCTTTTGATTATCGCATTCTGACGATTTTTTTCGCAACAAATCACATCACGGCTCGATGATAAGTGTGGTTATGAAATCAGTGTTTTCGAAATTTCTGAAGGAGTGAGAAATGACTGATGTAACAACAGCACAGTCCTCTCAAATTGTCCAATTTGCGTCGAACAATCTTGGCCAACGTGTGGGAGATGGCCAATGTTTTGCACTCGTAGATCAAGCTCTTAGAAGCATCGGTGCGCGTTCAGCGAGTGATTTTGGCGACATTACGCCTACGGCCAATTACGTTTGGGGTCGTGAAGTAACTATCGACTTGGTTCAAGCAGGCGATGCGATTCAATTCCAGAATTACTCGTTTCAAGAGACGATAACGACTCGGGTAACCAATCCAGATGGGAGTTCGAGTGAAGAGACGGAAACAAGATCAGAATCTCGACCTCACCATTCTGCGCTGGTTTCATCGGTTGGTAGCCATGGTGAGATGTTCGTTTACGAACAGAATGTCAATGGACAAATGGTTGTCCAACGCAACGCTCTGCTTTTCAGGACGTTGACCATAGGTCCGACTACCAGCAACGCTGGAGGTGTTCAGACGACGGTAACACGCACAATAACGGTTACGGGGCAAGTCAAATTCTACCGGCCTCAGATGCCGTGACGAATGATTTCGGATTACACTGTCGTGATCGCCGATTGGCTCTGTCAGCAGCTATCGTATTGGGGCGCTGCGTCCTGACTCGATAGCTTGGGTTAACAGCCCCTTCAGCTCCTTTGCGACCAGCGGCTCTTGAAGGTATAAGTTGTTGACTTCGCCGGGGTCTGCCTCCAGATCGTACAATTGGCCTGGAGCGTCAGGGGCCTTCTCCGGAAGTGCGAGAGCTTTCAAGTTGGCATTTGAATAGGAGTTGCCACCTGAGCCCATGTGATCAAGATACTTCCATTTCCCTTTGCGGATTCCAAGTGCCAGGCTGATCGTTTGGTGCAAAGTATATTCACGAATTGGCATCGTCGAACCGTTGAGAACGGGCAAAAACGAAACGCTATCCTCAGCTGCATCCGCCGGAAGAGCAAAACCTAAGACATCTGCGACCGTGGCGAGAATGTCAGTCAAACAAACGGTCTGATTAGCTATCGTTCCGGAAGCCAAGTGGCCTGGCCAGCGGACGATCAAGGGAACCCGATGTCCTCCTTCCCAATTATCTCGTTTGAGTCCGCGCCAGGGGCGAGCTCCATCGTGGTTGTACTGCTGTCGCATGTTGAGCACCGTGCCCACTTCAGGTCCGTTATCGCTGGTGACAATTACGAGCGTGTTGTCTGCAACTCCCAAATCGTCAAGCTTCGTTAACAATTGCCCCACGATGTCATCAAACTCAAAGATAAAATCACCATGCGGCCCAGCCTGCGATTTGCCTAGATAGGCTTGAGCAGGGAAGGACGGCAAGTGAACGGCTTGCATCGAGTGAAATAGAAAGAATGGTTGATCGGGATGTTGTTTGCAGTGGTCGTCCAAGAACTCAAGACTCTTGTGCAAGAAGGCCAGATCAACTTCAGTATGGTTGAAATCGGAGGCTACCATTCCTCCGCGGCAATCAAATGACCACTCATGTTGTGGTAGTCTGGTTCTATCGATTGTGCCAGCGGGAGGCACCGGTACACGATCACCGTCGATGAACGCGTAAATCCAATCGGTTGTCGGGCAACATGCGGTTCCCCAAAACCGATCGAATCCTCGATGAATCGGAGCATCGGGAATGGCACGTGAATAATCAATGCGTTTGGCCGCTTGTTGACCATTCTGGCAAATGGGGTGCCCATCATGATCTGAGAAAGTTAGGCCAATGTGCCATTTCCCAAACATGGCGGTATGGTATCCCTGGTCTTGTAGCATGCCGCCTAGAGTTAGGCGGTCTTCAGGGATAAGGCATGGACCTCCAGCGCCGTCAAAAACTCCGCGATATTTCAATCGAAACGCCATCTGTCCGGTCAATAAACTATATCGCGTAGGAGTACAAACCGTCGAAGGGCTGTGGGCATCGGTGAATCGAATGCCTCCAGTCGCAAGCCTATCAACGTTACGTGTTTGGACTTTTGCTTCCGAGTTGTAGCAGCTTACATCACCGAAGCCTAAGTCATCTGCCAAGATCAACAAGATATTCGGTCGAGAAATCATCATTGATTCTTTGACCGGTTCCGTAGAAGTGACAGTTGACGTCATCAAACAAAATACGATAACTCCGCAGCCAACCGCAACTCCGCGGCCAACCGACTGAGAAGCCAGCGCCCCAAGGACTCGGGAACTCAAACTAACGCTTTGCACATGTTTATCCATTCGCACATCCATCGGCAAATGACGCTGCCGAGTAAATAGATTTCAAGTTGTCAAAAAATGATCCCATATTTACCGTGAAGGCGCTTGGCTGTTGTGGTTGCGATTAGCAAATTCTTACGGCGGACTGCTGATCAATTGTATTGAAAACTACTCGATATGCTGGTTGCAGCTCTATGCTGGTAGGGCATTCCCCAGATTTGATTTGAAAACATAGCCAAATTTCGTATCCCGAAAGGTGGGAATTAATAAGGGCTCCTGCCGGTTAGAAGCCAAATGTGTTAATTTATGCCATTCATTTTTTATTGGCCACGATCTGCCAAAGAACAAACCACTCAAAATGGTGGGCTCTTGTTTTTTGCCTTTCCATCGTTGGCGTGTTGTGATTTACGTCCTGTTTCGATTTACATTTCAATCAGAACTGGAGCTTACCCGTGGGAAAACCCTCGGACATCAGCCTCAAAAAAATAAGCAATAGCTCGGAGTCATTCGTTTACCGTCAGCCAATGAAGTTTGGAGGACGGACGGTTGAAGATGTCACCGTATTGAAAACTTCGATCGAAGTGGGAATTGGGGGTAGCCGCAAAAAAAATGTGGGTACCGGTGAGATGACGATGGGAAACGCTTGGGCTTGGCCCAGCAAGATCCCTGGCAAGATTACCTTGCGAGTTCTGATCGAGCTTGCCAATCGAATAGCGAAATGGGCCGAGGATGCGAATCTCTCCGGAGATCCCTTGCAGATCACGCATCAGATATCCCTGCAGCGAGAACAAATTGCTCAGCAGTTTGAACAAGAGCTCAAGCTTGCCGAACCAATACCGAAATTGGCAATATTACTGGCTGGCTGCACTCTCGAAGCTGCGATTCATGACGCATTTGGTCGCGCCTTGGGACGCAATAGTTATGAGGTAATGTCTTCGGAATTTCTCAACGAAGATCTGGGAGCTTACCTAGGCGAAGAATTCACGGGCAAGTACCCATCTGACTATTTGTTGCCAAAATGCCGTCCTACTTTACCGCTGTATCATTTGGTAGGTGCCCTGGATCCTTTAACAGACGTCGATCTCAAGACAAGACTCAACGATGGTTGGCCCGAAACGTTGGAAGAGTGGCTACATGTTGATGGTGTGTCTCACTTGAAAATAAAGTTAGACGGGAACAATATCGATTGGGACGTAGGTCGGATTGTGGAAGTTACACGGATTTGCGATCGTGCGACTCCCGAAAGAAATTGGAAATTGTCATTTGATTTCAATGAACAATGTCCCAATGAAGATTATGTGATTGACCTTCTGGAACGTATTGAACGTCTGAGCCGGCCGTCATTTGATCGGCTGCAATATATTGAACAACCGACACCGCGTGACTTGACAACCCGGACTGAAATGACTGTTCACCGTATCTCGCGGTTGCGCCCAGTCGTCATTGACGAATCGTTAACTGATTTGGCAAGTCTCAAGTTAGCTCGCCAACGAGGCTATACAGGCATCGCGCTCAAGGCCTGCAAGGGGCACACAGAGTGTTTGTTGATGGCTGCAGTGGCTGCCCAGCAGGGCTTATTTACTTGTGTACAAGATCTAACTTGCATCGGAGGCTCCTTCCTTCATTCGGCGAGTTTGGCTAGCCGAATTCCCAAGGTTGCTGCAATCGAGGGCAATGGACGGCAGTATTGCCCCAAAGGCAACGAAGCCTACATGAAGAACTATGCTCCGTTATTCCGTGTTCGGTATGGAACAATTCCAACGGATCTACTCAACGGTCCCGGACTCGGTTTTGAGTGGGAAAGCTAGCAGGCTCACTTTGAGGCGAGCGGCAGAAATAAATCTACCAATCCTAACCCGAATCGTAAGCGAGGGACCGAAGAAGAATCCCTCACTTAC
>JAGQOY010000105.1 GCA_020427005.1 Planctomycetales bacterium
CGCTGATATGTATCATTGCTGCTACACCAGCAAAACCTATTGATCCAAACCCAGAGATTTTGCAACTGCCAATCATCAGTTCCTGACCACGTGAATCGATTGGTCAAGTTGGCAAGTTTCGCCGCAGTCCCCGTTTTACTTTCAGCTAGGTCCGATATCACAATCGGATCGTAGCACACAGCATTCCATTTTTCGATTCTGTTCGTTTCAGTCGCAGATGGTGACTCGCTCGGCTCATGTAACCTTCCCGTCCACGTACACAATTGCAGCCACAATTTCCAATTGTCACCAAATGCGATGCCTGCATCTCCGAAGGCGTTTTGATCGCTGAAAACTGCCACCCGACCTTTCCCAATCGATTTGGCTAGCAAGACATGTTGGACACCAGAATCCTCTGCGGCTGATGGCAAAAAATCGCCATAAAGTCCGATATCTCCCTCACCGTACAATGGTACGCTACCCATATCCGCCCAAGCATTTTCAGTGGTAGCCGCTAGCAGATCCGAGGCTTGCTCAGATAACACTCGACCTCCGGTTTGAATTCCGATAGACCGCAGACTTTGGGTTATCGGATGTGGAGCAAAACGATCGATTAAGATCCAACCATTGCCGGTGGCAAACAGGTGCTGTGGGTCACGCTCGCAAACCGTTTCGAACGTCGGAATAATTCCGAATCGATCAAACAACGGCCACAATTGATACTGGTGATAGTAACAGTTGCTGTGATCGGTTATGAACAGAATCCCTCCACCTCGATTTACAAATTCCTCTAAGACATGGATTTCATCCACCAACCAGGGTGGACGATCCATGCTCGGCAAGTTGACGATTAGCAAACTTGCTTCCGCAAAGTCCTCTGCTGAATACGGACCAACCAGAAGTTCTTGAATCTCAAGGCCTCGATTTCGCAATAGATCTACAGCTCTCCGGAAGGCCGAGTACTGGTGGTAGTTATAGATTCCCGGCTTTAGTCCTTGCTGCAGAAAATTATGCACGTGATAACTATCGATAAGTACTAGCGGTTTTTTGGCCAGGCCAGTCGTCGGCTGGCCCCAAACATTTCCAATAAATGATTGCGACACCAATACACATACCAAAAGCACAGTCCGCAGAAAAAAAATCTTGCGAGTTCTAACGTACATATTGTTTCCCGCATGCGTTATTGATAAAGAAGCCGTTCCGGGAAACTCGTCCCTGAAGAATAGGATCAATAACCTAAAGTGCAAAATGGAACTTGATGTTCAATCTTTGAATAAAGACTCTTCCCTTGGAACGCCAGCAAACTCCGATCGCAAATCAGTCTCTGCAGACAATTGAAATCAGGCAGCATGCTTGTCATTCAGTTCAAGCCGAATAGAGGAGTCATCATTCGACTTATTTCGATTGGCTGCCCGGCGCCATAAGGTCAAAATCTCGTCGAATAGGCTTACACGAATTGTCTCATGATAAAGATTATCTGCTGGTAATTGCGAGACGAGACGCCGATGTGCAATGCCAAGGTTATGGTAGGGGATACTCGGAAAAAGGTGATGCAATGCGTGATATCGTGTACCAGTTGGCCCCCAAAGTTCAGTTACCCACGGTCGGAATGGATAGTTGACACTATCTAATAATTGCTCTTGAAAGCTCAACTCCCTACCATCCCCCAACCAGCGATGCGCACCTAATGTTCTAACGTTGTTAACTACGATCAACGTAACGCTCATCAAGTAGGCATTTAGTAAGAGATTGAGTCCGTCCTGTCCGGTGGTGAGGACTCTAAATGTGAGTACCGAACACCAAAGCAAACATGCCGCTTCCTGGATACGCATAACACGATGCGCTTGCAGACCATAATCGCCACGCAAATAAAAAATATCAATCACCATACTGCTGGCGCGCTTTTCAATCCAACGCCCGATTGTCGGAAACGCCCAAGCAATCGGCGTCAGCAGAAGGAAACGTGTGAAGGCCGCGATAGGGACAACTGCTGCTGCCAAAACGAAAAGTAACAGGTTAGCCGGGTGCCGATGACTGAGATCTAAGTATTCTCCGTCACGATCGGTACCGTAGTGTTTACGTCGATGATGGTCCACGTGTGGGTAATACAGAAAAGAAGGTATAAGGAATGGAATACCACAAAATAGATTCCAAATTACTCGGAATCCGAGAAAATGACCGGCGCGTAAATGCACTAGTTCATGAATGAACATAGCAGCACGCATATAGAGGATGGCAGTGACCGCAAAACACAGAGCCCATAGCCCCCACTGTCCAAGTTCCGAATCGGGAACGAGCACCTCAGTTCGATTCAGGCATGCAAAAGAAATGTGGCCAACCAAAATGGTCGCCAGGAAGTCCGCCCAATAAATCCGTGAATCGGGAACCGATAGATCTTTAATAATTCCCTTGGCTTGAGTGATAGAAAACCGTTCGTCGATTTGTGAGGTAGCCATTGCTCAGAATCTTAGCTAAATACGCAAAAACGCGACCGTACTTAAAATCTATAATCTCGCTTAAATGGCGGCTAACTTAAGTGAAATTAGTACAATCCGCACCGGATTTCAACTGCCCCAGCTATCTCGGGCACGATTTCTACGCTGGACGAGACGACAAAGCTGCACCCCTCGTCAGCTGTGGGCAGAAAATGGCCCAAACACACTCCTTTGAAGTAGACAATTGACTGGTGAGACAACCTAGGTAAACCAAGATTGTGGGGCCGTGCGCGGCGAAAAAGCCTGAGTCAAAAGGACGCACAACAAGGACTTTTGCAAATCTCGATATTGATGTTCGTCAATTCTAGTGATGCCAATGGTTGACAGAATCTGTGACCTCATGCAAGTTGAACACAACCATCGGATTTCGGTCCAGCAGACTGGTCCGCAAGTAGATACTCTAGTAATGGAAGTCGTTTACGTTGGATAATCACAAGCATCCGCGAGTAGCTGTATTGGGCGGGGGTATTAGCGGGCTAGCAGCCTCTTATTTCTTGAGTCGACTAGAACCGCGTCCAGAGATTCGCTTATTCGAGAAGGGCAATCGACTTGGCGGAGTCCTTGAAACGCTCTACGACGGAGCCTATGTAATTGAAAGAAGCGCGGATAACTTTGCTACCTTGATTCCAGATGCCTTGGAACTGGCCAAAGAAATTGGCTTTGAATCCAATTTGATTCGCCCAAATAAATCCGGAAGGCAGGCTTTTCTTTACCTCAACAACCGGATCGAACCCATCCCGATGGGATTTAGCTTAATGCAGCCCACTCGACTGTGGCCTATCGCAACCACGAATACACTTTCCATCACTGCCAAGATTCGTCTACTAAAAGAACTGTGGGTTCCAGCCCGTCAAAGCAGCGATGATGAGTCACTTGAGTCATTCGTAACGCGCCGTCTGGGAGTGGAGGTTTTTGACAACCTTGTGGAGCCAATTGTCAGCGGGATTTTTACAGCCGATCCACGCAAGCTAAGTATGCAAGCAACCATGCCACAGTTTGTGGAAATGGAACGTCAATATGGTGGATTGATACGTGGACATCTTCATTCTCGAAAAAAAGATGCAGCAGCCGCAGCTAAGCGAGCTAGCGGAGCCAGATACGATCAGTTTATGGCTCCCCAACATGGAATGAGTTCCTGGGTCGAGGCCTTGAAAGACCAACTACCCGCCGAAACTGTTTGCTTGGAAACAAGCGTTCAAAGTGTTCGACGGATTCCTGAGCCGTCGACTTCATCTGCAGCCAGCAAGTGGCGACTCGAAACCAACCAGGGCGATCAGGACTTTGATGCTATTATTTCGGCTTTGCCCTGTGCCGCATCCGCCAGAGTCTTGCACGGACTTTTCCCTGATGCCAGTGAGGCGTTAAGCCAAATATCGTATGCTTCTAGTGCAGTGATCGCCATGATCGTGGATCGCCAAAGTATTTCCGGACGTACGGATGGATTTGGCATCATTGTCCCAAGAAAGTCGGGCTTGAAAACACTCGCTATTAGTTTTTCGAGCAACAAATATCCAGGTCGCGTCCCTGAAGGGCAATTGCTTTTGCGCATCTTTCTTGGCGGTGCCATGCACCCGGAAATGATGGACCATTCCGACTCGGATTTGATTCACTTGGCCCATGCGGAAATGCGGCAGATTATTGGATGGTCTGGGGAAAAACCACTTTGGCAAGCGGTGATTCGGTGGAATAATGCGATGCCACAATATGAAGTTGGTCACCTACAACGAGTAACGCAAATCGAAGAAAGTCTGGCTGGTACTCCGACACTCGCACTTTGTGGCGCCGGGCTACATGGAGTGGGAATTCCACAGTGTGTATCTAGCGCCAAGAGAGCCGTATCGCAAATCGCCAAGGCTCTATCTATTAGCCAAGCTTGAACTCAATTCCTGGAACTTTAGGTTGCAGGCGCTTACTCTCGAGGAAAAATCTCGGCAATCATGACTTTGAGCAAACGTCACGCAACTCGCACTAGCAGGCTGCTGAAAAAGTAACCCGAAGCGTCCACAACATTTTGCAAATCGACTTTTTCATCACCTTGCTAGACTACTACTCAGCTTGCAAATTGCTCTATTTACCAATACAGAATCGTCCGAATATTTCCCCCAGAATCTCATCGCTATGAATTTCGCCAATAATCATGCCTAAGTTATCCAATGCCACTCGGATTTCCGTGGCAATCAATTCTTCACCAGCGCAGCCGGTCGCTAACTGCAAGGCCCGACGAACGTCTTCGGTTGCCAGATGAAGCGATGTATTGCATCTCACAATAGCGCAATGCATAGCATGGCTGCTGGTCGATTTTGCCGAATTCCATAATGTCTCATAGATGAGCTCTCGTAGATGGGCTAGCTGATTTGGTTCCGATACGGATACTCGGCAATCTGGCTCAGTAACTGGGATCGATGAACTCAAATCACTTTTAGTTATCACCTGCAACCGGGGAGGCATCGAGTAAATTCCATCTGCCAAATCCGCAGCTCGAGATCTAAGCACGGACTCGAGCTTTCGCTCCAAAGATTGAAGCAGCGCGGCTGGACTCTCTGTCGAATGGCAGGTCAGCAAAAGCGCCGCTTGCTGGATGTGATCAACTAGTTTTTCCTGTGCTAGACCACGCGGTGAATTGAGGTTGTAGTCTTCAATGCCAGCCGTATCAACCAATTCCACTTCCATGTCTTTTAACTGACAATTGGCCGTGATCACATCTCGTGTCGTGCCTGCGACGTTTGAAACTATCGTACGCGCGCGTCCAAGCAAAGCATTGAACAAGGAACTTTTGCCGGCATTGGGAAAACCCACCAGCACTACACTAGGGTGTTGTTTTCTCGAAAGTCGTCCTGCCAATTGTTCCTGCATCGCTAGCAAAGCATCCGCCACTGACTGCAATTGAGTGATTATTTCATCTCGGTGAATAAATTCGATATCCTCCTCCACAAAGTCGAGTCCCGCTTCCAAATGGGACAGTAACCCAACTAGCTGCTCGCGCAGTTGGCGCACTGCACCGGATAAATTGCCAGCCAGTTGCCCCAACGCCCAATTCAAGCCTGCCGAGTTATCCGCTTCTATGACACCTAAAACGGCCTCAGCTTGGGCAAGATCCAACTTTCCATTTAGAAAGCCGCGTAACGTAAACTCTCCACGTTCTGCAGGCTTTGCCCCAAGTTGAGTGATTCGGCTGACTAAGGATTCAACAATAGGCATACTTCCTATCACATGAATCTCAGCAGATGGTTCGCCAGTATAGGAAATCCTGGTTGGCCAAAAGTATACCTGGCATTCGACATCTTGTTCCGGCCATGCGAGGGAACATCGGACAGACGCACTTTGAGCGTGAGAAGCGGCTAGTAACCCTCCTGCATCTTGGCAGGTAATCAGCTGTTGCAGAATCGATTGAGTTTCTTCACCCGAGATTCTCACAATGGCACGCTGACTTGGGTGATTTCCGCTACCAACTGCGACAATTGTGCATCCCAATTCGAGTTTCATGTGCGATCTAATATCTGGTAGTACTAAGTGATTTTCAATTTGCCATGCGACTTGCTCAACAGAAATCACATTCACTCGCCTTCTGGCAAGATTGTATCTGCGCTAATCTCCAAAAGCCGACTACGATTAGTTTGTTTATCTTTGACGACATGCAGATAGGTGCCAACGTAGGGCTCCGTAACTCTCGCTTTAGCATCCAAGGGAGCCACGATTAGCAGCTGCAGACCGAAGCGATCAAAAAGATCCAAAGCATATTCAGCATGCTTATCGTCGCTTCGCGAGAACATCTCATCAACCATGACAAAATGAAATTGATTACTGTGGTCATCGCGTGGGTCAATATTGAATTGGTACGCCAGTGCTGCGACTAACACCAGAAACGCCAGCTTGCCCTTTTCACCACCACTTTGCCCACTACCTCCTTCGTAAAAACTTCGAGCCGCACCCGAGCCATGTACAAATTCTCGCGCCGCAAAATTAAACCAGTTTCGAACGTCCATTACTTTTTGCCGCCAGCGGTCAAAATTCTCGTCGCGTAGTTTTTCGATCAAACGATTTATCTTGGCAAAGGTTGTTTCATTGTCGACTGAATCAGCGGCAAGACCTTCGCTGAGACACTTTGCCAATTCCTTGCGAAAGTCTTGAATCTCTCGGTCGGTTGCATCTGTTGTCTCAAGCTGCATAAAGCTGTCGGGCTTCCAATTCAAAAGCCGAAGTGCCGAATTCAGTTGGCCTATTTTCTCAACGATTTCCTGGCGGTCATTTTGTAGCCCCGCATGTAGCATGCCCAATTCGTGCAATACTTTTTCATTGAATCGCTGTTCAAACCGCTTTTCTAGGCTTGGTAGGTCGTCTTGTGCAAGCCGCAAGTACAGCCCTTCAAAGCTGGGCAGGGAAAGGACGTGAGCATCCAAATCAGCTTGTTCGTCTGGGAAACGTTTTAGAAATCGAGTCATAGCGATTACGAGTTCTCGCGTCACAGGGGATAACTTTGACTCCAGACGACCACATGTTTCCATTTTGGTGTCCAAAAACTTGGACGGCAGAGTTTTCAGGTTCTCAATATCAATTGGTCCATCCAGCTGTTTTCGTAGGCTCTCAAATTCGGGCGCAGCCCTTTGCCAATCATCCCCTCCACGAGCTTGTTGAACGCTGAGCTCCGATTCTGCTAGCCACAATTGGCCGTCGCTAAGTTTCTGGCGGACTAAGGTGAGATCACGAATCAGCGCATCTCGATCAACGCGACAGCCGGACGTTTCGGCAACCAACCGATCCTGTTGAGTTCGCAGTTCAACGAGAGGATTATCGGAATTCTCTAACTGCTCCTGTTCAGTCTTTAACTGCGTGACCTCAAGTTCATAGCTTGCAAAATCGATCGATTCAAAATCTGTGATCTGACTTGCTTGCTCCACGGCTTCTAGGGCAGCCACAATTGCATCGAATTTATCAGCCATAATTTCGGCCTGAGACTGCAATGTGTTCAAAGCCCTTTCTGCCTTAGTAACTGAATTTGTTAGCGATTCTATTTTATTACGGTTGTCCCAACCCAGAACAAAACTCTGCCGCTCGACCAATGTCTGTCGATCATCCTTTTTGTGACGTTGATTGGTAGATTTCCAATGTCGATTCTTCGTCATGGCCGGTCCGACGTTTCGCTGGAATTCCTCTAATGTATCGCACGTTCGACAACTGAATGTATCGATTAACTCTGATTGAATCCATGCTGACAGTGGATGTTCAGCGCGAAACTTCAGCTTGGTCAACATCGTGTTTGCAGGTGCCACCGGCAATTGATCGAACTGCTGTTGCGTTGAGTTCGGTACGCGAAGATAACTCAATTGCAAGCCTCGCCCACTGCGGTCTAGCAAGCGTGTATTTTCTAGATATTTAGAGACTTGAATGTAATAGGGTTCGCAAACAAGTAGAGTTCGAGCAAGTCCGAACAAGACTTTTTCGATGGCCTCTTCCCAATCGGAATGCTCCTCAGCCACCGAGATAAGCTCACCTGCAAAGGGCAGCTGTGCAGCCTGCAAGCCAAGCGCAGAACACATTGAATCTCGCAATTTCAATAGCGGTTCTGGCAAATTGGAGCCACGTTTTGAAAGCGAATCTATCTCGCTACGCTGTTCACTAATGGACTTTGAGAGCGATCCAATTTCGTAATGCAAAGTTCGCAATTGTTTTTTTGCCAGATCCTTTTCGATAGCCAATTCTTCGCGACGGTTATCCAACAAGGACCGTAATTTTAGAAATTGATCCGGGGATGTAACAGGAATCGAAAGTGCAGCAATCTTTAGTTGCGTCTTAAGTCTCGCAAAGGCAAGCCGTCTTTTTTCAAGTGCGTGTTCGGCATGATCGACTAATTGAGGCAGCAGTCTTAATCGATCTCCCGAATGAGTTTCCAATTCGATTTCCAGTCGCGCCAGCTCGGTCTGCAACCGGCCTTGCTTTTTCTCTAGCCGATCCACTTCACTCTGCAAATGCTCGCCCCGCAAACGCAATCGCTTGCATTCCTCCGTAAGAAGTTCGATCGATTCATGGGCAAAAAAAAGAGTAGCAGCATCAATCTGGCGACGTGCGATTTCCAATTGGTCAGTGATCTCACGATACTTGGCCGCCAGCTCGATTATTGGAGTCAACAAATCGAATTGTTGTCTCGCCTTTGCAAGCGAACGATGGGTGGAACTTAGTTCTTCGAAATGGCACAAGAGTTGATTAACTCGCGGTTGCCAAGGCTTCGGCTCCAACATGTGCTGACGAATAAACGCATCCAAACGTTGCACATCTTTAACGGCTACAGTTTGATTGAACACATGCATGGCTTTGTCTCGCAAGCTAACCTTGCGTTGCAACCAAGTGAAGTATTGACTGTAACTGCTTGTCGTTCGATAACCTCGATCTCGAATCTGTTTGGGAATACTGTGCCCGGCAGAGAATCCTCCAAAGTCGGCCAGTATGCTCCCTTCTCCATCGCGAAATGCATAGATTTTTTCTACGCTCTGATCGCGATTGAGATAGAGAATCTGGACTAAAGTAAAACTTTCACCCGTCTGAAAGTTTTTAAAGTTGGCCAAGAGGGCAGAATACTGATCGTTAACGGACCTCAGGTACTGGATCTGCGGACGCCCCTTGGCATCGGTAGTTCGATCGAATGCCCCCCGAATATAGCTTCGCTCGTCGCGTTCGTTTTTTTGTGCACCCGCAGCCACGTTGTAATTGCGTGTTTGAGGACGAACTAGCAATGTCAAAAGTGCATCGACTAACGTTGATTTTCCAGAGCCATTTTCTCCAACCAACAGAGTTGTCCGGCCCGCGGGATTGGCAATAAAGACTTCCCCGTCAAACGTACCCCAGTTGTATACTTCTAGCTTGTTTAGCCGAAAGCCGTACAGGTTAGAAGTGTTGGTAAAGTTCGTAAGAAGTGGCTTGGGGTCAGCTGTACTCATGCGTGAGGTCATATCCAAACGATTGATCGTTTCTGCGTGGCTATTGAAGTAAGTCGTCTTCTTTACTGCTTGGTATTTTGTTTTCGGTTAGACACCTTGAGCCACCATCCAGCACTGGGAATCAGCCGGGCACGCGTCATTGTTCCGATGCGTCATTGTTCCGATGCGTCATTGTTCCGATGCGTCATTGTTCCGCCGTTTCGCCTCTGCCGTTAGCGAGGACAGTAGTCGCTCCAACTCGGCAAGTGGCAATCTCGCTTTGATGATTCTTCGCACTTCCCAACTTGCAGGTGAAGCTTCATGCATCCGCACAAACTTCAGTTCTTCCAACTTGCGCAAATGTCCGGTCAAAATACGATTGAGTTTTACTTCATCATTTTCGGGAGCAACGAAATTTTGCCACAAAGACAGAAGCTCCGACTGCAAAATCACACAGCGATCATTTTGAAGGTCTTGTTCCTCAAACGCGCGGAGTTCGTCTCGTAGCAATACGAGCAATAGAGTTTGCTCGTAGCTTAATGGAGTTCGTCTAAAAAGTTTGGGAAAACTTTCGGACTGAAATGACGTCTCATCGTCGGTTTCATCCTGAAGTAAATATGCCATACCGTCGTTTTCATCGACTATTAGCTGTACACCGATCACTCCAAAATATTGCGTCAAGGCAGAACAATGGCGCAAAAGCAGGCTCCAATGTTCGGCGTTGTCATCGTTATATACGACCCCCTGCAAAAGTTTTACGGCTACACCTCCCCAGGCCGTAGGCGAGTTCAAGGAGCAATCTGCACCTTCGTGGCCAGATACCTGACTCTTATTGAAATCGATCATTTCGGGCGTTGTCCTAATAATGATGCTTTGGGTTGAAAACGCACGAGTGGGACGCGAAGACGCAGAAAACCGCCATTCATGCCTTCAGTACAGTCTCGCTTCAATTCCAAAATCTCAAACTCCGTCAAATCTATTGAATGTCCGTCCTCGTGGGCAATCTGCAAAAGGGCTAGCAACTCCAAAATATCGGGGGACTCCGGTAACTCAGCAAACAGTTGACTCAACGTACAGTTGGCCCCCGCATATGTCTGAGCTTGAATCAGTTTTCTCAAAGCTCGATAATCCAGCCGTTTAAGCTGCCGCAGCATATCGACGACGTCCGCAGCCTCGGCATGACTAAAAACATGCGATTCCAAAGTTGCTGGATTGAAAGAATTGGACGGTGTCCAAAACCTCCTCGCCATGGGCGACGTCAGACTAGCCCCAGAAATCAAACGACAAGTAATGTTCGTTGGTAGATCATCTCGCAGCTGGAGAGCAGCCAGTTTGATGGATTGAAGTACGTTGGCCACCCGCATGCGTTCCGGTGAAGACTGAGCTTCAACAATTTTTCTCAACGCCGAGGATAGCTTGGCAGTGGTGTGCATTACTTTTTCGGCTTCTGCCAGCAAAGCAGGCAGCATACTACGCAAGTCCTGCATCGACTCATTCTCGTCGGCAAGTGCTTCTAGCTGCTGAATTGCCTCGATACTCTGCCGCAGCATGGATTGCTGGGCAGGGGACAATAGAAAATCTACAAATCCAAAAAAACTCTGCCCCTCGTCGCTCTGCTTCAGTTGCTCCTCGGCATCCAACGCAAATGAAAGGATCCCACAACGTGCTTGTTTACCTCCCGATTGCATTTGCAATACTTCTCGGGCAATGATTTCAAATTTCTCTTCTACTGCTCGAAAATCTGCTTGTAGCGCGCGAAGTAGGTCGATGGTCGTTTGGAAGCGTTCGCGAATTTGACTTGGACGATAGGATTGAATGTGCTCACCTGATTCAATATCAGCTATTTCGCGGTTAAGTGTTTCTTGCTGTGTACGCAAAAACGCCAAACGTTGCTCGCGATCCGCCGATGCTCCACGAACTACGTCATCCAGAGTATTCATGATCAACAGCAAGCGACTCTCCGTCCCAACCATCCCTCTCATCTTGCGAAGAGAAGACTCAGCAAATCGAATTGCATCTTCCGCATGGCGACTAAGTTGATATTGAGGCTCCGACTTGAAGGATTCTAAAAATCTTTGCAACCACCCCGCTTCGACCCAATCGTGCAAATAGCGCTCGGGCGACGCGTTCATCATCTCTGGATCGTTTTGATGAATGTCCTCCAAGAATGTTCTCAGCCGAATGCGAAGCTCTCGTTGTCCAAGCGATGTATGGCCACCTGACTTGAATGTCAAATGGAGAAAATCGATGATCAAAGCGGCATGAGCGGCACGCAATAAACGGACTGCAGGTGAAAGATCAAAGAAGCTACTAAGTAATTCGCGTTGCATCTTCCTATATTCTTCTCACCTAAATCCAACAGCCACAGTTTTGAAATTGCGATTTTCGAAGTCTTCGTTGCGCATGAATCCTGTGAGGAACTGTTTTTATTTCGTTTTTGTCTTGATGGGAGTTAGTCCTCACTGACCGACGGGTGCAACATTGCTCAGCATGTCAGCAAAGGTGCGTCCAATTCATGCACAAAGGCGGCACGACCTTAGGCCAGTTTGGTTAACGAACCACCACAATTCTACAAAATCACCTATTTCCCGCCGACAAAGCACCCACAACCACGCTTTCGGGTGGTTCAATGTGCATATCTCCTCAATTCCATTGGCTGGGAATGGACGAGTCCGACTGTGAGGACATGGAAGTTTGAAAAAATTCAGTTCTGGCAAGGAACTAGGTTGTTGTATTGTTCGCTTGATTATGCTGGTAAGGCAAGAGGCAGTTGTATGAAGCCTATTTGGGGGCTGGCCCCCACCTTTTAAAGGCGCTAACACCTTAAAAGGCACAGAAGTACTTTTTTAGCCCGGGTGACCTAGGACCTTTTCTCCTCCCTCGCGCTACGAATTTCCACGAGGATTATTTGGCAATGCGTAAATCTTGGAAAACTGTAGGTGTATCGTTACTGAGTTGCTTGGCACTTTTTGCGGCCCATCTTTCGGGTCAAGATGAATTGCCCGTAGCGGAAGCAATCGCAACAGTTGAACCAACCACTCCAATTGCACGCCCACTGACGGTTAGTGTCGCGCTGCTTGAGGGTACGACCATCACCGGTACCCTGGCTGATTCAACGGCCCTCAACATAAAAACGGCTTTTGGTGAGGCTCAAATTCCACTTTCGGAAGTAGCGGGCATTCGCTTTCCAAGCGGAGAAGATACGAGTACGACTGTCGTAATGCTTAATGGAGATTCAATAACCGGCGCAACCGATCTCAAGTTCGTTGGTGTTGAAACAACCTGGGGTAGTGCAAAAATCAATGGTCCAAACATTACTTCTATGCTGTTTGTACCAGGGCTGGCCTGGCAAAGCAAAGATGGACTCGGTGGCAAGCGATGGGCCCTAGTGGAAGCAGCCGCCAATCAAGGAGCAACGAATGCTCAACCCATGGTGAATTCGAGTCCTTCCCGAAATTCCAGTATTCCCACTGGACCATTCGTGCAACCACGCCCTGGAACCATCATCGTGCAGTAGCCAGAATCGACCGGAACGATAACTCAATTAATTCACCGCAGCTGCACACTTGAGTGCATCTGCGGTTTCTCTGACGTCATGGACTCGCAGAATCTGAACTCCCGACTGCCAAAGTCTTATGCTAATGCCAATCGTGCCTGCTGTACGTGAGGCTTGTTTGTCACCAATCAACTTGCCAATAAACCCTTTCCGCGAATGTCCAACCAATAATGGTTGACCAAGACTCAAAAAGCGCTGACAGCTTCGCAACAAGTCTAAATTGTGTTCGTGCGTCTTTCCAAAGCCGATACCTGGATCCATGCAAATTCGATCGGCTAGAATTCCCGCGGCAGTCAGGCCGTCTCGGCGTCGCTCCAAATAATGGTAAACTTCGTCGACTACTCGATCGTAGGTCGGATTGTCCTGCATGGTTTGAGGGTTGCCCTGCATGTGCATCACGCACACAGCAGCTTGGGATTTTAAAGCTACCGGCAACATTTGCGGATCACCCTCGAGGCCAGTTACATCATTGATTATTTCCACGCCCAATGATAACGCTGCCTCGGCAACTTGGCTTTTGCAGGTGTCAATTGAAATTGGCACCGACAGCCTTGGAATAAGGGCTTCTATTACCGGTATCACACGCCGTAGTTCCTCTGCAGTTTCCACTGCCTGGCTGTAGGGACGAGTGCTTTCGCCACCGATATCGATAATATCCGCGCCAGCATCTTCGAGTCGTAAAGCTTGATCAACCGCTTGGGAAAAAACGAAGTGTTTTCCTCCATCCGAAAAACTATCGGGGGTAACATTCAGAATTCCCATGATCTTTGGCAACGTCGCAAACTTCAGCGTTCTCGTACGTAATCGCCAATACGTGGCTTGCCCATTTGGATAAGATATTGAGCTATTCAAGTCAATCCATTCGCAATAGTGAATGCTGTCCCTGGAGTGGCCGGATATAAACCTATTTGCCAAGGAAAAAATGCGAGATCTTCGAGACTAAGCTGGCATTTTTCTAGTAGCGCAATTACCACTTACTCTCAAATTTCGGGAGGGTCGACCGCAGCGCGGTCAAGGACGGTCTTCAATTCCCCTGCCGTGCTCGCAACTGTTCGATGGAGGTGAATTTGATACACACAACAATTCGCAAAAATAAAGTTCTAATGGTCTGTGAATGGCAAAATTTCAAACATCCATATCACGATGGGTTTTCCAATAATCGAGTGCGCGACTAGGTTGTTGGCCATGTGTCCGGCCTTTTCCGCTGGCTAGCCCCTTCCCGAAAAAAGAATCGCCCAAGAGACTATTCCTTTTTCGCCCCTCCCATGTCTAAGAAGGTTAGGCCAGTACCTTAAGAGGATATGCAGGAGAACTTGGAGCAGTAGGAAATCCAGAGTCTGCAACAAAGATACCACCAGCACTCACGGCCGATTTTTGCTGTTCAATGGACATGTATTCTACGGCAGTCGTAATTATTAGTTTGATTTCTCCGGGTGCCACTTCGAGAAGCAGTGGGCAGGTGGCCTGCGGACTATCTGGCGTTAGCCATACTCTTTCCAAATCGCCAGTTAGCAAACTGTATTGGCGAGTTTCGCCAAACTCTGCAGGATTGGGATTATAAAAACTAATGATGATACTCTGTTCGTCAGGAGTACAAATCATCCCATCTGGAACCGCGGGCAGATCCCCCAAATCAATTAACGTCTTGCAGTCTGTCAATTCTCCTGATTCGATATCAATGCGATATCTCACCACTTTTTTAGTAGGCGAATCGATGTCGAGCAAGCTCAGGCCTCCATCTCCAAGATCCACGACATCTTTACCATTGCTGCAAATCTGATCGTTTCTCAACCTGATTAACTTCTGGTCCGATCCGCGATACAAGTACAATCCGGCTTTCGGAGTTTTGAACTCAAGATCCTTCGTTCCAAAAACAATATTATTCGCATAGAGGGTGCCATCGTTGATGATCGTATTCTCGACATCCTCATCAATTCCGTCGGCCAAAGTCGTCCAACTACTGTCGCGAATATCAAAAATTCCCAACTGCCGCTCGCAGCCAACAATGAATTTATTGGGGTTTGAAGTCGGTTTGGCAAATCCTGGGCGACCGGGGAGAGGATAGGTTGTATTTTGTCCCGTTGCCACATCGAAGATATTTAGCGAGCCTATTTTCGACTCCGGCCCATGTTGAATGGCCACCCAAGAGAATTTCCCTTCGCCAAGTGCGGTTGGACCTTCAGGCAAAAACCTCAACTCCGAAGACTGGGGGAGAAATAGTATTTCTGCTTTTGAGGTATGAACAGGAGCCATAAACAGTCCATGAAATATTTTGGTTTGTTACTTTGCGTCACATGTCGCCGGGAATTCACATCGCACTGCTGCAATGACATCCCAGACCAATTGCCATTCCATCCAACTTTGGCTTGTGGCTTTAAGCCATTTCTTTTCGCCAAAACTCAAATCTTTGTTGGCTCTGACTGATTGAGATTGTCCATCGGAATTGTTTATGGCTCAACCCCCAAAACACTAAACCCTACGAACCTTCTCACGAACTACTATCTGTCCCAAGCTTTCCCAAGGCAAGTCCGCTGACTTGATAGCGCGACGATTAGAGTAATGGCATCTGATACACTGGTCGAATTATGGATTCATGGTAGTCTTAATCCGACCTGGCTACGGCAGGCCAGTGGCCAAAATTCGGAACTTCATAGACACTTTTGGCTGCTTGCGCCACGCGATCTTGCCCTTCCTTTTGAGAAATTGCGAGCAATGTGGGCGGAGATCGGGGAAGTGATCACCGTCGCTGGGCCGTCCGAAACTCGCGTCAGGTATAGGCTAAAGGTTGGTGCGTAGACTGGAATTCCTTGTTGAATGCGTCTACAGCGAATTGTTCTTTCACTCTTTATTTTTTGAAGAAAGTGTCGGCAAATGGCAGCTCCACGTGTTCTAGTATTACGAGCACCAGGGACAAACTGTGATGTGGAAACTGCCTACGCATTTGAAACTGTAGGCGCCACAACGGAACGCATTCACGTGAATCAGCTTAGCGAGAATCCGAAGGTTGGAGAACAGTTTCAGATCCTTTGTTTTCCAGGAGGCTTCAGTTATGGAGATGACATTGCGGCGGGTAGGATCCTCGCCCAAAGAATTCGGGTGCATCTTGGTGAATTGCTCAACACTTTTGTGAATGCAGACAAATTAGTATTAGGTATCTGCAACGGTTTCCAAGTCATGATGCGGCTGGGAATATTCTTTCCAGGCAGCGAGGACCGACCTCCCGCGACGTTGACACTCAATAGGCAAGGTCGATTTGAGGATCGTTGGGTGCACTTGAAAAACTCTCAATCCAATAGCATTTTCTTGCGAGATGTCGAGCAAATCTATTTGCCAATGGCTCACGCTGAAGGTCGTTTCGTAGTGGCCGACAAACAAGCTGGTGAAGCTCTCAAAAACGCATCGCAATTAGGTTTGAGGTATTGTCGAGAGAATGGGCAATCCTCGGATGAGACCTTTGAATTCCCCGTGAATCCCAACGGTGCCGACTACAATGTTGCCGGCATATCGGATCCTTCCGGTCGTATCTTTGGCCTCATGCCGCATCCGGAACGCCATATGGTTCCAACACAACACCCACATTGGACGCGACGAAAAGATCAACCCGAGTTTGGCGAAGGCCGCAAGATTTTTGAAAACGCCGTGGCCTATTTCGCTTAGCGTCATTCCATCACTCCGCCGTACTACCGTACTAACTCAAACTACTCTGAATTAGTGCTGATTTAATCAAATCAGGCGGCAGTTCGCGAATTTCCTGCACCCGATCCGGAGCTACAAACAGCCGCACTTGCTTTACAAAACTGTCAAATTGTTCGGTCGCTAAAGCCCTGACAACGGGCGATAATTCAGACAGTTGGCAAAACGAGCTAATCCGAGATAAGTTCGAGATTCGCACCGATAATGCAAATTGCACTTCCAGTTTTATCGGCGGAGCATCAATAATCACCTCGTGAGGTAGGATTGGCGTAGGCAAGCAACTACTAAGCTCTTCAGCTACTCGACATGAGCATTCAACTAATTCCGCGAAAGAGCGTCTCGCAAAGGCTTGATGAATATCCGGATGCTCGATGCATTTGTATTGTCCCGCTTGTTTGTACAGATGACGACGAGTGCCGAAAATCCCTTCCCCCAATGCAGTGAGCTGTGCGATTTTCTGACTATGCCCCAATAGCTGGGACTCAAATTCCTGATCTGTCATGTGACAACATTTGTCAAAATCCAAATGATCAGCAAGTTCATACACCAAACGTTGTAACATCGCGGTAGCACTTCGGACAGCGTGATGCCAATAGACCTCACTAAACATGACGTAGCGGGCGAAGACCAACATTTCGGCAGCAGTCTTGCCTTTTTCGGTTATTGCAATGCACTGCTTATCAGGGCCCGCACAAAGACTTCCAAGTAATCGTGCCAAATCAAAATTGCGACCATAGGGCACGCCAGCATGCAGACTATCGCGGTTTAGATAGTCCATCTTATCCACGTCCACTGGACCATTCAAAAGTGATTCCAATAACCTTCGCCGGGGATTGGAAGATCGAGAGGCGACGAAGTCTGCTACATCTTGCGGCGGAACATCCCAATCTCGCTCAATGAGGCCTGCAATCCCCGGACTGCAAATGTGACTAGCAGCCACCAGCTCATGCGGCTGCAGTCCAGGTAAGCGCATATCTTCAATTGGATGACAATAAGGCCAATGACCGACATCATGCAACAAAGTACCCAGCAAAAAAACCTTGGCGTCTTCTTCATCGATCGTTTCTGCAGCTGATGGATCTCGCAACAGGCAGTTGAGGGCCTCACAAGCAACTCGATAGGCGCCTAACGAATGTTCAAATCTTGAGTGATTCGCACCTGGATACACTCGCTGCACCAAACCTAACTGACCAATCCGTTTTAGGCGTTGCATAGATCGAGTATCTAGAATCCGCATCACTCGTTCGGATACATGAACATCTTGTTCCGGAGGTATCCGTATCAATCTGCTTGTTCGCCAGTTTAGCTCGGGCAATATCATTCTGCTATTTCACCACCATGATGCAAACGATTTTTGATATCTTAACGGCATAAGAATATCCTATCTGATTTAATTCTTGGGAGATGAGCATGCGATGCGCTCGAAACTTCAAGCTTTTATTGACCTTCCCGGTCGCCCTGTCGCTACTACAAGCACTTACCAATGCTCAATCGGAATTAGGAATTTTCAGTAAACAGTCAGATGTGGGCCAAGTCAAGAATGCTGGTCGTACGACCTTCGATGCCGAGCAGCAAAGTTATGTACTTTCAGGTTCTGGCTCTAACATGTGGTTCGGCAAAGACGAATTCCACTTCGTTTGGAAAAAAGTAACTGGCGATTTCGTACTTCATGCCCGAGGGCATTTATTGGGAGAAGGAGTCGATCCCCATCGCAAGTTCGGGTGGATGATTCGCAACAATCTTGATACTGACTCGCCTTATGTTGACATTGCCGTTCATGGTGACGGATTGACATCCATGCAGTTTCGTCGAACCTCCAGTGCTGACACGGAACAAATTCAGTCTGCTGTTTCCGCACCAGACGTCATTCAACTATCCCGAAATGGCAATCGATTCGTTATGTCAGTTGCCAAACACGGAGACCTTTTGCAGCCCGCGGAACATTTGGACCTACCACTCGAAGACGAAGTTTACGTTGGCCTTTTTGTATGCTCTCATAATGCAGACGTAGTGGAACAAGCGGCCTTTGACAACGTACGTCTCATCCGCCCAGCAGCGTCAGATTTCCGCCCCTACCGAGACTATATCGGAAGCCACCTAGAAATCCTTGATGTTTCGTCCGGACGACGCAAAATTGTCCACACTGTCTCGGACTCTTTGCAAGCTCCTAATTGGACAAAAACCGGACAACTGATTTTTAACCGTAACGGAGCACTATTTGCGTTCGATGCGTCCAACCGACAGATCTCAAGTATCGATTCTGGAAGTGCTACCCGAAACAACAATGATCACGTACTAAGTTTCGATGGCCAATGGTTAGGCATTAGTCATCATTCAGCGGAGGATAATGGTCGATCCAATGTTTATATCATTCCCGCTACTGGAGGCCAGCCTCGTCGGCTAACAGCCGCGGGACCAAGCTACTTACACGGCTGGTCGCCGGATGGCAAATACGTGATTTATACCGCCGAAAGAAATGGGGAATTCGACATCTACAGATTGCCTGTTTCGGGTGGTCAAGAAGAAAACCTGACCCGCAGCGAAGGTCTCGATGACGGTTCAGAGTATACGCCTGATGGCAAGCAGATCTATTTCAACTCAACGCGTAGTGGTCGTATGCAAATTTGGCGAATGAATGCCAACGGCTCTTCACCGGAACAGGTCACAGACGATGCATTTAACAACTGGTTCCCACATGTTTCGCCTGATGGAAAGCATCTGGTCATGCTATCCTTCGATGGGGACGTTTCGCCAACAGATCACCCTTTTTACAAACATGTGCTCATTCGCCAACTGAATATCTCCAACGGAGAATCCAAAGTTCTGGCATATGTTTACGGTGGCCAAGGAACCATCAACGTACCCAGTTGGTCACCTGATAGCCAGCAACTGGCATTTGTGAGTAATTCTCAAGTCGAATAAGGTTAACGGTAAGACCTGGCTGCGCAGAATCTCAAGCGAATCTGTTGTCACCACTTCAGATATCTTAGGTTTCTATTTCAAGCAATGCGAGTAAGCTTAGGAGGATCACCCAGCTAGGCGAAGTCCAAACCTGCTCAGGAAGAAAAAATGCATGGCCCAAGGGTTGAATATACCAGTTGCAATTCAGCATCCTAAGTCGTAGGCTGGTAACCTGGCAATTCAGTCTGCTTTCAGTTCAAAGGCTATTCGGTATGCGATGCACACTTTTTGCGATTTCTATCACCTTGGGTTTTCTCCCGGCTCTTCTTGCCGAGCAAGTTGAAAGAAGGTTTATCGATTCCGGGCTGACACGAATTGTAGGTGGATATCGCCCAATTCGAATCGAACTCGACAAGGATGAGTCCATTGCCAAGGTCTTACCTTCGGACCTGGCAGCACCCAAGTTTGGCATCATGGAAACTGAAGGCTTGGAATACGCTGTCGTATTGGATGAACCTGAGGAAGGAAATGCCCGGCTGTTCGTCGATAGCGACCGAGATGGAGATTTAACCAATGATCCTGGTATTCATTGGGCCATGCGCGTAGGCGGGAATACTTTCCACGGCTCTTCGACTATCAAGCTGAACGAAAGCGATAACGGCGCCGTGAACTTTTATCGTTTTGATCCAGCCGACCCTGCGCGTTCATCGCTGAAGAATACGCTTCTTTTCTATGTCGATTTTGGCTACGAATACCACCTGAATCTGGATGGTGAAGAATTTGCAGCCGCGCTTCCGGGCCCTCCTTCGCAAAGCAAAACTTTGCAAATAGATCGCGATCACAACGGAAGCAAGAGCTACCATTACGAAACAATTCGCTTTGAGGAACCCTTTAACTTTACTGGAACGACATACGTCTTATCCGTCAAAGAAGGAACGCTGGATCTAAGCAAGGCCGACGAGTCCATTCCTCAATTGCCACTTCCTCCAGATTTTTCGTTAGGCAAGTCAGCACTAACGTTCTCGGCAACGGGCATGGATGGACAAGAAATCCAATTTCCAAAGGACTATGCTGGCAAGCTAGTCATGCTCGATTTTTGGGCGACTTGGTGTGGCCCCTGCGTTGCAGAAATACCAAACATGAAGCAAGCTTACGGCGATTGGCATGATCAAGGATTCGAGATCCTAGGAATTAGTTTTGATCGGGAAAACATGGAAGAAAAAGTTACAGAGTTTCTCAAGGAACGAGAACTGCCATGGTCCCAAATCTACGAAGGCAAGGGCTGGGATGTCAGCTTTGCGGGTATATACGATGTATCAGGAATCCCATTTGTATTGTTGGTTGACGGCGACAGTGGCAATATTGTGGGTTTGGAACGTCAATGTCGAGGTCCAGGTCTAAGCAAATTTGTTGGAGAAAAGCTACGTGAAAAATTTGGTGACAAGCTAGTCGAGCCTACCAAAGAAAAAACTGAAAAAGCAGAACTCGAAGTTCAAGCCGAAGTTGAGTGATTGACTGACGGCCGTGCAATCTAAACCCACCAGCTTTGAGTCATGGCTGGCCCTGTTATTGCGTTTGAATAGGATGAATCATGCTTCGAAGCACATTGCACGTATTCCTAGTAATGTTCGCTTTGGCAAGTAATTGTTGTGCTCAGCGCGGCAGTCGGGTTGATACTCCTCAACCGATTCCCGACAAAAGTGTGATCTACAAAACAGTAGGTGACAAAGAGTATTCGCTGCATGTCTTCGTGCCTGAACGTGTCACCACTGCCGCCCCTGGCCCAGCAATCGTCTTTTTCTTTGGAGGCGGTTGGAAAAGCGGTCAGCCAAGCCAATTCTATAGCCTTTCGAAATTCTTGTCAGAGAGAGGTTGGTGTGCCTTGTGCGCTGAATACCGCGTTGCATCACGCGACAATTCTCAAGTCAAAGACTGTGTTGCAGATGCCCAGGATGCAATCTTGTTTGTACGCGAACATGCGAGTGATTTCGGTGTGGACCCAAACCGAATTGCGGCCGGCGGAGGAAGCGCCGGTGGACATCTAGCTGCCAGTTTGGCGACTCTCAAGTATATGGGTTCCCGGCAGGACATCGTTTCGACGGACTATCGACCATTTGCCCTGGTTTTGTTCAACCCGGCGGTAGCACTAGCTCCCTACGAAGAACAAGCCGATGCAGAGTATTTCAAGGACAAGGATTTTACAGACCGGTTAGGAGCTCCGGCGGAATCGCTATCTCCCTTGCACAACATCCATGATCAACTTCCTCCCACAATCATTTTGCACGGCGAAGAGGACACGACTGTTCCGATCTGGACTGTTCGGGATTTTTGTACGAGAGCAAAACTTCAAGGAAGCAAATGCAAGGTAGTTGGGTTCGCAAATGAGAAACATGGTTTTTTCAATTTTGGACGTCCCCAATTTGAAGCTACTCGCGACGCAGCGACCGAGTTTTTGCAATCCCAGATTTCGCATTAATTCTCGGGACGATTTATGGTCCTACTTCAAAGACCTGCCCTGCTGGATGCAAATTATCATGCGGACAAGTCTTCTTAGGTATAAGACTTACAGGCATTCCATTTCTTGGATGTAAGAAAGAGAGCATAGGCTATGCGAAGAAGAAATTTCTTAAAAGTTGCGTCCACAGCGTCCGCGTTGTTCACTATTGTGCCACGCCACGTATTGGGAGGAGCACAGTTTGTCCCACCAAGTGAAAAGATTCACTTAGCACTTATTGGTTGTGGTGGGCGAGGACGTCAAGTACTTCGCGGTATGCTGAATGAACAAGATGTACGTGCAATTGCGGTTGCAGATCCGGCAACTAGCTTCAGCCTCCAAGAATTCTATTACAAAGACATTGGTGGAAGAGAGCCAACTGCTAGTTTGATTGAGGAACACTATCGTCCCAAGGAGTCCACCTATCGATGCCGATCATACGTGGACTTCAAAGAAATGCTGGATGCCGAAAAGGATCTTGATGCTGTGGTTTGTGCAACTCCCGACCACCTGCATGCTTTTGTATCTGCAACCTGTATGAGGGCCGGTAAGCACGTATATTGTGAAAAGCCCTTGACACACAATTTATGGGAAGCAGACACGATTGCCGGCATTGCCAAGGAAACTGGGGTCGCAACCCAAATGGGAAATCAAGGACATTCGACTGATGGAATCAGGCGCACCTGCGAACTCATTTGGGCGGGGGCCATCGGCGACGTTACGGAGGTCAAGGCCTGGGTAAGTGGACACCGATGGAATCCAACCTTGATAGGCATTCCAAGTACTCAAACTGCGCCACCGGCCGGATTGAATTGGGATCTATGGTTGGGCCCCAGGAAAGAACGAGCTTTCGAGCCAGCTTACTTTCCAGTAGCCTGGCGAGATTTTTGGGCCTTTGGCAATTCAAACATTGGGGACTTTGCCTGCCATGACTTGGATGCTGCTTGCTGGGCCCTAGATCTGGACGAGCCTACCCATGTTGAGTTTTCACCGGCAGGAGTTTGTAATGCGGACATCGGCCCTCACGGCTGCATCGGATACTACAAATTTGCCGCCAACTCCAAGCGAGGACCAATCCGGCTTACATGGTACGATG
>JAGQOY010000106.1 GCA_020427005.1 Planctomycetales bacterium
AAACCTCTTCTTGAGCTAAACGTTTATCAAACAGTGCTTGCTGTTTCTCTTCAGCCGCTAAAGCTAATTCCTTGCGATTCAAAAAAGTATCGTAATCACAAGTCCAATCAAAAAGTCGCCCGCGATCAATTTCCCAAATTCGACTCGCCAATCGTCTTAGAAATTGACGATCATGGGTAACAAACAATAGTGTGAATGGCTGTGAAGCCAGAAATCCTTCAAGCCATGTAATTGAGTCCATGTCGAGGTGGTTCGTGGGTTCGTCAAGCAGTAAGACGTCTGGCTTGCCAACGATCGCTCTACCCAACAATGTTCTCCGTTTCAGTCCTACGGATAGGGAAGAGTATTCGCGGCAACCATCTAACTCCAATTGAGACAAAGTCCTGGCGATCAGTTGATCTCGCTCCCAGTGTTTTTCGGGGTCGTTGAATTCGTCGTCTAATCCAGATGAGATCACCTGTTCAACAGAGCTTGGCCCTTGATCGGGCACATCTTGTTGGAGGAAAGCCAGGCGTGTGTTGAGGGCAAATTCAATTGTTCCTTGATCAGCTACTTCCATGCCCATCAGTAGCTTCATCAAGGTTGTTTTGCCAGTGCCATTTCGCCCCAAGAGACCAATTCGTTCACCTGCATCGATACGACAATCGACGTTATCTAGCAGTTGAGGACCCTGATAACCAATCGAAACTTGCCGGATAGTAACCTGCGACATAGATGATTCGCTAGAAAGTGATTTGCTGTTGAGCACTCAGCGTCACGGAAATTGAATCTTGCGATATCTATGGAGCTGGCGCTTTGCTTTGTACAGCAAAAGTCTAACCGCCATGGCTTCGTTCAGCGACACCACATGGCCGCTCATCGGGATTACGCTACCTGAATTTGCATGGTGCCAGGGCCCAGTATATTCTCCAGAGAGCGACCGACCGCGTCACGCGAATGACGCTGTATGCCACCACACTGTATACTCACATCCAATGCCGTGGATATCCAGCATCTCACGCTCAGGACGAACTACCGGATGTTACCGTATCCAGCAACCTAGGGTTTGGCTGCAGGGGCACACTGCTCAAATCGCACCAGCGGCAGTTGGATGGGGAAAAACGACGATGCATAGTTAGTCGCGATTGGTTACGTGAGCAATGGAGCCAGCCCGCAACTGCAATCCTTGGAAGCTACGAATATCCAGAGTTCCGTCTTGTTGACACTAATTCTCGAGATCTTCAAAAACCTCGCAAATGGGAATTGACCACTATGCAAAACCAAGTTCCGCTTGTTCGCCTGGCGGCCGTATCGTTGATGGCTTGGGGTATCGTTTCCAGTCATATGCATGGATTTGCGGGAGCACTCTATGCCCAAACGGTGGAGCCAGAATCAGTTTTGGGCGACACGACAATGCCGCCCACCGAGGACATATCGCAGAATTTTCCCTACGGAATTAGCGGTAAGACGCCACCCTCCTTAACTAAGATCAATTTCGAAGGACAAGAACCCTACCACAAGCACCGCATCAACCTGAGGATCTTTCAAGGTTGCCCCCAGGTAGAAATCTCAGCAGGAGGCAGGCTTTGGGCGACTTGGTTCGGATCCAACGTTCAAGCCGAACGAGCACCATTCCATAAGGGCCAATTCTCGGTCATCTCGACTTCTGCAGACGATGGCAAGACATGGAAAGAAGTCTTTGTCTTCGACCCCAGCGAGCTGCTGGGCGGAGGAGCATCTGACCCGATGCTGTGGAAAGACCATCGTGGCAATATCCGCTTCATCGGGCTTAGGAACATCGATTTCAAAGGCAAAGACGAATTCGCTTCCTCGGCATGGGAGTTCACCATGCTCAACCCAGAAAATGAACACACCACTTGGAGTGCGCCCCGCCTACTTGGTAATAAGAACATTTCCGTCATGAAGCCGCTCATTTTCCCTGACGGCACAATTATGCGCTCCATGGACGATTTCAAGCTGGTCGGTATCGCTGACAAAGTGAGAATTCGCTTTCTAAAAGAGGATGTCAACGGTAGGCCAATATTTGTTTCCGAATTCCCTGTGGATAATGACGCAGCTTTTGCGGAGCAAATGCCCATCATCAGAAAAGACGGTAGCCTCTTCACATTTTACCGCGCGAAAAATGGGCAAAAATTTGCCGAATCTTTCGATGGTGGAAAATCCTGGACATTGGGAGGATATTACCCGATGCAATTTTCAATTAACACAAAGTGCATACTCAAGACGCTCCCTTCGGGAAGAGTTTTGTTGGTTGCCAATGACGTTCAGATAACTGAAGAAAACGGCAAGAGGAGATACATTTACACGGATGAGAAAGGTAAAGAACACGAAATTGAAAAACATAAAACGGCCCGTACCCGCATGACGGCCTACTTAAGTGACGATGATGCCAAGACATTTACCCACAAAATGCTTTTATGTGACGACGGGCAAATTAGTTATCCTTCGGCAACGATTAGCAAGGACGGATTCATCTACATCGTCTATGACCAAGGGCGTGGGGAGATAGGTCAGCACACAATCTTTTTGTCCAAGATTACCGAAGAGGACATCCTTGCGGGGAAACTTATCAATGGCAAAAGCTACTTGAACAACGTTGTAAGCCGCCCCAGTGACCAAGGCGGAGGACGCCGCGAAGGTGACAAGATCTGAAATTGTCTGTCAGTCATTATTCCTGCCCCAAGCATTTGTTGATTCAGCTTCCTGTGCCACCATGATGTAATCGCCGACGGCGATTTCGGAACCCTATCGCGGACATATTTGCTTTATTCTCATTTTCGGCGCCCGTATTGCGCCGACCTCGGACGGTTGTCTCATGCTACCTGCAAGTTTGTTATGTAAATAGACTTGCGGTATCGGCTAGTGCTAATGCAATCGACTTCTCGGTATACAGATAAACTTGACTTTGAGTGAAAGAATCGTCATCGACCTGTGTGTTTACTGGTAGAAACAGAGAGCAAATACCGTGAATTCACCAGTCCCCGATACTCGACATAGCCTGATCCAGCGACTCAGTGACAAGTGCGATCGCGCAGCCTGGGATCAATTTGTGGCGATCTACGAGCCACTTGTCTATCGGCTCGCTCGTGCCAAGGGATTTCAGGACGCGGATGCTCGCGATGTTGCTCAGGAGGTTTTGTTGGCGGTGTCGCGAGCAGTTGATCGCTGGGAGCCAGACGGTCAGCGTGGTCGTTTCCGAGACTGGCTGTTTCGTATTGCCCGCAACTTGATGATTAATTTCCTGACGCGCAGGATGCATCGGCCGATTGGTAGCGGTGACAGCGGAATTAACAAGTTGCTCAATTGCCAGTGTGATCCCAACAGCTCAGAAAGTTCCTGTTTCGATTTGGAGTATCGCCGGGAAGTCTTCTGTCAGGCTGCGGAGCACGTTCGTCGAAAGGTGAAGCCAGCAACCTGGCAAGCGTTTTGGAGAACTTCTGTCGAATCGCAGCCCATTGCTACAGTTGCGGCTGACTTGGGGATTTCGACTGGCGCTGTCCACATTGCCCGAAGCAGAGTGCTGGGACGTTTGCGTGAATTTGTACGACAATTTGAGCAGCAGGGCGAAACAGATGGCTGAGTTTGGTCCCCCAGAATGTAAAAGAGCCATGACATGAACTATCAAACGCAACATCTTGATGACCACGAGTTGCAACAACTCGTGTTTGGTGAGGACGACTGCGCTGCATATCGTCAGGCGGCGTCTCATGTCGAAACGTGCGAACGGTGTCAACTGCGGCTGTCCGATCTATCTTCGTCGGCCGATTTCGATCGAGACGTAAGAACGCTCTTGAGCGAGGATTCGGGTTCTGGACGCGACCCATGGCCTTACCGCGAACCATCGGCCAGCGAATACCTTAGCCCACCTAGCCATCCGGAGATGTTGGGTCGGCTGGGACGCTACGAAGTTGAGAGAGTCATTGGATCAGGGGGCATGGGAGTCGTGTTCAAGGGATTTGACACGGAGCTGAATCGACCAGTAGCAATCAAGGTGTTGGCTCGCCATCTCGCGCACAGCGGTGCGGCGCGGCAACGCTTTGCACGCGAGGCAAAAGCAGCGGCAGCGATTGTGCACGAAAATGTGGTCGCGATTCACAATGTCGAGTCGAACAGTGACACTCCGTATCTCGTTATGCAGTTCGTCGCCGGGGAATCGCTGCAGACCCGAGTTGATGAAGCCGGACCACTCGGCTCCAAGGAGATTCTGCGTATTGGTATTCAAGCCGCCGCAGGGCTGGCTGCCGCACACCGACAGGGAGTTGTGCATCGTGACGTCAAGCCTGCGAATATGTTGCTTGAGAATGGAGTTGAGCGAGTATTGCTGACGGACTTCGGATTGGCGCGCACGGTAGACGATGCCAGCCTAACGCAAACGGGAATCATAGCCGGCACGCCACATTATATGTCGCCTGAGCAGGCGAATGGACAACCTGCCGATCAGCGCACGGACTTATTTAGCCTTGGAGCAGTGCTATATTTCATGGCGACGGGGCACCCACCATTTCGGGCTGAGCGAGCGATGGGAGTGCTTAACCGCATTTGTCACGATAGGCAGCGACCGCTCTGGCAAGTTGCTGAACAGGTTCCCGATGAGCTTTCAGTACTCGTGGACCGATTGCTTGAAAAGCAGCCTTCGCGGCGTCCAACATCTGCTGAAGCTGTACAGACGCAGCTGGAGGCGTTTTTGGCTCGGCTTCAGCAACCTCGAAACGGTTTGTATTTCAGGCTCCATCGTCTGGCATTGCGTTATCCCAAAAAGTTGATGGTTGGAATTACTATGATCGCTGCCGCAATGCTATTGGGCGTGATCGCCATGAACAGAACATCCGAGATTCCGGAACCTGATACGGCACTGCAGGAGCATACCGAGGCCAGCGCGCCTCGCAAAAAATCGTCGGAGGTGCCCCTCGTACTCAATGACACGGAATCGGTTGAATTCGGGAATGCAATGAATGAGATTCGCCATCGGCTGGAAGACCTCAACAGCCCGGGCGTGTTCGCCACAATGCCGGACTCAACACAAGACATTTCTTTCTCACTGCAGTCGGTCCACCAGCGACTCGACCGACTACAGATGACTAACTCAGAGTCGCAGCAACCGTTGACAGGAGATGAAAATTGAATAAACGACTCACGAGAAAAGGGCGCAAACTAGCATGCCTGCTGCTGATCGGTTCGTTGGTAACGTCTGCCAACCTGCAGGCACAAGATTCGACTCCTCAAGATTCAATTGACACCGCGTTTACAGGTCAACAAACGCTTGAGGCACCCAGCATTAAAACGCTAGACGACGTACGAAGTCTCGGAGGTTGGGAGAATGGTGCGACTTTGTTTGGAATTGCCGATCTTGATGGGCAACGCATAGACGGCAGGATCGAATTCGTCGGGCAACTTGAGCCACCTGATCCACGCAGAGCGGCCGCCGAAAAGATCCGTGTGGTGAAACAGAAATTGACCTCACCAAACGAAAATCGTGTGAAAGTCGAGGCTGAACTGAAAGCTGCGCTCAACGAGTATTTCATTGGCGACATGCGGCATCGAGTTCGCGAACTGGATGAACTCAAAGAGAAGTTGGTTTTCACGGAGGCGAGGTTGCAAGAACGACTTGCTCAGCGAGCCGAGGCGGTGGACCTGCAGCTTAAGGTCATGCTCCGCGAGGCCGACGGAGAAGGTTTCTTCCGCGCTGAGGACGCGATTGGACTGCAAGGAAGAGGTCCGACGAGAGCCGATAGTCCCTTTGCAAACTCAGGAGGGCTGTCAGGTGGGGATCCATTTTCCCGGGATCCAAATTTTGGGCATCCGACGAAATAAATGACCCAAGCAGATTGCCAACAAGACGCTGAATTTTCCGATCTCCCCGTTCATAGCCCGTTATGGTCTATCAGAGTTCTACGATACGTTTCTTCGGAAGGGTATGCTCTGTAAAAATGCCGTGCGCAATGATGATCTGCGAGCTGAAGTCCGTAACGGCTTGTTGATTCAAGCGAGCCGAGACGCGTGTGCGGCCGGGTTTCGTCAGGTCTGACGCTGCCCCCGACGAATCCCGCGGTCACCAATACCTTGAATACCCGAGGCCTCGCGGCCTTCGGCTCACAATGAACAAGGCAATCTCGACTAGCCTGTAAGGCATCGGGTGGTACTCGAGGCCCGGACATTGACCGACGCCTTAGGGGGTTGTTGCTTTTAGGTAGGCCGCGATAGCGCGACCGCGTGTGCGGCCGGGTTTCGTCAGGTCTAACGCGCCCCCGACGAATCCCGCAGTCACCAATACCTTGAATACCCGAGGCCTCGCGGCATTCGGCTCACAATGTACAAGGCAATCACGACTAACAAACCGCTCACGCGTCACGGCCCACACATCTAATAAACCTCCTCGCATTGTTCGCAGCGGGGAAGTACGATCGCTGCTCCGCAGTTGGTCCTATCTAGCCACACCCAGTCATCTGCTCGTGGTAGCGACCCCAAATTACCGTGGGAACAACTCCATGACAGTTCTCCGCACTGGCATCTAAAATGGAAAATCAGGCAATTTTATGTAAGAAGTGGTGCCAGCGGGTGTGGTACTGGTAGGAGAGCACGCATGACCATGTTTCCGGAAACTAACGAAACCTTGATTGCTAGGGTAAAAGACCTTGGGGATGGGGCTTCGTGGACGGAATTCGTGGGGATTTATCAGCCGATCGTTTACCGTATGGCGCGAAGAAGAGGTCTGCAAGAAGCGGACGCCCTGGATGTGATCCAGCAAGTGTTCGTGTCGGTGGCAAAATCAATTGATGATTGGTATCCGATTTCGGGAGGTCCGCCCTTTCGAGCTTGGTTGGCGACGATCGCTCGCAATACGATCACTAACGCATTGGGCCGACGACGACACGATCTGGCATTTGGCGGATCCTCGGTGATTGAGCAGTTGAACGCTCAACCTGACAATCGAGCGACTTGGTCCGAGTTGTACCGTGAAGTTCAGCAACAGCAGGTCGTGTGGGCGGCCGAGCAGATTCGGCATGAATTCAGCGACGACGTGTGGGCGAGTTTTCAGATGACCGCCATCCAAGGTCTTCCAATTGCCGACGTTGCGCGTTCTCTGCGGCGAAGCGCGGGTGCCATATACGTAGCCCGTTACCGCGTCATCGCTCGCCTCAAGGAAAAGGTTCAGGAAGTGTCCTATCTCTGGGAGAAGGAATAATTGATGATAGGTATGAGCCAGAAATCAAAGAACTGTCTGACCGAAGACACGCTGCACATGTTAGCGCATGGCGAATGCACTCCGACGGACCTTCACCAGTGCGAAGAACACGTAGACGGCTGTGAGCGTTGCCGGGACTTGTTGGAGTCTCGCTCTCTAGATGTCACTTGGCATGAAAGTTGCTTGCCGGCGCTTCACAGCCATAATTGTCCAAGCGACCACGGAAGTGAATTCACTGGGGAATACGACCAGGAAGGCTACCCGCATCGTGGGCATGAAGATTCGATGAAGCAGGCAGCATTAGAACTACTTGGTCCGACCGACGATCCAGAAATGCTTGGTCGCATTGGCAACTACGAGGTCGTAGGCTTGATCGGCAGCGGTGGCATGGGAGTTGTTTTCAAGGCATTTGATTCGGCTTTGAATCGCTACGTAGCGATCAAGATGATGCAGCCGCATCTGGCGGTTTCAGGGGCAGCGCGACAGAGATTTTCGCGCGAAGGTCGAGCAGCTGCGGCTGTCATCGATGACTGTGTGTTACCCATCCACGCCGTGGCCGAATGGCAAGGCGTGCCCTACCTGGTCATGCAATATTCGTCGGGTTTGAACTTGCAGCGACGTCTAGAAATGGAAGGACCACTCAAGCTGAACGAGATTCTGCGGGTTGCGATGCAGACTGCGCGTGGATTGGCGGCGGCGCACGCACAAGGTCTGGTGCATCGCGATGTCAAACCGTCGAACATTCTTTTCGATGGCAGCGTCGAACGAGCACACCTCACGGACTTCGGTCTGGCTCGCGCCGTCGATGATGCTTCGGTGACCCGCACAGGTTTGCTCGCGGGAACGCCGCAATACATGTCTCCCGAACAAGTGCGCGGAGAAAGGGTCGATGCCCGTAGTGATCTCTTTAGCTTAGGTGCCACGCTGTATGCCATGTGTACGGGACGTTCACCGTTTCGTGGAGACTCGACTTACAGTGTGTTGCATCGGTTAACTCACGACCAGCCTCGCCCTATTCAGGAAATCAATCCGGAGATTCCAGGCTGGCTGTGCGCTGTGATTGACAAACTGCTGAGCAAAGCACCGGACCAGCGTTTTCAGTCGGCAGAAGAATTATCAGTGCTGTTGGAGAAGTGTTTGGCTCATGTCCAGCAACCGACGGAAGCTCGGCTGCCAGCAGAAATTCGCACTCTGCCTGAGGCCTGTGACCGGCCGAGATTCCCAGGCTGGATTAAGTGGATTGCTTGGGCAGTGCCCATTGGTGGACTGCTCTTCGCGGGTGTCTTGATCGTGCTCGAGAGTGGCAAAGGTACGATTCGTATTGAGTCCGATGCTGACAACATTCCGATACGGATCACACAAGGCGAGCAGGTCATCAAGCAGCTGACAATCACTCGATCCGGGGCAGCGGTACGTGTCAATGCGGGCAATTATCAAATCGAACTTGAAAATATAAACGATGCAAGCATTCACGTTCTTGGTGGCAGCGTTCGTCTCCAGCGTAGTGAAACTGAGATTGTACGCATTACGCAATCGGCCTTGGATGAAAGCAATCCAGAACAGCGAACATATCCTGGGTCGGAGTGGGACGTAGCGCCAATCTCTGCTAGTGAGACCAGAGTATTCGTTGCCGGAGATCGTGAATCAAGTATGGCAGCGCTGAAGTCGAATGTGAAAAACCTTCAGCGCGGTGAGGGACTATCGCCTGAAATAGAGTCTACAATTACAGTCGATTTGACGGGCGACGCGGGAATTGACTGGCTATTCAGTGAGTCACCCTTAAAGCGTGAACCATTGGGATATCCGTTCTGTTTGAACAACGTTGAGTGTCGCAATGGCGGAACGAGTTCGTGGCCACTGATCGATTCGGAAAACCGCCGGATGGTCCTTCGGGCTCGGATGGAGTGTGCCGAAGCCAGCGACGCTTTTTGGAACCGCATCCTTGGCGTCAGCATTGGCATACATATATCGAAAACGGATTTCGATCTCATTAACGATGGTCAGGACATAACCAAGGTAATTTATCTACCCCAGGATCCCGCCAATCCGGAAGTCCTGCAATCAATGGCCTCAAGTGAAGAAGGTGCTGATCTGGACATCCTAGAAGAAGCCAGCAAACTTGGACAGCCTGTGATTTCCTTTCGATTGGAGCCAGTCGTTTCCTATTCCGAAGAAAGCGGCAGTATCCTCAAGTCTTATTCGATCGGCGATGCGATTTCCGATGCACGCTTCGTCGATTTATCGCCACGGAATGCCCTGTCGCCTGTTGCCGATTCTGTCAACGCCAGGATCGAGGACGAAGCGGACCGGTTAGTTAGTCAGATCGAAAAGGACTACGGTCCGAATGCGGTCAGCTTTGATCCAAACACGATGTCTCTGATCATCGATCACGATTTGACGGGTCAGCAGAGGATCGCTGAATACTTGCGAGTTCGGGGAATTGCAAACCAGCCGCTGATCAACCTGACCATCACGGGGGTTTCCTCCGAGTGGATGGATGACGAACACGCTGAAAAGTTTGAGCATTGGCAAGATTCCGCGGCACCGCTAACCAAGGACGAAGTTGCCCAGATCCATTCCTGGCATACCGAGCTCTCCAAACTCTATTATCACGACGGAACTTTCATTCCTGGAAAACCAGAATCATTTCAAATTGAAGCATTCACAGCAACAATGATCGCTCGGCACGTACCTGCCCGTGTGGGAGATTTCGCGCGAATTCAGGTAAGACTGGATTTGTCCGATGCGCTCTCGAATAGAATTTCACTGCTTGGCACAGTGGCAACCGATGGTACCGGTCTCGTCCTTCGGCAGCCTGAGAGCGATAACTTCTTCTGGCTCATCACCAGCGACGCCGAGAAATCGGCTACGATGGATAACAATTAACGATATTCAGGTCGTTGCTTTGACTACATCATCTCCTAACAGCGATTCTCCTTGAATATCGGTATGTCAAAACAGTACTAAGCTACGGCGTGGTCAAGTAGCCTGAGGCAACTTGTAGGAATGGCAAACCCTGCGAGCTAACGAGCCAGATTTGACACTCGTCCTTCTACAACGTACATCACAATCTTTGAGACGATTGAACTATGGCGTGTGTCCTAACACAATTGAACAGCCAGAGGAATCTGGCAATAATCAGTGTGACAGGTGCAACATCAAAGGTTAAACATCGTGATTCATCTGCTCAATACTTCCTGCAGTCGGTAATTAGTCAGATTTTCATTGTGCTTCTTAACGGGTCGGTGAGTGTATTTTGAGCACAAAACACATTCTGACGATTAACGTTTTCGGCTGTTGTCGGGCAAGGCTCCTCAACTCTACCCAAAGGTTTCGGCCATGAATAGAGCGCTGATGTTCTTCGTTTTCGGATGCTTTGTGATTTCGTCAGCGGTAGGAACTTGCTTTGCAGGTGATCGAGTGCTGCTCCCTGGAAAAACGGACGCACTCAGCAGCAGGGTACTCGGTCCAATGAAATCTGATTTCATGACGCCAGACGAGCTGGGCTTGGCCTACGAGGAGTCGTTCGTCAGTAACACTAGCGGAGAACAGTTGCGCCTTTGGTCTATTCCAGCTGCCAGCGCCAAGCAAACGATTCTGTTTTGTATGGGGAACCAAGGGAACATTAGCAGTCATCTAGTGTATGCCAAACTGCTGACCGAAGGTGGTTTTAGCGTGCTTATGTTCGATTACCAGGGCTACGGAAAGAGTTCGGGTGATTCTAGTGTGCTGACTCTGTTGAGCGATGCAAATTGTGTAGCGGAATATTTGACGAATGAAAAACAGCAAAATCCGTCTGACATTGGATGTTTCGGTGTATCGCTTGGATCAGCATTGGCCGTGGCGGTGGCAGCAAAATATGATTTTGGTGCAGTGGCCGTCGAGGATATACTCCTCCCCACAAGGCAGCTTGATAAAGTTGCTGCATATCTTCCCAACGACATTGCAAGCATGCTGGCTCTAGCAACGGTTCGCAATGTCATTCTGCCGCAAGTCGATCCATTGCTAACAGCAAAAAGACTTCGGTGTCCAATTCTGATTTTACATGGTGAACTGGATGGTCTGTTGCCTCCGTCTGGGGCTGTGGAGCTCGCAGGGGCTGTAACTGGTCCAAAACGCATATGGTTGATGGAGGGTTCGGGACATGCTCCTGAGACGCTGGAAATACACGACGGTGAGTATGGACATCAGTTGACTTCGTTCTTTCGCCAAGCTTTTGGGGAAGATCTGATCGAACCGAAAATATCGATGACTGCTATACAGGATGGTGAGCAATGGCAGGTGGATGTTCAAATGGATTGCGAGCTTGAGGGGTGTTACCAAGTTGCTGTGGCGAGCAAGTTGGGTGAGTGTCATTTCGTTCGTCAAATTGTGGAAAATCGATCGAACCTGTCTCTGAAAATTCCGTTCGAGCCTGTGCATGTGTCAGCGCTGCTTATTCAGCACGCAAAACGCCTTGATGATTTGAGTTGGGAGCCTGCTACAACCACACGTACCCAAAGCTTGAAAGAGTTCCGCAATTTTGAACAGCGGTGGCGATCTGTTTGTCCTCCTCAACGCCAATTCGCCCTATTCTACGGAACGCTACGGCCAGTTTCCTATCGAGACCCAAGCGATATGAAATGGCTTGCCGACAACTTGCCCGACGCGACCTTGGTACATCCAGACGTACGACCACGTTATGCTCGCCTAGCGGCCAGTGCATTTGGGGAGATGTTGGCAAATTCTCAAGATTCGCAGGTGCAGTTTATCGAAAGGCTGCTTCCCTTTCTTCCGGAAAATCCGGATAGCTATTATCAGCTTGAAAACGCAAGTTTCCAATTACAATTGCGCGACGAACGGCTGGCGGGCGCCATACTGCTTCTGTCGAAGTTCAAATATCATCAAGGTGAATTGGATCAAGCCAAGCAACTTCTACGCATTGCATCCTCGATAACCAACCAAACGTGGCCGAAGATAGAGTCCATTGAAAAACTAAAGTCAGGTGTGGATTTTTTTGAGTTCATCGGCTCGCCTTTCGGCAGTACGCAGCGTTAATTCATATTCATTCGAGGTTGGATGATGAGCTCTGAATCTGCCGTATATTGACAAGTGTCAATATAGGCGGTAATCTATATTTCATGGGAAGCCTTAACCAAAGTTTTGCTGCGTTAGCCGATCCGACTCGACTTGGAATCGTGGTGCATTTGGCACGAAGTGAAGCTACGGTTTCTGAGCTGGTTGATCAATTTTCGCTGACGCAACCCACGATTACTTCGCACTTGAATGTGCTCGAAAAAGCTGGATTGATATCGCGAACCCGCGTTGCGCAGACTCGCGTATGCCGCTTGCGAGCTGACGAGCTGGAACGGATAGGCGACTGGCTCAGCCAATTGCAATCCGTGTTCGAAGGCAATTATCGGAGACTCGACAAATTACTACTGGAACTCAACCAACCTGAAACTGAGAAGAAGAAATGAAGCCCGCAGAAGTGAGTGCGCCGGACGAAACCAGCGTTGTTGTTAATCGAACTTTCGCAGCTCCCCTACAACTTGTTTGGCGAGCTTACACGGAAGCCGATCTGCTCAGGCGATGGTGTCAAGGCCCGCCAGGTTGGTCGATGCCCGTGTGTGAAATGGATTCCAAAACGGGCGGACTTTATCGATGGCGTTGGAGAGACGATTCGAATGGTACTGAATTCGGCTTCCAGGGCGAGTTTCTGGAGGTTGTCGTGAATAGCAAGATCGTTCACACACAAGTTTACGATCCAGGTGACCTTGGTATTTCCATGGGTGGCAGTCCGTGGATCATCACCGTCGAGTTTCAAGAAGCAGGCGAGGTTACGAAAGTTACGACCACTTTTGCCTTCGCGACAAGAGAGGATCGCGACGCTGCAATGGATAGTGGAATGACCGAAGGAATGGAGACAAGTTATCAGCATCTCGACGAAACGCTGACTTCCGTTGCTTCATGAGCGATTAGTAAGCGTTCTCTTGCTTTAGAACCACCCAGAATGTTTTGAAGAGGATTTTAACGTCTAACCAGATTGACCAGCGACGAATGTAAATGTGGTCAAAGTGGATTCTCTTTTCCATCTTGTCGAGGGTTTCGGTTTCGCCTCGAAAACCCTCTACTTGCGCGAGGCCGGTGATACCCGGCTTTACCTTGTGACGCAACATGTAGCCTCGTATGAGCTTGCGATAATGTTCATTATGAGCAGTAGCGTGAGGGCGAGGGCCAACCAAAGACATGGTGCCCTCAATAACGTTGAACAGCTGCGGTAATTCATCTAGTGATGTACGTCGAAGAAAATTTCCGATCGGTGTAATTCGAGCGTCGCCCTTGGTCGCTTGTTTTACATGCCGGCCGTTATCGCAAGTACGCATGGAGCGGAATTTCCATACCCAAATCTCTTTCCCATCCAAACCATATCGCCGCTGTCGAAAAAATATTGGGCCTGGAGAAGAGAGTTTTACCAGGCATGCGCAAATAAACATTATGGGTGAGATGGAAACCAGTCCCACGATGGCTACCAGAAAATCAAAGACGCGCTTCGCCCAGCCGTCGACGCCATACAATGGAGACTCAAACACGCTGACGGCAGGTAAGCCGCCGATGTTGTTCCATCGAGAATGCAGCAATTCGAACACAAAGAAATCGGGGACGATGTAGGTGGCGGCTGTCGTGTCACTCAATTGGTCCAGCAGCGAACGTATTCGGTCTTCAGCACGCATGGGTAAGGTAATGAAAACCAAGTCGACCTTGCCTAGTTTGGCCTCTGTTACCAAATCGTTCAGTTTGCCTACAAATAGTTCACGTACTGCGGTGTCATTTAACAGCCGTTCTGACGCACGATCATCATAAATCCCTGTTATTTGTAGACCATAGCCGGGATTCTCAAGCGTGTTTTCTAGTAATTGTTTGCCTAGAGGGTTGAGTCCAGCGATTGCGCATCGCCGCGTCGCCCAACCCAATTTTGGTAGGTAGGTGGCTAGAATTCTGAACAGCATTCGCCCCAGCCCGAGGCTCGACGCAGTTAGGATGATCCAGCCAAGAATGCTACTTCGCGCAAAGTCTACGCCATCGCGTGTAAAAAAGGCCACGATAGACAGCATCAAGACAGTCAGCGTCCAGCTTCCTACCACTTTGGTTAAATCCTGCTCAGCCGTGCGGCAAAAATCGATACGGTAAATCGAGAGCAACTCTCCAATGAACAGATAGACTAACAGTGCCAGCAAAATGGCCAACAGCGTGCGATCACTGACTGGCTGGCCAGCCAGCCATTGGCTTGCGTACAGACTCGAAGCGATGATGCAAGCATCGCTAACGCGGTGGAAGAATGAGAAAGCAGATCGGTGTTGCTGAATATTGGGTGCAGCCATACCTAACTTTGCCATGTCTAACTTTGTAGTGTCCGAGTTCAGAGACTTAAAAAAATTGAATCTAGCTGCATTTCCCAGTACGTGTGTAAACTCTGGAAAAAGTGCCACAGCTGCAGAAAATCTAGCCTACGCATAAACTGCAGTGGCGAACTTCGTTAGGCAAAAATGAGCGGAGATGGCCAGATTATCTGCCGGGTATCAAAATGAAGACGGTACATTTAGTGGAATTGCTAGATTCGCTACAATCGAAATTAGTTTCGCAGAATCTTGGTGTGGAAACCCTCACAAGAAAACTATGACCCATGGTAAAGATTCCTACTCGCCTAGATGAATTGCTGCCGACTGGCGCAGTCTCTAAGGTCTTCGATCTCCTACAACAGCAAGAGCTATCGACTACAGTACGGGAAGCGCTACAACGCGTTGGTTTTCGGGATTCGCAACCCATAGCGCAAGTCCAATCGGCATGGCGACACGCCAAAGATTGGATTGAAGGATTGGCCCGTGGCGATGCACAAGTTAGCGATGTCCGTCTGATAAACGCCACGGGACGACTTTTTGGCTCATCGTGGAACTCGTTGCCGATCAATGTCCTTCCGGCTCAGGCTTATGGAGCGTTGGTGGCTGATTATATTGATCATGTTTGTTTGGATGCTAGTAGTCAAAAAGCCCTTCGCGATTTGCTAAACGTCAAGGAAGGCATTTGGTTGAATGGCCTAGCTGGCTGTTGGCAGTCTTTAGCTACGACGGAATGGACACGAGCTGGCGTTGCGATTGCCCGTACGGATTTGGTACGAAACAAAGCAGGTGACCTGCGAGCCATAATTGAAGCTTGTGGGATTGATATTTGGGAGGTTGGTGCAAACAACGGTACGTCGGCCGAAGATTGGCGAAAAGTCTTAGAGGAGCGTCCCGGTGCTACGTTAGTGCTAGTAAGTCCCAACATGCTATCTGGTCAGGATGCACAAACTCAACGTGCCATGGCCCTAGCCGTTGCTCGTGATCGAGGAAGTCGAGTAATCGAAGTAGTGTTAGATGGAGTGTTAGATGAGCGTGTGGCCAACACGTTAGGATGTCCGAATTTAGCGACTTCTGTACAGACTGGTGGCGACGCAACAATCTTCCCTTTGGACTACCTATTGGGTGGACCTGCGGGAGTAGTCCTATGTAGTTGCAGCGAGTCACTAGCGGTCCCATTGTCGCGAGCAGATTTATTGGGAACGCGTCTACGCGGTCCAGAGTTAGCTGCTGCGATTGCTACGATGCAGTCGAGTTCAAGTGAACTGGAAGGGCTTAGCGACCGATTGGCCTCAAATCTGGATAATTTGAAGGATCGAGCCAAGCGGTTGGGGATCCAAGTTTCGGGAACAAAGTTCATTGAAACGGCCACGGAACAGGCTCGTCAAATTGAAATGGGGCCGGCTCCGTGGAATCGATATTGCTTGTCAGGTTACGGGTTGATTCTTAAGGTGCGTGGCGAATTGCAGCATGAATTCAATCAGCGTCTGGACAGGAATCCAATGAATATACGTCTGGTTTTGGATGAAATCGGTGGCGAATACTGGTTGGATTTGCGGTTTGTTCTGCCCAAGGACGATTATCGAATAGCGGAGATCCTCAACCCGGATCTAAACCCAAAGCAGGAAGCCGAAGGGTGATATTACCGAATAGGGGAGATGATAGTCCTTCTGGGGAGGGAATCCTCGGAAACGTCCTCCGCGGCATTCGTCCCGACAGTAATGACCAGGCAAGTGAGGAAGTATATTCCTCTGGAATGAGGACAGTATGGCCTCGTTTTTCTATTAAACCGTCTTCGCGATCGAAAGCTGGCCTGCTACAATCGTGCCTCCAAATATGAATTGGTCCCATCCCCACCTCCTGGTTTATGTGTTCTGAGAAAACACTTTTCCAATCATTGGGGGGGGGATAAGATAGAACTCTAAAATACCGTTGTGGAGGAAGATTCGTGGGAGTGAAGAAAAGCGGCAAGGGGCGTCGAAAGATTGGTCGCAAGAAACGACGAATGCGTTCACGAATTCGCCATCGCAAGAAGTAGCGCTTCCCACTTATTGGATTGCTGACAAGTCCTTTTAGACTCAGGGTTCGTGATATTTGATCGCGAGCCCTTTTTTTTGCAGAACGGTTTCAGGAATGAAGGCGGGAAAAAGGTTTACAGATCATCTCGGAAGGTCGGACAAGGAGTAGTCGTAAACTCCGCGTTCGCGAATTCAGCGTTGCTTGCCCGTTACCCGAGGGTAGCGGCTTCCATGATCTTCTGTTCGGTGGCCTCGGCTCGAGAGAATGAGCCTGTTAAGTGTCCCTCGCTCAGGACCAAAATTCGGTCGCTTACGGTCAACAGCTCGGGAAGTTCTGAACTGGTGACCATAACCGCCATGCCTTGGCGGGCCAACTGTTTCATGAGCACATAGAGTTCGGCCTTTGCACCCACGTCGACTCCACGAGTCGGATCGTCAAGGAGCAGAACTTTGGGTTTCGTAAGCAGCCATCGCCCAATGATCGTTTTTTGCTGATTGCCACCACTCAAGCTGGTAATTGCAGATTGGGCACTTGCCGTTTTGACTCGCAGGTTGTTTACGATTTCACTGACGGATTCGCGTTCTCGACGCGAGTTTATCAGGCCTCCCTTGCGCATTTGCTCTAGAGTGCACATGCTGATATTTTGGCCGACATCCAACTCAGAAAAAATTCCAAGGCGTTTACGATCTTCTGTAACCATGGCGATCCCAGCAGCTTTGGCCTGGCTGGGATGGGAGAACAGTACTTGAATTCCCTCTAAGAGGATCTTTCCCTGCGGGACTTCTGAGGAGGCGCCAAATAAACATTCGAGTAATTCGGTCCTTCCGGCTCCCATCAGTCCAGCAATGCCCAGGATTTCACCTCGTCGCAATTCGAAGTTGATATTGTGCAGACGCCATTTTCTCGCGTGACCGGGCCACGGAAGCGAAAGGTCTTCGACCTTGAGAACTACTTCACCCGTAGCGGTAGGAACCGATTGGTCCAGTCGTTCGATTTCACGACCAACCATCAAATGAGTAATTTGCTGAGGACTTGTATCTGCTTTCTTGAGAGTTTGGACTACTCGACCGTCTCGTAACACGGTGATGCGGTCAGAAAGTCGAAACACTTCATCCATCTTGTGTGAGATATACAGAATGGTGACACCATTGGCCCGCAAGCGTTCAATGACCCGATACAAGCGAGCAACTTCAGCTTCGGTCAATGCGCTTGTCGGCTCATCCATGATCAAGATTTCGGTCTTCAAAGACAGTGCACGCGCGATTTCGAGTAATTGTTGATCTCCAACTCGCAAGGAACCTGCCAATGTTCCTGGGTGAACATCGCAGTCCAATTGCCGCAGCAGTTCAGCTGCAGCAGTCTCCATGGCTGGGTTATCGAGAAATCCAAGTGCAGTCCTTTTTTCGCGTCCCAAGAAGATGTTTGCCGCTGCCGATAGCTCTTCGACCAAGTTCAATTCCTGATGGATGATACTGATCTCGCTAGATTCCGCGTCGCGCGTGCTAGTGAATTGTTTGAGGTTTCCTTTAACGAATAGTTCACCTTCATATTGGGTCTCGACACCGGATAGGATTTTCATCAGGGTGCTTTTTCCGGCACCATTCTCACCGCAAATCGAGTGCAGCTCACCTGTTTCAACGTCAAAGGTCACATCCTGCAATGCGATTACGCCGGGAAATCGTTTAGTGACTTGACGAATCTCAATGATTGGCTCAGCCATGGGACTTGCCTCCCTGGGTGGTTGCCATATCGGCACCAACCTTCAGGAACGACAAGACCGCGAGTGTAATGGCAGCCACGGTCAACCCAAATCCTAGACTGCCTTCGGGTGTAAGAACGCTTGCTCCGACGGCTAGGGAAATGATTGGAATGGTCATCCAGCCCAGGAGGCCAGGGAAAAACTGCTTTTTCCATCCTTGGCGCTGTCCACTCAATTGGTTGAAGGCTACAGCCAGCACAACTAGCAGTCCCACAATCAGGCCCTCGTAGTCACTTGAGCCTGAGCCAATGATTTTGGCGACTGCGTCGATTACTACGCGTAGGAACATAGCCCCCATCACCACACCGGTGATTCGCCCAACTCCACCTTGAAGGCTGCAACCACCGACTACGGCTGCGGCAATAGCGAACAACTCATACCCGATACCTTGGGTTTGAGGGTCTGATGATCCGACCTCGCTACTGAATAGGATACCAGCGATGGCTGCAGTCGATGTTCCCAAGCAGTAGGCTAACCACTTTAGACGCTCTGTTCGAATTCCACTGAGTTTGGCAGCTTGTTCGTTACCACCCATAGCGTACAGATGGCGGCCCGTTACGGTTTTGTTCATCAGTATCCACGCCGTGCCTGCAACGACCGCAAAGACAACCAAAGGGATCCACCACTGGCTGCCCAAAAACCCGAACATTTCATCTTGAATATTGATCTTGAATGCCTGCTGTCCCTGCCACGCAGTGACGGCTTTGGTCATGATCAACGCCAAGCTTCTTAGGCCAACCAACGAAGCCAGCGTGGCTACGAAAGGTGGCAGTCCAACAATGGTAATCAACCAAGTATGCAGAGTTCCAACCAGCAAGCCAACCAGCATAGTTATCATGATGGCTGAGGCGATAATCCATAAAGGAACGTCCGCAGTTGGGTCCGCAGAATCCGGCGCGACTAGTCGTGAAAGGATGCTAATTGTCATGCAGCAGGTCATGCCACCGAAAGCAATCATAGATCCGCTGCTTAAATCGATTCCACCAGAGATAATCACAATCGATGCCCCGACTGCGAAAATGCCAAGCATGGATGTGTATCGGATAATATGTTGTACGTTGTATTGAAATCGGCTTACATAGGCATCGTTGATTAGGGCCGTGAAACCGAACACCAAGATGCATCCGAAGATGAGCACGATTTCAGTTAGATACTTGCGCAGAAACTTGGCGAGCGGATTGGCGGGAGCGTTCATTGTTTGGGTCAACGTGAGGGGAAGCAATTAATGGAGATTCTAGCGCAGGGAACACACGCGACTGGTAGCGGCTTATGGTTGAATTTTCGAGCCCAAAAGTTCGAGAAACTGTCGCATCCAAGCTGGATGGGCCGGCCAGGCCGGGGCAGAGACCAAATTGCCGTCTGTAATCGCGGAATCAAACCCGTCGCTGGGGGCAGAGTAGTTTCCGCCGGCGACTTCTACATCCGGTGCAACTGCAGGGTAGCAGCTGCAAGTTTTTCCTGTGAGCACACCGGCTGCCACTAAAATTTGCGGACCGTGGCAAATAGCTGCGATTGGTTTATTGGCATTGTGGAACTGCCGAACGAGTTCTAGGACTTGAGGATTAAGTCGGAGGTATTCTGGAGCACGGCCTCCCGGCAAAACGAGTCCATCGTAATGTTGATCGGTCACCGAGTCAAAATCGACGGTCAAGCGAAAGCGGTGGCCAGGTTTTTCGGAATATGTTTGATGCCCCTCGAAATCATGGATCGCGGTTGCGACAGTATCGCCCGCTTTTTTTTCCGGGCAAGCCGCATCGCAAAGGTGGCCTACCATCAGGAGCATCTGGAAGGGGACCATGATTTCGTAGTCTTCAACAAAGTCGCCGACCAGAAAGAGGATCTTTTTCTGTGACATGCTGTCTCCGTTTAAACTTCCACCGACGTGTTGAATAGGGTGAACAAATTAACATTTAGTTCTGAAAATAGCACAAAGGATTATGCTTCGTCGTGAGAATCGTCACTTTCTCGCTTTTTAAGAAATAGCTTGATGGGTACTTCTCCAAAGGGCAGGTTATCGCGAAAGGTGTGGATCAAATAACGCTGGTAACTGGGAGGGAAGCCCTGAGGCATATTGCACATCATGATGATGGTTGGAGGTGTCGTTGCAATCTGGCTGCCGAAGTAGATTTTGGGACGGCGATTCATATACAGCGGAGGCTGTTGCTGGCTTGTCGCAGCTTGCAGAAGTTTGTTGACCGAGGCTGTTGAGACTCGGGTTTGTGCTTGCTTGAATAGCATCTGAGCGTGATTAAGCAGAGCTTTCATGTTTTTGCCGGTTTGTCCGGTCACAAATGCGATCGGACAATAAGCCATGGTTGGAAAATGTTCTCGAAGGTAACGCACCCATCGCTCGGTTGGAACCTTCCCCGCCACCTTGTCCCATTTGTTTACGACGAAGATACATGGCTTGTATTGCTGTTCAATGTAATGCGCCAACTGTTTGTCGACTTTGCTGATGGATTCCATGCAATCAAAGAACAGCAGAGTCACGTCAGCGCGTCTAATACTTCGTTGTGCACGGTGCAGTCCGTACCAATCGATATCGGTCCGTATGCTTTTGTTGCGGCGCAAACCGGGCGTATCAATCGCAACAAAGCGATGACCGTCTAGATTAAAATGTACGTCGACACTATCTCGCGTCGTGCCAGGTACTTCGCTGACAATCATCCGTTTTGCTTGAGCCAAAGAGTTGACAAAAGTGCTCTTGCCGACATTGCGGCGTCCGACGATGGCCAGTTTCATCCGAGGAGCTGACAATTCATCGGACTCAGGTTGAGATTCCGGAATTCTTTCCAGGATCTCTTCCAACAATTGTCCTCGGTTGCGGTTCTGTAGCGTGCTAACTGGAATCAACCAACCTCGCCCTAAACGATGAAATTCCAGAGCGTTATTATCAAGCCCGGCATGGTCGGTCTTATTGGCCAACAGCAACACCGGTTTTTCAACTTTGCGGAGTCGCTCTGCAACTAGCTCATCAAGAGAAGTTAACCCTGCCTTGGTGTCGACCACAAACAAGATCAAGTCAGCTTCCTCAATCCCGGTGGCAATTTGTTCTTCGACTTCTTTCGTCAAGTTGTCAGCGTCATCGATACCCATCCCGCCGGTGTCCACGAGCTCAAAGTATCGGTTTTCAGATTCTACCAGTGTCGTTAGTCGATCCCGTGTAACACCAGCGCGATCATCCACAATGGCCAGTCGCCTACCGTCGATCCAATTGAAAATACTGCTTTTTCCAACATTGGGGCGGCCAACAATAACGACACGGGGAACAGCCATCGGTGGGGTACTTGAAAGTTAGAATGGATTCGCAAGTTTGTGACTTAAATATGAGAAGACTACAGTGTAATGGCAGGAAATATAATCGGCGAGTCTCAAGTGGGAGGGCGACTAGACAAGTCGCAACATAGTCCGGTTTGCCAAGGCTCGGTACCAAAGTAATCGAAACTTGCGTGGCATCGCCAGCGTACATGGAGGCAGATATCATTGGGAGCACGTCGAAATCGTTTTTGGTTTCGACCCCTCATAGCCTGAGAGAGTTCAACGGCGTCGATCGTGCTGTTGAGGCTTTTTAGTGCTAGGCAAGTTGCCGTTATTTTATATTAGACCTACTGGCTCGTTTTGCTGAAAAGAGCTCATATGTCGGTTGAAGCCCTCTTGGATGCCTGTCAGCAAGTCCTGATGAACTATCGTCGCTGTGGGCTTATGCGATATTCGCTGACTACAGCCAAGGATTCCGCAGCTATACGCCAGATGTGTGAGCGCTTGCAGGTTAATACGGTTTGCGAGGATTCGCCGGGAGAAAAAGTGCATCGGAACGAATTGGGAGCGGATCCGTCAAATTCAATACGGGCAATCCAGTCTTCGGTCGATGGACAGGTTGTTCAGTCCTCCCAGGGCAACCAGATTGTGTCGGTCATGCCAAGCCCCGGGCAGTGGACTCTCCCGGTATTGGGAGATGTGCAGCGGCAGGAAAGATTCGTAGGGCTGAAACAGGAAATTCAGAACTGTCGCGCTTGCTCGCATATTGTTCCATATCGTCAGCAAATCGTTTTTGGCGAAGGGCCTTTAGCACCAACGGTATGTTTTATGGGAGAGGCTCCAGGAGCGGATGAAGATCGCACAGGACGCCCTTTTGTAGGCAAAGCGGGGCAATTGCTTACGAAAATCATTGAAGCAATGAAGCTGAAGAGGGATGAGGTGTTCATTCTCAACGCATTAAAATGCCGTCCGCCTCAAAACAGAACACCGGTGCAGGAAGAAATTGACCACTGTCACCACTTCGTCGCAACGCAGCTAAACGTCCTACAGCCGAAATATATCGTTTGTTTAGGCGCGGTAGCGGTCCGAAGCTTGCTCGGGGGTAGTCAATCAATTGGACAGCTGCGAGGTAGATTCTACGATTATGGTGGGGCAAAAGTATTAGTGACGTATCATCCGTCGTACTTGCTTCGCAACGAGAGTGCAAAAAAGCTAGTTTGGGCGGATATGCAAATTCTAATGCGCGAACTAGGTCTTAATTAGTCATGTGCACCCACCGCGACATGGAGCTGACATGAGCCAGCTAGAACTTGAGTACCTGGGTCCCTACCGAATACAGTCCGTTTTGGGACGCGGCGGCATGGGAACTGTTTATAAGGGAATCCAT
>JAGQOY010000107.1 GCA_020427005.1 Planctomycetales bacterium
AACTTGATTCCTGAGGAAACTTTTGCATTGTTAGAGGGTACAAAAACCCTAATCGTTGATGCTCTACGATTAACACCTCATCCGACGCATTTTCACGTAGAGGCAGCGCTTGAGGTAATTGAACGCGTGAGTCCAGACCGAGCCTACCTAACTCACATTTGTCATGACATTGAGTATGAAGATGCTAGTCGCTGGCTGCCTAAGGGTGTTGAACTAGCCTACGACGGTTTGTCTCTCGAGTTGTAAATTCCGCAAGTATCTAGAAAATCCTACCGATTTATCTCAAAACATCGGAATCCCCTTTCCGAGTTTCGCCCAACCCAAGGCTTGCTTACTGCAGGATTACGTGCGCCGAGAGCCATTCCTTGGGATTGGGTAGGTGTAAAATGCTGGACAGGATGCCTATCCCCATATTCATGTGATTGCATTAGAATCCTTTCTTCCAAATGGTGGTTTTCCGCAACAAGTCGGCTGCCCCTCCGGTGAAGCTTCAACACAAGTGGTACTTCCTAGAAAAATTGAGGTCCAGTTTAGTGGATTCAATCGAAGAAAAGTTAATCGCTAGCTTTGCTGAAAAATTTGGCGGCCAGCCGAAGCTCAGTGACAACCTGACTTTTATAGGGGTCGATTCCGTCGGTATGGCAGAATTAACATTGGAATTGGAAAGGGACTACGGCATCCACGTTGATGAGACGGTACTGGATGTCGAAACTGTAGAAGAATTGGCTAACTACATCCGTATTCGTCAATCTCCATTGTGAATCTCAAATTGGGCCAATGACATTAGACACTGCTATTTCGGGGCAGGATTGGAGCGGTTCTGTGGAGGCCAAGATAGAATCTGTCCATCGATTAACAGCCGTGATCGTAGTTTTTGATAATCAACTTTTTGAACAGCAACTTGGTCTTCGATCGCCAAGCAGGCGGCGGTTGCTGCAGACTGACTAGTGACCATGAAGACAGGTTCCATTCGGAGACTGGCAAATGCAGAGTGGCTGGCCGAAAGTGCAAACGTTGCAAAAAGGTTGTCGCATTCTGATTCTCTCGGGACAACCGCAGCGTAGCCAATTTCGTACGGTCCAAATCCGCCTCTGCCGCCGGCGACCTTGCCTTCTCTGATAACCACACCGTCCTTCACGATGCGACGAATCTCATGGATGTCCGTGCCGTAGGAACCAAGGCCGATTGAGTTTGCGGCATGCTTGCGACCGAAGGTATGATGTTCGGTCATAACAAAATCGCTGACCATGCGTCGTCCCTCACGCACGTACATTTGGTGCGGCCACCCACCGTTATCTGCAAACTCATCGCGTGGCAATCCAAAACGGGCAACTTCCGTTTTCACCTTTTCAGGTACTCGCGAATCGGTCCCTAGAAAGTGTAATAGGCCACGATGGTAATTCTCAATCTGTTTCGCGATTTCAGCTCGGCGATGGTAACTTGCCTCTGGCCATTCCCAGCTGGCACCAGGTAGGTTGCTGCCAAAGGTTGCGGTATTGAAGTCCCATTTCTGATTAGGCAGAGGATCAAACTTGCTGAACCAACGAAGGTCCATGTCATCACCAATTTGTTGACAGGCTTCGATGAAGCGCGCCACCAGTTCATAGTCAGCTGGTGAATAGCCTGGAGGAGGTTCGATTGGCAATCGGTCGTCCGCCGTGCTCAGGCACAGTCGAAAACAGTAGGCCATCACTCCAGGTGCAGGATCTCCAGGCACTCCGGGCTCACCCAGGTTGATTAGCGGCAGCAGACCGCTAGCAGGATTTCCCTTGACAATGTAGGGATCGAGTGGAAAGTCGCGATCCCAAACCCCCTGCCCTCCTGGCACGCGGCCATTGGCTGCCGGTTTAAGATGATTGACTCGCGGCATGTATTTTTCTGCATAGTGGATTCCATTGTAGGATTCACCATACTTTGCATTTCCTTCACGCATAACCGTGTATGTGACTCCAGCGGCAGCAAGCAAATCACCTTCATAGGTAGTGTCAAGAAACATTTTTGCCTGCACGGAACGTCCATCCTCGGTGGTAAGTGCTCCGATGCTTGCACCTACTTTTTGAACCGACGCCAAGCGCGCGTCGCGAAGTACCGTCACGCCAGCTTCTTGTAGCATTTCATCAAATAAGTTTTCGGCAACATGCGGCTCGATAGAATACGCACCTCCAGTTGCTGGCCCTCCCTGACTCTTAAAAGGTTGGTTCCAGTTCAAAGTCTTGCCATATTTTACTACCAGCCGTGAAAAGTACTCACGAGCAATTCCACCAACGCTGCGAGGATCGCCGATATCCACTGCGCTAAGCCCGCCGGAGGTCATCCCACCAAGGTGTCGTCCTGGCTCCAATAAGACTACTCGTTGCCCCATTCTGGCTGCCTGGATTGCAGCGATCACTCCTCCTGACGTACCGCCATAGACACAAACGTCAGCCTCCAGCTCCGCATGCCCTACCTGATCCTCAGTCACAGGTGCAGCTAGCAGGCAGCCTCCGCGACAACCAGACAGGAAAATCGCCACCGCTACCAGAAAGACTCTATGTGGTTTGTTGATCCAGTTATTAGGCATCAGGCGCAAATCCCAGTAAAAAATTGGTATCCGTTCACGGGCTTGTCCCGGCGAGTAGTAAGCAAAGTCGCTGATCGGATTGGGCACGCTCAAATGCAATTGTCCAGGGCATTGGCGCTGTTGGCCCCTCGGCATCGTCAGTTCTTCCTACTGGGTGAGTGTTCCATCTTCATGTAGACTCCACCCCGTTCAAGTTCATCGAGCATTTGATTAAGGCGTTTCTGTTTAGTAGCATCAAGTTTGGCGCGATTTATCCAGCCTATGTAATCATTCTGTTGATAAGCAGGGCGCGCATCGTAAGCTACCATCAATGAACGCTGTTGCAAGGCAATTCGGACAAACTCTGGCATCTCTTGTATTTCACGCTCCAAATTGGACTTATTGTTCATAGTCTATTGAACATTTTTGATTCGACTAATGAAACTACTAGGTTCGTAGTTGATCCATTTTTACTATGGGAGAAAGCCCAGGAAACTTCAGCCAAACGGTTGCTTATCAATACAGCAGAAAAAACAGCCATAGACTAGCAAAATGGTCCAACTCTCAAGCCATCTAGGCATGGACTGGAGATTCAATGCCCTATCTAATACCAGTTTCAAGGAAATGAAAACTGGTCAAATCAAAAGCATGCCTGGAAAAGGAAAGTAGTGATGCAAAACGCGTACTCCGATCGCAATTCTTACAGGGCTCGCAGTGCCGTAAATTGGACTTTACGAATTGTACTCGGCATCTGCTGCGCCGGGCAAATACTCGTTGCTCAAGAACCGTTGGCTGAACTGGAGGCAGACGTTGTTGAAACGAATCCAGCTCTGGCAACCGAACTACAATCCAAATTGCTGAGCGAAGTACGACAATTGACTTTTGATGGGTTACGTACTGGTGAAGGTTATTTCTCTACCGACGGAACTCAATTAGTTTTCCAAAGCGAGCGTGAACCCGGAAATCCATTTTTTCAAATCTATTTGATGGAATTGGAAACAGGCGATGTACGTCGAATCTCGCCCGGCATCGGCAAGACTACATGCGCGTGGATACATCCGGATGGCAAAAGAGTGCTGTTTGCCTCGACCCAGTTTGATCCTGAGGCAAAAGACAAACAGCAGGCAGAGTACGACAAGCGAAATAACCCTGAGAAACGCTCACGTTATTCCTGGGATTACGATGAAACTTATGAACTGGTCGAATTTGACCTGGCGACGAATGAATACCACAAGTTGACACAGGACGTTGGGTACGACGCAGAGGGCTCGTATTCCCCGGATGGATCGCTGATTTGCTTTGCTTCCAATCGCCGAGCTTATACGGGCGAACTGTCTGCCGTTGAAAAGCTTTCTTTTGAGGAGAATGCTTCCTCGGCAATGGAACTTTATTTGATGAATGCAGACGGAACCAACGTGCGCCGTTTGACCCATACGCCTGGATATGACGGAGGTCCATTTTTCTCTCCGGATGGAAAAATGATCTGCTGGCGCCGGTTTGACACAACGGGCGCGGTGGCTGAAATCATGGTGATGAATGCTGACGGTACCGAACAACGTCAGTTGACCAATATGAAGGCCATCAGTTGGGCTCCCTATTTCCATCCGAGTGGTGACTATTTGATTTTTGCGACGAATCGGCACGGATTCGGCAACTTCGAGCTGTACATGATCGCTACACACGGGAATAGCAAGCCAGTGCGAGTTACATACCGGGCTGGTTTTGATGGCTTGCCTGCGTTTTCACCTGACGGCCAGCGCTTGGTCTGGACAAGCAACGGGGGAAGTTCTCAATCGCAACTTTACGAATCACAGTGGAACGATGCAATTGCCCGAGAGTTGTTGGGACTAAGTGCAAGTAGTTCTATCGAGAGCGAAGCTCAAGTAGCAGCGGCGCAGTCTCTAAAAGAAACCGGAGCGGGGTTTGCCGCCGCCGATGTTGGTCGACATGTCGACTATTTGTGTCGCCCCGAATTGGGTGGACGGCTCACAGGTAGCGCAGGTGAAAAGTTGGCAACAGCCTATGTGGCCGCTTATTTAGAGAGCCTGGGCATGCAGCCTGTAATGCCGGACGGAAGTTTCTTTCACGAGTTCGAATTCATTTCAGATGTTAGCCTCGGGGCTCAAAATTCCCTTCGCGCCGGGGAGCAAACCTACAAGGTCAATGAAGACTGGCGACCACTGTTCTTCTCGCAAGAAGGAGAGATTGAACCGAGCGAAGTTGTATTTGCTGGCTACGGCATGCGCGTACCGGAGTCCGAGGGCGAAGCAGAGTTCGATTGTTACGTTCACTTAGATGTAAAAGATAAGTGGGTGATGGTCTTTCGAGGATTGCCACAAGATGTGACTCCCGAACGCAGACAGCACTTGATCCGATTTGCGAGCGAGCGATACAAGGCGATGATTGCACGTGATCTGGGAGCCCGAGGAATTGTCTTTGTTAGTGGCCCTACAAGTCAGGTGCGATCTCAGTTGGTACCACTTCGAATGGATGGCACTTTGGGAACCTCCTCTCTGGCAGTACTTAGCATCCATGACCGAGTGGCAGATGAATGGCTACAAAGAGCTGGCAAATCCTTATTGGAACTGCAACAGGCATGCGATACGGGTGAACCTACGATGGGGTTCACTTTGGCGGATGTAAAGGTCGGAGCACAGATTGACATCGAGCCGGTCAAGAGCCGTGGACGAAACGTGCTTGCCATGCTATCTGCGCGAGGCGGAGCTATTGCCAGTGAAGATACACAGCCGACCGAAGATATGATCGTCATCGGGGCGCATATCGATCACCTTGGAACGGGGCAAGGAGGAGGATCGCTGGCCAAAGATGACGAAATCGGCGGTACACACCGAGGGGCGGATGATAATGCTTCAGGTGTGGCCTGTATGCTTGAGATCGCACAATACCTGTCTTCGCAAGTGCGTAGCGGAAATCTAAATGCGAACAGAGATATGCTGTTCGCAGCTTGGAGTGGCGAGGAATTGGGACTGCGTGGATCGCAGGCCTTCGCGGAGGAGTTCGAAGACATTTTTGCGAACCGATTACAGACAATTATGGCCAATCTGCATGCTCATGCTGGATCCCCCTCTGAAAGCCCGCATCTAGCTAATGCCGCTGGCTTCCAGCAGGAAACTGAAATTCAGAAGGAAGCGGCAGGGGCAGAACATAACGCCGCGAACGTGCATGCACAAATAACTAACAGTTCTAGGTCTCTGGCTCCCTGGGTCGTCGCAAACCTTAACCTGGACATGGTCGGCCGACTTCGAGATAACCTCGTCCTGCAAGGTATTGGATCATCAGCCTATTGGAACGGAGTCATTGAACGCCGCAATGCAGTCGCGCGTCTTTCGCTTACACTCCAAGACGACTGCCATCTACCGACAGATGCAAGTACATTCTTCTTGCATGGCGTGCCGATCTTGTCAGCTTTTACTGGTTCCCACGAAGAATACCACACGCCGCGAGACGTCCCGGAATTGCTGAATTACGAAGGTGCCGCCAATGTTGCCCAGCTAATGGCCCTGATAGCCCGCGATCTCGTAATGGCGGATGAACCACCTGAATATCGTGACCAGCCAGCTCAGCCTCAACGAAGTGCTAATTTGATTGCCTACCTAGGGACAGTACCAGATTATGCTGGAGCTGATATTGTGGGTGTAAAACTTAGTGGAGTGACGAAGGGGGCCCCAGCTGAAAAAGCAGGCCTCAAGGCCGGAGACATTATTGTCGAATTAGCTGGCCGTAAGATCGAGAATATTTACGATTACACATACGCCATCGAGGCCCTCAAAGTCGGTCAGGAGACCAGTATCGCGGTGACCCGAGGTGATACTCGCATCGAGTTGCAGGTGACTCCAGCTTCGAGAGACTAGTGCCAGCTACCGAGTGCCGTGCAGGAGCGGGAAGAACCTGTTATGCTGACTGCAATCGGACAACGATTTTAGCGATTGGCGGGCTAGCCGCTAATTTCCGACGCCCGGATTTTTTCGCTGTTTTTCTGAAACGCGTAGCGAGGATCAAATATTATGCGCCTTGATCGACATCCATTACGGCTTGTTCTCACTATCGCGATCGTCGCAATTGGCTGTTTGCCCTATCTTCATGCTCAGATTCGAGTGGGAGTCGCTGAGGTAGATATTACGCCTCCAGTTGGCGGACTCACAACTGGATACTCGTCCGCACAACCGACTGACGGCGTACATGATCCTGTTACAGCCCGAATCCTCACCTTGGAGTCAAATACGGCGCGTGTGGCCATGGTTGTATGCGATCTCTGCATTTACAACAGCTCCCAGTTGCACGCGGATGTAAGGGCGTTGGGTTTTGATCAGTTCTTGTTGATGAACACGCATACGCACGCAGGCCCCAAGATGAACGAGGAGTTCCCGTCTGCCGAACATCCCTGGGCGCGAACGGTGGACGAAAGGATTTTGGAAGGGGTTAACCAAGCTAGTCGTGATTCGTTTGTGGGCAATTTCGTTGCTGCTGCAGGGCAGATACAGTTGGGATATAACAGGCTATTCCAACAGGGCAACTACTCGATCACTCATTTTGAGAATCCCGATCACATTCCATACGGGGCAGTGGATACGGAGGTAGGAGTAATACGTATCGATGATGCCGACGGGCGTACGCGGGCCGTTTTGGTCAACTATGCATGCCATCCGGTAGTGCTCGGCCCGAGAAATCTAAAGATATCAGCCGACTTCCCAGGCGTCATGCGCGCTCGAGTTGAAGAGGAATTAGGGGGAAATGTTAAGTGCTTTTTCTTTCAAAGTGGAGCAGGTGATATCAATCCACTTTTTATGGCCCGCGGCGACGATCGCGAAGGCGATTTTGATATTGTTTCACGCGTTGGAGAACTGCTAGCAACTGAAGTTCTCCGAGCCTTAAGTTTTGTGAAACAGGATGTCGGTACTTCTGACAGTCTGAAAGTGATGTCTTCAGTAAGTCAATTCCGACAACGGTTTGACAGTGGAGCAAGTATGGAAATGGGAAGTACTTCGATTCTTATCAATGACTCAATTGCGATCATGACTATGCCGGGTGAGCCATTTCACTACTTCCCGACAGAATTCAGGCGGCAATCTGGAGTAGCACATAATTTCTTTCTAGGATACTGCTGCAATGGGCCCTACGATTGGCCGCGGTATCTACCTGACTTACATTCAGCGGCACGCGGCGGTTACGGTGCGAGCGACACCACCATGGCAGAGGTAGGTGCTGGTGAAAGGCTCTTAAATACGGGGCTGATTCAGCTTTTCACTTTGCAGGGAAGGCTCAAAAGTGAACCTATTCGCCACCTCGTTGAACCGACTCGACCGTAAACAAAAGAGCCTTCGCAGAGGCTCTTTTCTTCGTGCTCCTCGTACGTCCCAAGAGCCGAGCGGGATGTTGATCACTCGTGTAGGACAAATTTACGCTTACGCCGAAGGCTGTTACGAATTGTCAGATCGTGAACCGAAGCCCGTGAGGCCACCGGCATTGATGGTACTGGTGGAAGCGAGGATTAGTCGCTGTAGTTTCGGATCCGATCATTGCCCGTCCGCTTACTGCTCACGGAAGTCTTTTGCATTGCATTCATCCTGCTCATCATTTCCATCCTTCTAAATAACTCGAATTAACTTCCTGTGCGAATTGGACTGCTTGTATGAGACGTGAGCTAGCTATTCTTGTTGCTCAAGTAGGCTTACTACTTGGCTGTTGCACCTTGTTGGCGGCTGAAAAACCTAACATCATATTCATCCTTAGTGACGACGTCGCACAGGGCGATCTAGGCTGTTATGGTCAAGAGTTAATTCAAACTCCCAACTTAGACCGATTGGCTTCCGAAGGGACACTGTTCTTGCAAGCTTATTGCGGTACGAGTGTGTGTGCACCTAGTCGTTCTTCGTTGATGACAGGCCTACATTGTGGCCATTGCCCAATTCGTGGAAATTACGAAGTTCCGCCGGAAGGTCAATTGGCACTGCCTGCCCAGACGTTGACAGTGGCAGAAGTGTTGGGAAGCGCAGGCTATGCAACTTGCGCTGCAGGCAAGTGGGGGATGGGATTTTTTGACACCGAAGGTAGTCCCCTTAAGCAGGGCTTCGATCATTTTTACGGTTACAACTGCCAACGCGAAGCCCATTCCTATTTTCCTCGCTATCTTTACAACGATGATCAACGATTTGACTTGCCTGGAAATAATGGTCAAGGGATCGGGCAAACTTATGCTCAAGAGTTGATTCAGCAAGACGTGATGCGGTGGGTACGCGACAAGAGGGACGGTCCGTTCTTTCTCTTCTATGCAGTGACGTTACCTCACGGTCGACACGAGATTGACGAATTGGGAATCTACGCAGACAAAAACTGGACCGCTCAGCAGAAGGCGTATGCGGCCCAAATCACGCGGCTGGACTCTGACGTCGGTGAGCTAGTGGAGTTGCTCAAGGAATTAAAAATTGATGAAAACACACTACTAATATTTAGTGGCGATAACGGGTCTTCATTTTCTCCAGAATCGGAAATGGGTAGTCTCTTCAAACAAGCCAGCAACGGCCTACGGGGCTACAAACGGGGATTGTATGAAGGAGCCCTGAGGCAGGCCGCCTTTGCTCGATGGCCGGGCAATGTGCCAGCTGGAAGAGTTTCGGATGGCGCATGGGCATTTTGGGACTTCCTTCCGACCGCAGCCGACTTGGCGAATGCCAATCTCCCCGAGGACTATTCGTCAGACGGCAAGTCGTTAGTGTCGTTTTTGCGTGGAGCAGAGGCACCGGAACGAGAATATTTCTATTGGGAATTGCATGAACAAAAACCAATTCAAGCCGCCAGATTTGGGCAATGGAAGGCCGTCAGGCGAGGCATCTCGGAATCAATTGAAATCTATGATTTGAGCCTGGATGCTTCTGAAAGTCGGGATCTGGCAAGCGAGAACCCATCCATCGTGGAGCGTGCGACAGAAATATTTGCCAAGGCGCACTGGGAGGACGACAACTGGCCGATGACTGGCAAGTCGGCTCGTCGTGTTGAAAGCGAAAAGGCAGCTTGGCAAGCAACACGATCTAGACTTGAAAACCCATAGTTCTTAGTGCGGAAGCGAACTTATTGGACTCAAGAGATTCTCGACCAGTGGCAATACGTTCCTTTCGTAAGATAGACCATCCACTCCGGCTGTGTCGTCCGTCAGCGTGTGATTAAGCAAGCCCTGTTGATCGAAAATCAGAATACAGGGAATGGAGCCCACCTCAAAATGAGAAAACACCTCACTATCCGGAGTAGTCGAAAGGACGTTCTCAATCGCAGCCTCCTGCTTTAACAAAAACTCCTGAACTTTCGGGACATACGATTCGGGCGGCTTCTTTGATAAACCAATATAGTCCACGTTGAAACTGATGGCAGACACCTGATTCTCAAATCGCTGACTGAGAGCGATCAAGTTTGGAAATTCTCGCATGCACGGCAAACACGAAGTGCTCCATATATCAACAACGACAACTTTTCCGAGTGAATTCTTCACGCGAGCCTGCAGTTCATCCAGTGAACCTAATTGAACGGAAATACGCGATTCTGCATTCGATACTTCTGCAACTTGAACTGTGTTCTCAGCGTTTACAACGACGGAATCTACCGACGCATCTGATATAGGTGAATCTGAAGAACTTGGAGACTGGCACCCAATGCCACAGATTCCGGTGCAAACAAACGCCATGAGCATTTGTAGACTGTACTTTAGATTCATAAGATGACCCTAGAGCATCAAATTAGGATTAGAATTGGTGACCCCCACGACTTTTCTCAGCAACGCTGGGAGAGCCGATTCAGCTTGATTCGAGTACTTGTTTTGGGCACTGCTGGCCCCAAACCTAATCCGCACGTCCCATCCACAGCGGCGTCGTTGCAAACCATACGACCGTAGCGAGACTTGCTACTACTTGAATTGTCTTTAACTCAAGCAGCCCGCCACATCCGGCGGCAGCAGCGCCCACCAGAATTAGCAGGGCCGCACTCGAAATCAGTTTGATCGCCATCTTCATTCTCCCAGCCGCTAAGAGCCACTAACCCATACACCTGGCACAGTCGGACACTTGATGAATTACGACTTGCGCTGCATCAATTTACACAACAGAACGTACAGCAGTGCGCAACCGATCCAACATGGAATCACCGCATAAGCGGGAAACAAGCCATGGAAACGAATAAAGTACACACCAACCGCAACTGGAATGAGCCAGGCCAGGAATACGGCCGGGTTGAAGGCCATGCCCTTGCGGGAGGCATATTCATCCTGCAAGTTGAGTTTATGGAGCAGATAGAAGTCGACAACGATGACTGCACCCATGGGCCCCAATACGGTTCCATACCAGCCGACAAAGTCGAGCAATTTTGCCGACAAATTCGGAAACGCCCCTGCAAGAGTGGCGACTGCCCCGGCTACCAGCGTCATTGCCGTGCGCGAACTTCCCGGGATAACCCCCTGGAATGCCAGCCCAGCCCGATATATGGTCGGATTGGCCGTGGTCCAACCGGCTATGATTACACATAGAATGCCCGTCCATCCAAGAGACTGAAAAGCTAGAATGCCAGGGTTGGCCGTCACCTTGCCTTCTCCATCCAAGGCCAACTCCGGTTGAGTCTTGATCAAAGCCGCCAGCAACAATGCGGCCGCGATCCATGCCATATAGTGCCCCAAAAACATGCCTATTGAGGGTGCCCAGCCAGAGGACGAATGGCGTGCAAATCTAAAAATGGTTAGGTCGGACATGCCGAAGTGCATAGCTCCATTGCACAGCCACGCAAAAACCACAATCTGCCAAAATCCAAACTGCTGCGACCCATTGCGTTGTTGAACGTAGTCGACCGCCGCTTTCCAGAAATCGCCTGCACTTAGAGTTGCCAGGTTGGTAGCTTCCAATTGCATCAATGATACGAGTCCGCATGCGGCAAAAACAGCGATCATCCAAGGAGCAGAAAGGTTGGCGACCCGTGCTACCGTTTGATAACCAGCGGCCGCAACAACGGCAATCACCAGTCCAACTAAAGCAACCAACACCGTAAACGACGCATTGCTAAGACCCAACAACGCAGTGGGAACATCGAACTGAATGCCAAAGGGTACGCCAACCGCCGTGGCAGACACAGTCACCATGGCACCAGCCAAAAAACAGAATAGAAGTCCATTCACAAAATTGTAAAATTTGACCATCGAAGCCCCAGCGATTCGCTCCAACTGGTAGTAGAGCGTAAAACGTTTGGCCATGGCGATCGGAGTTACCAAGTAACGCCACGTTAATACAGCGAGCAAGTTACCTAGCAAAAGCCCTATCACTAGGTCCTGTAGACTTGCGCCGGCGGCTAAAAACAGAGGACCAATCATGAACTCAGTGCCGGCCGTATGTTCCCCAGCATACATTCCCCAGAACTTAGCCGACCCAAGAAGCGCATGATCCGGAACTCGTTCGCGTTCAAATTCACCAGAGGAACTCGACCCGTCTGCGACGTTTTCCTGAGCGCTCATAAATTAACTACTCGTATGTTCGGAGAGATAAAGGGTTCTTACAAATCAGCGAAACCGCTGAAGAACAGTTCCACCTTCACAGCAATTCACTCTATGTGTGGCAAGACATGGTGTCTCGTTTCGAAAATTCTTCGCGCTCGTACTGCCTAACATCATCAATCCAAGCAATTCCAACCGGCACATCTTGTTGAAGGCAATAATAATCCCAAACGGCCCCCATAGGCATGGACTTTTGTTCTTCCATAATCGCCAAGCGGGCAGTCCAATCTCCTTCGAGTTCAGAGCGTCTAAGTTGCTCGGTGGGTTCAAGTAAGGCCATCAAAAGAGATTTTAACGCATTGCGAGTACCTATTACCCAAGCTGCCACGCGATTGATGCTGGCATCAAAATAATCCAAACCGATGTGTACTCGGTTTAGAAGTTGATTGCGCACAATCTCCTGCATGATGGCTTGCAGTTCATCGGTAAACGTAACGACATGGTCGCTATCCCAACGCACGCCACGGCTGACGTGCAGTAAAAGCTCAGGTACAAACTGTAGAGTCGAAGTGATCTTATCTGAGATAACTTCCGTAGGATGGAAATGACCAGCGTCAAGGCAAAGAATCTTCTGCCGCGTGATGGCATATCCCAAATAAAATTCATGGGACCCGACAACGTAACTTTCTGATCCGATGCCAAATAACTTACATTCGACACTGTCTTTGATGTAGGCTGGATCCAGTGATTGTAAGAACAGTTCGTCCAGAGATTCTATCAACCGGTTTCGAGGGGAGAGCCGATCAGCAGGCAGGTCCTTCATGCCATCAGGTATCCATACGTTATTTATACATGTGGAGGCAAGTTGTCGACCGATTTCTGAGGCAATTTGGCGACACGCAATTCCATGGTCTATCCAAAAGCGGCGAACGGCGGGATCCGCATGGGTTAAAGTAAATCCATCTGCTGCTTTCTCATGAGCGAAATAGCTTGGATTGAAATCCACTCCAATTTGACGCTCTTTGGCCCAATCGATCCATCCCTGGAAGTGCTCAATACCTATTTCATCCCGATCAACTCGCTGTGAGAACTCACCGTATAGAGCATGCAGGTTTAAGCGATGGCGTCCTGGAATGAGGCCGTAGGCAAAGTCCAAATCCTTCCGCAGTTCATCGGCGGTTCTTGCACGACCAGGATAGTTACCGGTCACAGCCAGCCCACTACCCAACTCGGCATCTGTACCTTCAAAGCCTACGACGTCGTCGCCTTGCCAACAGTGGAGTGAAATTGCTACGCGGGATAGTGTTTCCAAAGCCTGAACAACATCAACGCCAACCGCTGCGTATCGTTCACGAGCCAGTTCATAAGCCGCCGTAATATTGGCTGTATTCACCTTGGGAACCTCTAGACTGTGCGGTGGAAACGGGGGCAGAATATTCCGCAACGTCGAATCAATTTCCTGCTAACTTATCAACGAGGCCAAAGATCGTTCTAGCCACATGTGGTTAATATTGATTCTCATGCGGGACGCATTATAGCGATTCATACCGGACTTAATAGCGCGGTAGCTATTCGCTTGTTCTAGATACATGCAAGTAATCTGCCAGCAACTCTAGGTTGGCGGCTGCAACGCCCATGTCGATTACCGGTCCAGGAACTTGATGATAGCGCATATCCAGAGCTGATAACCAATGCCCTTGTGCGTCAAGCTCGTCGACAATCTCGCGAACTTTAGCCGCATCAGGCGTCTGAGAGTCGTTCGCCAAATTTTTTGATGATCTTTTGCTCCAACTATTTCTAGTCAGATCCTCATATTCCTCTTGCAAACTCTCTAGACGGTTCGCAACCTTGAATCCATAGTGGGTTGGCAAATCGTGGTCGTCTTTAATTAATTCGTACTGAGTATTGAAATAAAGCGGTTCGTTCGTCTGCAATTCGTAAAATCTGGCAAGTCGCCCATCAGGCAATTCCGACGACCTTAGATACTCTAGGGCCAATGGTATAGGAACTAAGTATTTTTGGTCGCCTGAGCGCTGGTAAGCCAGCATAAGGGCCGAAATCGCTGATTGAGATTCCCAACCGCTGATTGCAGGAGGTTCAAATTTCCTTGCCCAAATTGGCTGCATGCCAAAGCTATATTGTTGAGCCCATGCGGGCTGGGGAGCTGGCATTTGGGCCAGAATCAGAAAATCGGCCGCACGCAATGCCGAATGCAAATAGATATCCTCGTGGTAACAATCGTAGGCCAAAAGCAATGTACGCATTACATCTGGAATCAAGTCATCATTCAGCGTCGGACGCCGCCAGTAGTTTTGATGTCCTGGGTAGGTTCTTTCCCAAGTAACCGGAAACGAAGCCGCACGTTCGGGGATAATTTCTGACCGATCGTCCCACTCTGTACTCCAAACCTGCGGAAAACCCCCGTTCGGAAATTGGGCATGTTGAACCAAATTGCTAAGTCCATATGTAGCGCATTCATGAACGTGCGAATACTTAAACTCAGTAGCTCGATCCAATTCAATCAAAAACCGCAAGGCAGATTGCGTTTTGTCGTCGTCTAAGGAACTCTGGTCTTTTCCATTCCCTTTATGTTTTTGAGGACGTTCCAGCATGTCCGTCCGATACTTCCAGCTCAGTCTGCGCGACGGTTCGAATTCGACCATTGCCTGCCATCCACCTGATACCATCTGCCCTCGCTGCAGTGCGTTAGCAGCCGCTAAAGCAGCTTCAAGAAATTCCTCATCGCGGGTAGCCTCATAGAGATGTACCAAGGCCAAACCGATCGTGGGTGTTCCAGGTGGTTGCACCCAGATTGTCTCGGTATCGACTTTTCCTTCTCCCTCTCGGAGTGATAGATCGGCTGCATATCTCCACAAGTAACCGCCCTGAGTGCTTAATGAAGTCAAACAACTTACAGCACGCTTGGCGGCCCTCAAAGCATCGTCGCGCATGTCCGCGTGTGCAGATTCAGCCAGGACTGAAAAGGAAATAACAAACACTTTCAAAGTGGCAAGAAGCAAGGGTTTGTGTAAGAGCTGCATTTATGCATCCAAATTGCTGGAAGGTAGAAGGGTTTCCCTGTAGGAGCGGTTGACCAAAAGGAGCTTGCGTACGCGTGCGCTGACTCTGCGATGCGTTTATTGGACTGCAAAATCGCAGATGCCATCCCGTTCTTTGCCAAGCTACGTTAGCCGTGCCAACTAATGCCTAATTCAGTCGCACCAAACCCAGTCACACCAAACCCAGTCGCACCAAACCCAGTCGCACCAAACATGGTACCGCGCCGAATCGTAAGGTATTTCATCTGCGCTGATCTAAAGTCTATCAGTTTTCGAGGCCGTTTGTTCGTACCCAGCCCGTGGCCGGAATAGCGATTCATTGGACGAGAAACCCTTCAACCTAGATATTCTTCTTCGAAAACAGCATTCGCTGCCCAAGGGTCCCGTTCGGCTCACGGGACCTGCTGTCGAAAAAGACTAGAAGCCGATCCTACTTTTGCCAACGCGGACTTGCATTATGAGTGACTCGATTCCTTCCTGAAATTCGCAAGGGCCTGGGCTAGATGATAAGCTCAAGGCAAGTTCGTCCCTTGAGCCGAACGGGACGTTGGGAAGCGATTGGTCGATCGCAAAGCAATTGAGCTTCATTAACTGGAGCTCTCGTAATGCAGGGCTCGTTTGCACACCACCCAGCAGTCGATCAATAATAGTAGTCCGCATTGGTAAATGTACGATAGGCTTCTAGCCTGTCTCTTTGCTGACTGGCAAGAAGCCCTACAAGCCTATCCATTTGAAGTCCTATCAAAAGTTGTTGAGCGACTGCTAAGGAGTACATTTCAACGGTCGGTTCCAACACACTGACGTTCAATCAGGGTGCGATTGAACAACACTTTGGGCCAACGACTGGACAGATAAGAGCCTTTTTGTCAATGAAAGATTGCTGTGGCGCTATGTTCGCAACCTAGCGTGCGTTTCCGAATTCATATTCTCAATTAACTGTGCGCAACCAGGGAACTTGCACACCCTCCCCGGAAAAGGATTCGTCTATGCGACGCCTCCTTTTCCGACCCCCCAAATTTTGGGAGGGTTAGTTGGACAAATGCAGTTAACGCATTGTTACTCCGTAATTTGCACAATCCACTTTTCCGCAATGCACAATCCAGATTTCCGCAACGGCAATCCCCATTTCTGCAACGCACCATCCGCAGCTCCGCAAAACGCAATCACCATATCCGCTGGAACAGGCCAATCGTCCGAAAGTCGCAATGGTGTCGCTAAAAGAATCCATTTGAAAAATTGAGCCAATTGACCAGCTCTTATAGAGCCCCCGTGACCCTCACTGCGGCTCGCCATGGAAATGTGATTTCAAATCAAAGCAATAAGCCGGTCTGCTGCTTCATTCGACAAGCCAATTCTGTTACGCAGGAAAAAATGCGTGACTCTGAAGACAAAGCCAGCAACCTAAGGAGTTGTGTTAGAATTGCTCCATGGAACACGTTTTGGAGATCAAGAGAGCGGATTGATGCAAAGATACATTGGCTTAGGTTGCTTTGTCGTTCTGACTTTTGGCACAACTGCACTGGCGAATGAAGATGCTCGTAATGTGCTTTTCGTCGCCGTGGACGATATGCGAGTAGAACTGAATTGTTACGGTCAAACACACGTTCACAGCCCCAACTTGGACCGACTTGCTGCTCGAGCTACGTTGTTCGAACGCGCCTATTGCCAACAAGCCGTGTGCAATCCATCCAGAGCTTCTTTGCTAACGGGGTTACGTCCAGATACGATTCATGTTTGGGATTTACCTACCCATTTTCGCCAAAACGTACCGGACGTTATTACACTGCCGCAAATATTTATGATCAACGGCTACCACACGCAGTGCATTGGCAAGATATTTCACAATTGGGTCCAAGATGATTATCAAGGGGATGCACCAAGCTGGAGTGTCCCGCAAGTGATGCACTACAATTCGCACGGAAATGACCATGCACTCGTAGAAGGAGATTTGCCGCCCAACTTGTCATCGACACCGCGAACTGAGCTTCGAGATGTACCCGACGAGGCATATTTTGATGGCCGAATTGCAAACTTGGCCAAGGAAGCCTTAGGAGAATTGTCACTCAATAGAAAGCCATTTTTTTTGGCCGTCGGTTTTTGGAAACCTCACGCACAATTCAATGCACCCAAAAAGTATTGGGACCTGTATCCTGAAGACTCGATTAATTTGCCTGAGAATCCACTTCCGCCGAGTGGAGTACCTGAAATAGCGCTTCATGATAGTCGAGAGATAAAGCGCGGATTTAAGCTGCAACCTGGTGAAACAATTGACGATTCATCTGTCAAGTCATTACGCAGAGGCTATTACGCGGCAATTAGTTATGTAGATGCGCAGATTGGCAAGGTGCTCGACGAACTGGAAAGATTAGGCCTACGGGAAAACACGATCGTCGTTTTTTGGTCAGACCACGGGTATCATCTGGGTGAACATGGTTTATGGGCCAAAACTTCCAATTTTGAATTGGATACGCAGGTTCCCTTGATGATCGCCATTCCAGGTCAGCAGCCACGCCGAGTTGATTCGATAGTTGAGCTGCTAGATATCTACCCAACGCTGTGCGGACTATGCGGCTTGTCTCCATCAGGAGATTTACAGGGGCAGGATCTCTCGAAATTGTGCCTGGGTGAACAGCAGCCACTAAAGAATTATGCGATTAGCCAGCATACTCGCCCTGCATATCCTTCTGCGGCTACTCCTCTAACGGCGATCGGTTATTCGTTGCGTACCAACCGATTTCGCTATACCGAATGGCGTAGCGTTCCTAGTGGCGAGATTTTGGCTTGTGAATTGTATGATCACCAACTGGATTCACGAGAAACAATGAATCTTGCGAACGAACCCGATGATGCAACAACTCAGCAAATCGATGAGCTGAAATCGCAACTACAGCAATGTTTAACTGCCTCAAGCGACTGATATTGCCCTAGCGGGGTGATGAAAAAGTTGATTTGCAAAATCTTGTGGACGATTAGTAACCCGAAGCGTCAGAGTGTCAGCGAGGGGCTAGGCACATTCCCTCGCTGACGCTTCGGGTTACGTTCTTTCCTGCCTGTTAGAGCGTGTTCAGTGAAGGGCAGACTGATTACTTGCCCCATGAAATGTCTCGAATGCTTCGGCAGACTACTTCAAGGTCAGTTCAAGTTTCAATTCATCCGTTCCGCTCTCAGGAATGCTAACTGCCAGCCCAGAAGTTATGGGGCTGTTGTACTTCCTAGGTAAGTCATTTACCCAAGACACGTTTGCTTCTGCTCCATCTGCGGCGGAGTGCTCAGCTTCTTCGGCCAGAGATCGGGGTATCTTATTGACTGCTTTGTCAACCGTCACGGTCTTCGAGACCGTCAACTTGTAATTGCCGGGCACTGCCCCAGGCTTACTTTCATAGGCATCCAGGGAAAATCGCCCTGAACTGTCACTCATGGCTCGCGCATAATAGGTCCCGTTTTCATGCAACGCAACGATCGAGGCACCTTCAATCGGATCCCCGTCTAACAGAACTACTCCGCGTGCATCGACAGTTTTCGGCAAGCCGTCGTCGACTGGCCCGCAACCCAAGGCACCGAAAACTACTAGCAGTGCAAGATTGAATCCGAGAACTTTCAACGTGCAATTCCTTATCATAAAAACATTGTTTGACCTAAACAGGTGGAATAATGAAAAACGGGCTGAAGCCATAACTCCAGCCCGTTCGATTTGAAAACTGAATACAAACCTATTCAATCGCTTGGCTAACTTCTCCAGCGCTCTTGGTTCCAAGTGCTCCCCATACACCGTAGGGGCTTGGTCCACCGGCAGTTGGTGCTGGTGCTACCACACCTTGGTTACCAGCGTCAATGTTATCGCTGATGAAGTGGACACTCCCGTCAGCGTATGAAGTGTTGACGCCACCAGTATGTTCACTAGTCGCAGTCCAAATTCCTGGAGCATAGTGACCACCCCCCGATTGCCAGTTCGGATCACCTAACAAGCAAACAGCCGTATTAGGTGGCAGGATGGTAGTGAATGCACAGAAGAATGCGCATCCATCCCCCCAGCGATAGCCGGGCGACGTGTCTTGTGTAAACGGAGACGCAGTGGATACGTATTGTGTACCACTCCAAAATGTGCGGCAGGACAATGGAACATAGGTTGTCAAATCAGAACCAGCGGCGTCCACCACTGCCATCCCTTTGGTTCTAAGCCCCAAGGGAGCAGAGCGTTCTGCAAATGCCAGCGTGTTGCTCGTTCCATCTGTCAACGCACCAATTTTCGTGTAGTCATGGCGGCCATAAATCCCGCGGTTTGTCATGGTTCTTGTCTGCAACGAAAGATTCACATCTGTTCTTTCGGACGCAGAAACGACCGATGCCAAATAGTTGTCTCCACCGCAGAAGGCATAGCTGATTCTTCCGTGTGGGGCTGAGGAACCACGTGCATCCGTGCCCTGGTTCTGCGCATCACTGGGGCAGTTCAGAGTTGGCAAAACAGCTGTCCACTGTGGGTTAGCTGCTGCGCCGGCCCAAGGGGCCGTGTTTTTCTGTTGAATCTGATTCCAAAGAGCTGTTTGCTCGTAAAAGGGCGTTAGGGTCGCGAAACCGTTCACGCGCAATCGCTGGTATGTGGAATTGATGTGTCCCGTACCGGCTTGCCGAGCTGGGAAGCGTTTGTAAGCAGATTCATAGTTCAAAGCTGCTAGACTTAGCTGCTTAAGATTATTACTGCATTGCATTCGACGAGCTGCCTCGCGAGCTGCTTGGACCGCAGGAAGCAGTAATCCAACCAGAATGCCAATAATTGCAATAACCACAAGCAGCTCAACCAGCGTAAAACCTTGTCTCCGTCTCTTCATACCTTACCTCCCATTAAGCCCCTCGGAATCTTAAACAAACCTATCGCCAATAACTAAAGCGACATAGTTACCAATCCGAGATCTTAGCCTTGAGTGGTAGAGAAACATCGCGAATTACAATTACAAATACGTTACCTCGCTCGCGACCTCAGATAACGAATGTGTTATCACGCTCAACTACCAAGAAAATGGGGTGTCGAATGACACCCCAAAAACATACTTAATAATCAAATAGCAGCCTTTATCACTTGCTTGTCAGCGAAATATCCAAGTTATCAGCGCCATCTTCAGTAATATCGAATGCAAGCCCAGAGGTGGCGATACTGGCGTATTTCTTGGGAAGGTCATTTTTCCAAAAGATACCTGCTTCTTCCGATTCGGCAGCGTGCTCGGCCTCTTCAGAAGGGGCTCTGGCAGAAGCTTGCCCAGCACCTTCGATTTCAACCGTTTTCGACACTTGCACTTTGTAAGAGGCAGGCACGGCACCTGACTTTGCCTCAAAGGAATTCAAGCTGAAATAGCCTTTTGAATCGCTGGAGGCGCTTGCGGAATATGTTCCGCTGACGTCAATAAAGACGATCGACGCCCCTTCAACAGGACTACCATCTAAGGTTATGGTGCCAGTAGCTGAGACCGTCTTGGGCAAGCCGTCATCCACAGGCCCACAACCAACCATGACGACAGTAAATATTAGGCCCAAAAAAACAATTGTTGATTTCATCTTTACCGATCTGCTCAATAGATTGTTGATTCCTATACGAACGCGGGGGCCGCACAAGCAACCCCCGCAAGTCTGATCTGATGTCAACGCTGTGACAGGCTACTCGATTATCTGCTTCGTTTCGCCCGAGGCCTTGGTGCCTAGCGCTCCCCAAACGCCATAGGGACTTGGACCACCGCTATTGGGCGCCGGAGCAACAATGCTCAAGTTCCCTGTGTCGACATTGTCACTTATGAAGTGCACGCTACCATCGGCATACGATGAATTGACACCACCAGTATGCTGGCTAGTGGGAGTCCAAATTCCCGGAGCATAGTGGCCACCACCGGATTGCCAGGCAGGATTTCCAATCAAACAGATTGCCGTATTGGGTGGCAAAATCGTAGTGAAACCATGGAAAAATGCGGCACCGTCTGCCCATCGGTAACCTGGTGTCGTGTCTTGCGTGAACATGGATGCTGTGGGCAAGTATTGTGTACCGCCCCAGTATGGACGGCAGCTAAGTGGCACAAAGGTGGTTGGATCACCAGCCGCATCGACCGCTGCCATGCCTTTGTCTCTCAAGCCAGTCGGTGCCGATCGTTCGCTAAATGCCAATGTGTTACTCGTACCGTCGGTGAGGGCACCAATTTTTGTAAAATCATAGCGACCAAAGATGCCACGGTTAGACATAACACGTGCCTGGCGAGACAAGCTTTCGTTCGTGCGTTCCGACGGGTCAACTACGGATGCCAAATAGTTGTCGCCGCCGTTAAAAGCATAGCTGTAGCGACCGCGATACTGGCCTGCTGAACCATCTCCATCGGCTCGTTCATTCTGAGCATCGCTTGGGCAGTTGTACATCGGCAAGAATGAGGCTTGCCATGAAGTCGAGTTATTGCCTCCCCAAGGGGCGTTGTTCGCTTGTTGGACGATATTATGAAGTGCAGTTTGCTCCATAAATGGTAGCAGGGAAACGAAACCACTCAGCCTCAGTCGCTGTCCAACATTGCGAATGTAGCCCGTTCCCGACTGCCGCGCAGGAAACCGCTTGTAGGCAGATTCGTAATTGAGCGCAGCTAAACTCATCTGTTTCAGGTTATTGCTACACTGCATGCGGCGGGCAGCTTCTCGAGCTGCTTGAACGGCTGGCAACAACAAGCCAACCAGAATGCCAATGATGGCAATCACCACCAGCAATTCTACAAGTGTAAAACCATGTTTTCTCTTGACCATCCAAATCACTCCTCGCTATGGAAAAAGAAATTGCGTTAACGTAACGATTCTGGGTGCGAAAGTTACGTTCCCGTAATATAACAACGGCTGACTGGAAAGCAAAGTTATCGAATTCGGGAAAAAATATTTTTTTCACTCCATGACTTCCATAAGAGGGAGAAAGTTGATGGCCAAGAAGGATTCGACTCTGTCCAAGAGTGCGGAGTTAGGCAAAAGGGAGTTCATTGCTTCTAGGCAAGAATCAAGCGGCGGCCGTTAACAACAATCGCTTGGCATGAGCTTTGCGTTGCGAAATTTTTTCCATCCAGATGGTGCGTCGAGAAAACGGCGTGGGGACAATTGGGTATCTGGGTTGACGGAAATGTGGGAGTTGAACTACGAACAATGCGAGGTACAAGAGTTCGAAAGACTCGCACCGCTAAATCACAGGAATATTTTGGGACCACGGACAATGAGATCAAAAATAGACTTATCAGGTCATGGAATCGCAGTGAAGGATGTGATTCGAAATGCGACTCCAGCCCGACTTTACGAATATGCGATTCAAGCTGGCGATGCGGTAATTGCCTCAAGTGGTGCGCTGGCAACTCGCAGTGGGGCAAAAACGGGGCGAAGCCCAAAGGACAAACGGATCGTAGAGGATCCTGAGACAGCCGGAGATATATGGTGGGGAGACGTCAACATTAGGCTTACCGAACGCTCGTTTCTCATCAATAGGCAACGAGCTAGAGACTTTCTGAATTACCAGTCGCGACTATTTGTGACCGATGGCTACGCTGGCTGGGATCCGTCACAGCGTTTGAAGATCCGAGTCATCTGTTCGAGCGCCTATCACGCGCTGTTCATGTACAACATGCTTATTCGCCCCACCGAAGAGCAACTAGAAAGTTATGGAGAGCCGGACTACACAATCTTCAATGCCGGATACTTTCCGGCCAATCCGTACACAAACGAAATGACAAGTACAACAAGCATCGATTTGAGTTTTGCTCAACGAGA
>JAGQOY010000108.1 GCA_020427005.1 Planctomycetales bacterium
ATTCATGAAGGAGATAGCGTACGCTTGCAATTCGAAGGTTGGCCAGCGGTTCAGTTTGTGGGTTGGCCGTCGGTTGCCAAGGGCACATTTGGCGGTAAGGTCAACCGAGTCTTCCCAACTGATGATGGCAATGGCTCCTTCAGCTTGGTAATAACTCCCGATGATTTGAATGATCCGAAGAACAGTTGGCCCGATGGCCGATACCTTAGACAAGGCGTGCGGGCCTCAGGATGGGTTCTACTGCGAGAAGTTACCCTTGGATACGAGATATGGCGTCAGTTGAATGGATTCCCGCCCACAGTTGCAGACCAAGAACCCGGGAAAGACAAAGGCAACAAAGTCAAACTGCCAAAAATCTAAATTCGTTCGTTGCGAGCTTACGATTGGCAATCGCATCGATGACTTGCTGGGCAATGTGCAATTCAACATTGCCTGCTCAACCGCCCTCTGGTTCTTCACCAGCAGCGAGTCGAACTGAGGCCGTAGCATTTTCTTATTTTGACGACTCCAACGGCCGGATAACTGACGCACGTAATGATATTCAGTCCTCAGCGTCCGCAGACGCAGCTGCCGGTATATCCGCAGAGGTCTCAGATTCCAGCCTATCGCAGCTCAATCTAGCGGATGTGATAGCGAGTCTTTATTCCTACTTTCCTACAATTCAGCAAGCGAAATTGGAACGGTCCCGAGCCAGCGGACAACTGCTCTCATGCTATGGCGCATACGATACCAAGTTGCAGGGTTATTCACTCTCCGAACCCACTGGCTATTACCGAAACTACCGTCAGGGAATTGGATTCGCGCGCCAAACTTGGTGGGGTAGCTATATCTCAGCTGGCTATCGGATGGGCCGCGGCCAATTTCAGCCATGGTATAAGGAACGTGAGACAAACGAAGCCGGAGAATTAAAACTCTCAGCGGGCATTCCTTTGTTGCAAGGGCGCGCGATTGATGAACAACGCGTTGCGGTATTACAAGCTAACGTAGCCCAGCAGGCCGTCGATCCACTGATTCAGCAGACCATTTTGGATGCCGCGCATGATGCGTGCGAAGCCTACTGGCAATGGCTCGCGGCGGGAAAAATATTCGCCGCCCAAAAAGAACTCTTGCAACTTGCCATCCTAAGGGGACAACAATATGAGATTGGCGTTAAGGCTGGCAAATTCGCGGAAATTGACCTAATACTTAATGAACAGCTGATTGCCGAACGACGGACAAAAGTGCTTGAATCGGAACAGAAGTTTCGTGCCGCATCGTTCAAATTGTCTTTTTTTTTGCGAGATGATGTTGGCCAGCCATTGGTGCCGGAGGATGCCTGGCAGCCGAGTAGTTTCCCTGAGTTGACACATATTCCTGCAGGAGATTTCCAAGCAGACTTGGCTGCAGCCATGCAGAGGCGACCTGAACCGAGACTAATTCAACGGGAGATTCAACAGATTAATTATGAACGGCAACTAGCGCATAACAATATGTCGCCTCGATTTGACCTGATATCTGAAGCCTCACAAGATTTGGGGATTCCTGCCTCAAGCAACAACGATAAGGGACAGTTCGAATTAACGATTGGTTTTCAAGGCGAAGTTCCTGTTCAGCGAAGCAAAGCCCGTGGCAAAATCCAAGAAACGAATGCCAAACTTGCTCAACTTACCCAGAAACTAATATTGTTGAGCAATAAGATAGGGATTGAGTTACAAGTGTCCTTCAATGCCTTTATGATTGCCCAGCAAGTTGCCGAGCAAGCTGAACAATCTCTGAATGCTGCAGTGGAAACTCTGTCCCGTTATCGATTTGGCTTCGAACGCGGAAAGGTGGACCTGATCTACCTCAATCTTCTTGAGACGAAAGTGAACGAAACCGAAGTCAAAGTAGTGGAAGCGCAACAAAATGCCTTTATGGCGTTATCAGCTTTGCAGGCGGCTCTTGGGCTTGATCCCCTCGAACAGGCTCTGCTCATTTCCGAACTTCCGAATGCGGTGTTTTCAGGTCCAGGGCACATGCCTGAGCCCGCTAGTTTGAATCCGGTCGAGTTCAATACAGATTGGCAGCGTCACCTCGCACCAACAGGACAATAGAAACCTGTTTTGAAGTGTGCGAACTCGTTGATCCTTTTGCTACTCGGCGCACATTGAACCATGCGGTTAACTTAGCGACCGCGCACATCGGTTAGCCATTCATCAAAACTAATGGCTAACCGCTCTAACTCGATCGTCTTCTGAGTCGCTAGGTTCGTTTGTTCGCCTATATCCCTGGTTAAGTCATACAACTCCCAAGCCTCGGTGGGATGAGAACGAACGAGTTTCCAATGGTCTTCTCGTAGTCCAGCTGCCGAGCCATAGCTGAAAGCCAGCGACTTGTGTGGAGACCCTGCTACGCCACGCAAAGAAGGAAGTGGATTCTTGCCATCTAGAATGCGATCCTCGTCCGGAACTATCCCTGCAGCATTGAGACAAAGTGGAAGCATGTCCAGATGACTAAGCATGTGCCCGCACACATTGCCTGGTTTTAGTTTCTGTGGCCATCGAAATAGTGCGGGTACTCGCACTCCACCTTCGTAACAAGTTGTTCCACCATCGCGTAGTGGTTTGTTTGAAGCGACTTCCAGTCCCCGTCCAGGCAACATGAATGCACCGTTGTCTGAAATCAAAATCACCAGCGTTTGTTCACGCAATTCCAGGTCATCAAGGGTCCTAAGTACTCTGCCGATGGCATCGTCGAGCGCAGTGAGTACGGCCTGATAGCGATGTTTTTCATCGGTGTCATCCGCTGACCAACCGTATCTTTCAAGATATCGTGGGGGAACCTGCCAAGTAGGATGCTCTCCTTCCCGCACGTTGATAGAACTGACAAAATGTGCTGCGTTAAACGGTAAGTAAACAAACCAGGGTCCGGCTGATTGACGTCGAATAAAGTCACAGGTGGCATCTGCGAATAAGTCAGTACTATAACCTTCAACGTGATGTGGCTGAGTACCCAGAAACATATCGTATTGGTCGTGATAGGCGTGTGTGTAGTAGTTGATATTGCCAGATCGAAAACCAAAGAATTCATCAAATCCGCGTTCGGTGGGTCGACTGCCGTTGGCAAATCCAATATTCCATTTGCCAAAACAGGCCGTAGCGTACCCCGCTGTTTTTAGGTATTGCGGTATGGTCTTCTCTTGCTGCGGCAGCCCAATGCCTGACCAATTCTCCTGCGGAGACAATTGATGCGTCAAGCCGTTGCGCAGGGGGTAGCGACCTGTAAGGAGGGCACCTCGCGAGGGTGAACAACTGGACGTAACTACGTAGAAATCCGTACAGCGAACGCCATCGCGAGCTAACTGATCCATATGCACTGTCTGAACGGACGGGTTTCCGTAGCAATGCAAATCGCCATAGCCAACGTTATCAATGTACATCAGCAAGATATTGGCTGGATTCGTATCGCTAGCCTCGGCGCGGCCTGCTGGTTTATTCATTGGCCAGCAAAAACAGCCGAGCACAAATATCAAGAAAACTCTCATTTTTACCTGCCTTCGATAGCTTGTTAGTCTAGCCCATTGGCGATAGTCTGTCTTGCTTGATCAATCGGGATAGTGTGCAAACTGGGTACTTCCCAGGCGGCCATCCACCGTGAATGGCAATTCCACATTGCTATGACAAATCCGCACGGATATTTCCAAATGCTTTCATTTCTAAATTATGCGCCTGTCCGCCAGCTGAATTCCGTCTGGGCAGGGTCGATTAGTCGAAGACTGGTCTTTGTAGTTGTCGCTTGTTGGAGTGCCATTTCGACCGCCAACTCCCAGACGTTGGACGCGAGGCTTGGACCGCTTGTTACAAGTCATGCGGGAAAGGTAAGTATTGTCATCGAGCATTTGGGAAGTGGAGAAAAGTATCAGTACCGGGCTGACGAAATAATGCCGACAGCCAGTTTGATCAAATTGCCATTGATGGTTTCGACCTTTGGTAAATTCCATCGGCACGAACTTGTGCGTGAACAAATGTTGACTTTAGACGCGGACGACAAAGTACCGGGTTCTGGAATACTGACGGCGCACTTTTCAGCAGGTACGCAGATCTCATTGTTAGATGCTGTACATCTCATGATGGTTTATTCGGACAATACGGCCACGAATTTGGTGGCCCGGGCAACTGGACTTGAGCAGGTCCGCAAAGATATGCATGACCTTGGCTTGCCAAATACATCCATGAATTCGCCTGCCTACCGACGAGACCAATCGATTGCACCTGAGCAGAGCGCAAAGTATGGCTTGGGGAATACAACTGCTGCAGAGATCGTTAGCTTACTGGCGAAGATTGAACGCCACCAGATTTTTACGGCTGAGATATGTGAAGAAATGAAAAGCCATATGTTGGCTTGTGAAGACAAAACCAAATTGGTGCGTTTCTTGCCGCCCAAAATCAAGGTTGCGCACAAGTCGGGTGAGATCTCAGCCGCGCGATGCGAGGCGGGAATTATATTCGGGCAATCGGGCCCGATTGCGATATGCGTAATGACGGCCGAAAACGAAGACAAGGATTTCTATGATGATCATCCGGCACATGTGCTAATTGGACGAGTGGCAGAGGAAGCTTGGCTTCACTTCAATCCGCCAGGGACAGCCACACAAGAATCAGAAAGTACGCTGCACGTTGGTTCGGGAGGTTGGCGAGTTGAGAATCTGCAACGCACGCTTAATGCTCGTGCGGTACCATCTCCAAAACTGTCTGTGGATGGGGACTTCGGCCTAGCCACTGAGGCAGCTGTCAAGGATTTTCAGAAACGAGTGGGGCTGCAGCCAACAGGTATTGTTGATCAACGCGTTTGGGAACGCTTAGGACCGATTGTACCTGAGGCCGCAATAGCAGAACCTAGCGTGGTCAACGCTGAGTCATGGCCCACAGCGATAGCAGATACACCACATAGGCCGCCATTGGTGTCCGCTACCTCGTGGGCCGCTGTTGACGCCAAGACTGGAGCCTGGCTGGGCGGCGAAGCGGCGGACATGTCGCGCCCCATCGCTTCCACGACTAAAATAATGACTGCCTGGCTAGTGCTAAAACTGGCTGCCGGTGACCCCAGTGTATTGCACCAACGTGTAACTTTCTCTTGGAAGGCAGCATCCACCGAGGGTTCGTCGGCACGATTGAGTATGGGTGAATCGGTTACTACGGATGAACTGCTATATGGCCTGCTTCTGCCGTCTGGTAACGATGCAGCAGTGGCATTGGCAGAACATTTTGGGCCGCAGTTGTCTTTAGAAGAGGTAACAGACAAAGCTTCCGGCGAAGAGCATTTTGTAGCCATGATGAACGCCGAAGCCCGTCGTTTGGGACTTGATAGCACGCATTTTGCAAACCCACATGGCTTACCCGATCCAGCCGCGTTGAGCTCCGCGAGAGACCTTAGCCGACTGGCCACCTTAGCCATGCGTGACGAAAACTTTCGACGATACGTCAGCACTCCCAAATATGGCTGCCAAGTACTGGGACCAGATGGTAACACTCGGAACCATCGCTGGGACACCACCAATCAACTGCTTGGAATTGACGGTTACATTGGCATAAAGACAGGTACGACGCGCGCGGCGGGAGCTTGCTTGGTAGCAAGCGGACAGTTTGAAAACCGCGAATGCATCGTGGTGGTATTGGGTTGTAGCGACTCCGATGCCAGGTATCGAGATGCCCGCAATCTTATGTTTTGGGCTTGGCAGCAATCGAATTAGTGGATTAGACAAGCAGTTCAAAACATGTTTCAAATAGGCATAGAGCATCTACTAGATCATCCTCCGTCGAGATTTCGCAATGCCCAACTTGGCATATTAATGAATCATGCCTCCGTGAACCGCGACTATGAGCTGTCTAGTACAGTATTGGCTCGCGAATTCCCGGGGAGTTTGCAGGTTATCTTCACTCCACAGCATGGTTTGTGGGGAGAACAGCAAGCCAACATGATTGAGAGTACCCATGCCTACGATCGAAGTTTGGATATCCCCGTCTACAGCTTGTATAGTGAGACGCGTCGTCCAACGGAGGCAATGCTTGATAAAATCGACTGCTTACTCGTGGACCTGCAAGATGTAGGTACACGTGTATATACGTTCATATGGACGGTGCTCGAATGCTTGCACGCCTGCACTGTTGCCAACAAACCAGTCATTATTTTGGATCGTCCCAATCCGTTGGGTGGCACCGTATTCGAAGGCCCCTTGGTTGAGCAAAACTACTTGAGTTTCGTTGGCGGCCATGCGATCCCCTTGCGACACGGTTTAACTTTGGGGGAGATTGCCAAGCTGTTTGTACGAGAAGTAGGTCTGGATTTGGACTTGCAAGTCGTTCCCATGCGGGGCTGGCAACGACAACAGTCATTTCACAACCTCGGACGACCATGGATTTGGCCATCGCCGAATATGCCAACTTTGAATACGGTCTTCTTGTATCCTGGACAAGTGCTGCTGGAAGGCACCAATGTTTCGGAAGGACGCGGATCGACGCGCCCTTTTGAACTCATCGGGGCACCCTTCCTAGACGCAACGGAATTAGTCGATGGGCTTGCACAGCAAAATTTCCCCGGAGTTCATCTTCGCCCGACGCGATTTTGTCCCACGTTTGATAAATGGCATGGCCACAGCTGCGAAGGACTCGAGCTCATTATTACCTCGCCGAATGCGGTACGCTCTGTAGAGTTGACGGTCACACTATTGTTTCACATAGCCTTTCATCGGGCCAAAGAATTCTCTTGGCTCCCTCCTCCGTATGAGTATGAATATGTGAAGCCACCCATTGATATTCTTTGGGGTAATGATCGCTTGCGAACGACGCTAAGTAAGTTGGAAAACTTCGAAAGCATCCCGGAGACTGTGGCTGAGCTAATACAATTCGATGAATCATCGTGGCGTTCGCGCGTCGACGAAGTGCTTCTGTATCATTGATTGGCAAGAAATAGCCAATAGCCGATGTGCTGGGTAGAATAGATGAGACACTCTGGAGCTAGAAGAAACAAGTAACGTCAATTCGGCTGACGAAATATTGCCCACTTGAAAAACTGAATAGCTATGTTCTCCCAATTAAGGTTGAATTCTCCACTCGCACCTCCGTTACCATTAAGGCGCTTTACCGTAGCCCAATATCATCAATTGGGAGAATTGGGGGTCCTCACGCCGGAAGACGATGTTGAGTTATTGGAAGGATGGATAGTTGAGAAAATGAATCAACGCCCGATCCACGGTTTCATTGTTCGCATACTTAATGAGATCCTATTGAAGGATTTGCCTGCCGGCTGGCTGTGCCAGTGTCAACTTCCCATTACTACGCAACGCAGTGAGCCTGAGCCTGTGTCAACTTCCCATTACTACGCAACGCAGTGAGCCTGAGCCTGATCTCGCCATCGTTTGTGGTACGCACAACGACTATCGCCAACATCATCCAACTGGCGCCGATTGCCGCTTAATAATCGAAGTTGCCGACACATCGCTTGAAAAGGACCGGTCCAAAGCGGCTATTTATCGAGAGGCTGGTGTACAAGAGTATTGGATAATCAATATCAATGAAAAAACGCTGGAGTGTTATGACTTTACACAAACCACTCCGACGACTCAAATGTTCGCGGCCGACGCCCGCATGACGCTTTCTGTGGGTGATTCACAAATTGAGATCAACCTAAGTACGATTCTATCATAAGATTTTTCCATTCCTTATCTTCACAATGCGTGCATGGGTCGGATTTCGGTGAAGGTAGTCACATGGCGTTGTTTCCAGCGTTCATATACCAACTACCAATCTTTGGCTTGAGGCTCTGCCAGTTCGATAAGCGATCGATACTGAGAATCACAAAATCGATCAGTCATGCCTGCCAGATAGTCTCGAACAGCCCGTTCCACTCCGATCGATTGTGCGCGGTCGATAAATCGGGGGGGCAACTTTTGAGGACTCTCCACCAGGCACTCGAACAACCGTTGGACTCGACGTGAAGCATGTTCGCGAATTTCGACAAGTTGGGGATGACGGTACACATTGTCAAATAGGAAATCTTCCAATTGTTGACACTCGGATGCAATGATCGGAGAGAACTGCAATGAGATTCCTAGCTCGCACACGGACAAACTATCGAGCTCTACGACCGGTGCCAGGGTCAGTTGCGCCGACTCGATAAGGTCTGCAACTTGTACATCTATCAAATTGTGAACTAGTGAGTGTCGCATGATTTGGTCATTCGCAGATCCCAAGTTGACTCCGCTCCAATCGATTGCTCGACGGACCAAGTCCAGGCTTTGCAATTGGCTGAACTTTAGCAAGCCGAGCGCCAGAGCGTCATCGACATCATGCGCGTTGTACGCCAGGCTATCTGCTAGATCAACGAGTTGAACCTCGAGCAACGGGGTCTGCCCAGCGTGGGTAATGCGATAATTCTGGCCTGCAAGAACTTCGGCGGTCAGATTCAGTCCAGCGTAGGTTGTATAGCGAGTCTCAAGGCTTTCCACTAATGTCAATGCAAATTGATTGTGGGAAAATCCTCCAAAGGATAGCAAGCACTGCTCCAATGCATCTTCGCCGCTATGACCGTAGGGAGGATGCCCAATGTCGTGCAATAAGGCCAGCGCTTCAATAAGATCTTCGTTCAATCGCAGGACTCGACCAACCGTGCGAGCGATCATGGCCACTTCATGTGTGTGTGTCAAACGAGTGCGATGGTAATCTCCCATCTCTCCAGTAAAGACTTGCATTTTGCCGCTCAGTCGGCGGAAAGCGGCCGAATGCAACACGCGATCTCGATCGCGCTGGAACGGGCTGCGGTAGGGATGTGGTGGTTCATGAAACCGCCGTCCAGCAGATTTTTTGGCAAACATAGCATACGGAGCTAACAAAACCTCCTCGCGGTGCTGCCACGATGTGACGATTGCTTCTTGTCGGCTGAGTCTCATAACAGGCGGTTTGTTCTCATATTAGGATTTTCTAACAACTCCATCGCAGGCTGAGCCCGGAGATCCCTTCATACCTGGGAACAACCGGATTGAAGGTGCGTTTCTTTGGTGTCAGAGTCTGTGATAGCACGCTGCTACGCTAGCAAATGTCATTACCTGACTCCGCGGCCGGGTACCCATTTCAGGTTGAATTGCAAAGATGCAAATCCGTCTCTCACTTACATTGCGGATTAAGTAGGCGTTCACGAGAGCATTTACAAAGCAACCACTGGGCCGAAACGAATAATTGTATCACTACCCAAGTGAGAATATCCATTTATCATAGATTGGCCAATAGCAAGCTTAACCACGTTACAATGCAAGCAAATAATTGATCTTGGTGTCCGTGCCTGGGATTCCTTCAGCTTTTTGACTGCATTCTGGTTAAGTGATTGTCGAGCAGGCGATGATTTAAGGATTTTCAGATATGAGACTCGGCCTGAGCAAACAACTGTGGAATTGTCTGATCTTGTTTGCTGCTTTCTGTAGCACAATGACCCAAGCGACCTGCGTATTTTCGGCTCAAATTGCGGCAGAGTCCCATGTTTCCGAGAAAAAGGTCGGCATTCAAGCGCAGGAATCAGAACTCCGTGTGCAGGTCGAAGGAAATCAGGTGGCACGGTTTGTCTTTAAAGATCCAGTTATCAGTCGTCCTTACTTTTGTGACCTAAAATCTCTTCAAGGTTTGCAGCTTTCACGAACTCATCCACCAGTGCCGGGACTCGATAAGACGGATCATGCAACCATGCATCCCGGTTTGTGGTTGGCTTTTGGTGATCTTTGCGGGCAAGATTATTGGCGCTTAAAGGCAAAGGTTCGAACAAGTAGAGTTCGCGTCTTGGACACTATGCGTGCGGATGAAGCTAGATTTGAACTTGTCAATGAATACTTGAGCAGCACCGAAACGCAGGTCGTGTGCACGGAACGAGCTCAGTACGTTGTACGCTGGCTACCTTATGGATATATGATAGTCCTACAATCAACATTTATGCCTCACGAATCGCCCCTGGAGTTTGGCGATCAAGAGGAGATGGGGCTGGGAATTCGCTTGGCGACACCCTTGGCCGTTGATAGTCAACTCGGCGGTAGAATTCTCGACTCGTCGGGGAGACGCAATGGAGCCGAAGTGTGGGGAAAAACAGCTCAGTGGTGTGATTATTCGGGTCCCCTCGGTGGGCATTGGTGTGGTATGACCATTTTCAGTAGTCCAACTAACTTCCGCGCGAGTTGGACTCATGCTAGAGATTATGGATTCGTGGCAGTCAATCCGTTTGGCATTCAGGCCTTTACGAAACAAGCGGCTGTGCCCCTACGAGTAGCAGTGGGAGACAGCTTGCAGCTTGGTTTTGCGGTCGTAATACACCAAACGGAAATTGAAAGCGGTACTGAGCCCGCCGAGATCTACACTACTTTTCAAGAGCTTTTATCCAAGAACCAATAGAAACTGCTCGTGTCACAATCTCCTAAAGTTACTCTCGGCGCCCCGGATACGTCCCAGATTGTTGGGCTGATTGGCTTGGGTCTTATTGGAACCGCCCTAACTCAATTGTTGGTCCAAGCTGGTTATCGTGTGTTCGGATACGATACTTTCTTACCGGCTCGGCAACGATTTTCCGAGTTAGGTGGAACAACTCTAAGCGATGCTGCTGATGTGATAAGCCGCTGTTCAATGGTCTTGTTGAGCCTGCCGGACGATTCGGTTGCAAGTGGAGTTCTACGCGATGTGGAGATGCTACTACGACCTTCGCAGATTATTGTCGATACGTCCACAGGCGCGCCTGCTGGAGCACAGAAAATGTTCCGCTGGTTGAGCGCTAAAGGAGTTCGTTACGTTGACGCGACGATTTCTGGCAGTAGCGTGCAGTTGGCGAAACAGCAAGCTACGTTGTTTGTTGGCGCAAACGACGAGGATTTTCAACAACTACTGCCCACGTTTCGAGTATTAGCAGAGCGTTTTTTTCACGTGGGTGGTCCAGGCAGTGGAGCCCAAATGAAATTGGTTACTAACTTGGTGCTTGGTCTCAACCGTGCTGCTTTGGCCGAGGGGCTAGTCTACGCGGCGTCTATGGGGCTGGATTTGATGCAGGTCGGACAAATGCTTAGAGAAAGTATGGCCTATTCAAGGATCATGGACACCAAAGCTACCAAGATGATTGCGAAGGATTTCACGGTTGAAGCTCGTTTGTCACAACATCTCAAGGATGTGCAGTTGATGTTAACGGATGCTCGTGAGACGGATACTTGGTTACCGCTGAGCGAGACACACGCTAGACTGTTGCAACACGCTGTTGCCCTTGGGTTCGGTGATCTAGACAACAGTGCCATTTACTCGGCTCTTCTACAGTCAGAAATTAAGCAATGAAATCCGTGGATACTATCCAACTGTCTCGGGCTGCAAGGATCTTCGTTTTGCTAGCAGCTGTGTGCGGTTTAGTCTTCGACGGCTTTGAACTCGGCCTGATGCCAGTAGCATCGTTGAGCGTATCCAAGTCGCTGTTGGGCGACGGCTATACGAAGGAATTGGGGGGAGATTGGTTTGCTCGCTTCACCGCGGCCTTAATGTTCGGAGCTGCTTTGGGAGGAATTCTGTTCGGCCGTCTCGGTGATATCGTTGGCCGCTCGCGCGCTTTGGGAATCAGTATTCTCATGTACTCAATATTTGCAGGGCTAGGTGCCTACGTTGAAACTCAAATGCAAATGTTAGTTCTTCGTTTTTTGGTGGGTCTGGGAGTGGGAGGTGTGTGGCCCAATGCGGTCGCGCTGGCCACTGAATGCTGGCCAGACAAATCGCGTCCAACCGTTGCTGGACTCATGGGAGCCGCTCTGAATTTTGGGATTTGGTTGCTATCTCAGATAGCAAAAAACTGGCACATCACTGAGGATTCTTGGCGTTGGATTTTCCAGCTATCGGCTGCACCTGCTTTGCTCGGTTTAGGAGTCCTCGCGCTGCTGCCCGAATCGCCAGCTTGGCTAGCCTCTCGATCGTCCTCTGCAGATGATGAGAAGCGAGGTCGGGCAAAGCCGATGAGTTTGTCGACGCTTTTTCGACCTCCACTACTTCGAGTCACACTCATGGGGATTCTTCTGGGGTCGATTCCGTTGATTGGAGCTTGGGCAGCGAGCAAATGGATGATTCCGTGGGCCGATTCCGTTACCAAAGATGTACTGCCGGGCTACAAAGCCACCGCTCAAGGCTATTGGGCAGCTGGAGCCGTATTGGGTAGTTTCATGGGTGCCCGAGTGGCAGTTTGGCTTGGACGGCGAGTGGCCTACGCAGCGATCAGTATCGGAGCCACCGCGCTGACAATGCTGATGTTTCTTGGTACAGCTCCTTTGGCGCCGAGTTTCTTACCAATCGTGTTTTGTCAAGCTTTTGTTACGACCCTGTTCTTTGGATGGTTGCCATTATACTTGCCGGAACTGTTTCCGACTTCGGCCAGGGCTACCGGCGTCGGCATCTCCTATAACACGGGGCGATTCGCGACAGCCATTGGAGTCTTCCTGACGGGAGCATTATTTACGGCTCTCGGTGGATCCTATGTTGCCGTCGGAGCGGTTGGCAGCGTGGTCTATTCTCTTGGGGCCATCGCGATTTGGTTCGCACCAGACAATTCGCAACTGGAAACGCGGTTAGGCGGGGACTAGTAAGTGCTTCCATCTACATTGGAATCTGAGGTGTATCGTGGGTACAGATCAGCGTCTTGTAGGCAATACATTTCGCAATTCCTTTCGTATAAGTAGTTGGCCAGTGAAATTCAGATTTAGCCTGAAATTCCTGCTTTTGATTATGGTCGTCTGCGCCTTAACGAGTGCTACTTACGTGCCTCCGTTGGTGGAACGCGCTCGAGCGGCCGGCCTTACCAAGTCTGGAGTTCAAATGCTGACCGAACCACGTGGACAATTCTTCTTACGACAATTCATTGGCGATTCTTTCTCGGAGCGAGTCGTCTATGTGCACCTGGATGGTTCAGATATCGACGACATGTGGCTTCAAAAAATCAGTCAGTTTCCCTACATAGAAGTTGTCACAATCAAAAGTGAGAACGTCACCGATGAGGGACTACAATTCCTCACATGCCTACCGAACCTGATGTCTTTGGTTCTAGTCGATACACAAGTAACTTCGGAGGGAGTCACGAATTTCCGCAATTGTGCTCCACGTATTCTCAACTTCCAGGCCTATTCGAGTTCGCCATGATGTGATCGCAGCAAAGATTGACCTATTGAGTAATTCTTTGTGACGTCGAGTTCGCAGTTTCTGACACCTTGGAAAATTAATCTAAACTTATGACTGAACTTGAGATTTTGATTGAAGCATACGTTTCGGGTGCTGTACTGCTTCAGGATTCACTTCAGAATTTGGATTCTAGTTCTGTTGATCTTCGGCCTATTCCCAACAAATGGGCCATTCGGGAGGTCGTATGCCATCTTACAGATTCCGAAATTATTTACGCCGATCGTTTTAAGCGAGTGCTAGCTGAAGATAATCCAACTTTCTTTGAGGCGGATCCTGTAAAGTTCTGCACTTCGCTCTGCGTAGGGAGCCGTAGGATTGAAGATGAGCTAGATGTGATTGCTTCCGTTCGAAAACACATGGCCTCAATTCTCAAATCTATCGATGAGTCATCCTTTAATCGTCTAGGGCAGCACTCCCTTGACGGCCCCATGACGCTCCGAGTGTTAGTTCAACGCATCACAAACCATATTTCCCATCATATTCGGTTTATAGATGAAAAGAGGGAGAGGATGAGTTGCTGAGCAAGCCGGACTTGTTTCGCATCGGTTTGCCCAGAACAAAGGTGCTGCATACCCCTTTAGTGGTTCCTCAACTATGTTACCAAACGCGGATCAAAGACAAACACTCTCCGAACTCCGCAGCAAGTTCTGCATTTGGAGGTTGGGGCTGACTGCAACCCGGATGACTAACACTTACATGCGTCAAGCTTTTCTTTCTTTCCCTGCTAGAGCAAAAATATATCGTGGCCTTATAATGTCCAGCAGCTTTGAGTCTACTAGAAGCATGCCTGCTTGCTGTTTTTGCGTTGCAAATCCTGTTTGCGAATCTTGGCAAGTCGTTTAACGCGAGTCTCCCATTAGTAATCGCGACTCACGGCAAGTCTCTGATGGCGCAAAAGCCCTCCTATTCCGAATCATTTGGCGAATTAACTACAAAGCATCATGCCAGTTCATCAGGACACAGATGCCGCTATGCCGGCTCTGCTGCTAGAGTTGTTGGAAATTGGGCTGAGTCCTTGGTTTGTTCTTGGATTGATTCTGCTGCCCCTCGTGCTGCTGGCTTGGATTGGTCGTATTTATCCCGCCAACCGATTGGTATTACTTGCTTGCCTAAATTTCGCCGTCTGGCTACCAACTCCTTTTGTTGCAACTTGGTGGTGGGTCGTACCAACATCTCTGGTGGCAATGGTATTGACCATTTGTCTTTTAGACTGGTGGAGGATTCCGTCGCTTGCGAATGTTCAAGTGTCTCGCCAGATGGCGCGGGTTGCTTCTCTCGGAAACACTCATGAAGTTCAGTTGTGGTTGGATAATCGCGGTCGCCGCTCGATCTACGTGACAATCAAAGACGATTGCGGAAGTGGCATGCGCACCGAACCGGAATCCATGTCGATGGAACTACGTCCGCGAACAAGGCAACTAGTAAATTTTCGTCTATTCGTTGCACGACGTGGCGCCTTCGATTTCGAGTTCTTGTACTTCCACGTTTTTTCCCCTTGGAAACTTTGGTGTAAGCAAGTGCAAATTCATTGTCCTGGAGTCTTGCACGTTTACCCTAACATCAAACAAGTCGCAGAATACGCTTTATTAGCGCGAACAAATCGACTTAGCCAAATTGGAGTGCGAAGAACTCGGCACCTGGGTCAAGATAATGATTTCGAACGGTTGAGAGACTACCAGCAAGATGATAATTACAAGCACATTGATTGGCGCAGTACCGCACGTCGGCAAAAACTGATTGTGCGACAATACCAGGCAGATCAAAGCCAAAGAGTCATCTTTATGGTGGACTCTGGACGTATGATGACGAATCAGTACGAAGGCATGAGTTTATTGGACTACGCACTGAATTCCGTGTTGATGCTGTCTTACGTCGCCTTGCAGCAAGGTGATTCGGTGGGCATGATTTGCTTTTCCGACCAGGTCCATACATATGTACCGCCGACTAGCGGTAAACGGCAAATGAACCGCATACTGCATGCAGGATTTAATCAGTTTCCTAGATTGGTTCAATCACGGTTTGATGAAGCATTCCTGTACCTTTCAAATCATTGCCGGCGCCGATCACTGGTGGTCTTAGTCACTAATGTCATTGATGAAGTCAACGCTGACCAAATACATCGCTATCTAGGGCATCTAAATGGTGCCCATCTGCCATTGTTGGTCTTGTTACGTGACCATCGTGTATTTGAAATGGCGGATGCATTTGCGGATGACCGAGAAGTGTTGTATCGTTCCGCCGCTGCCAGCCAACTATTGGTCTGGCGCCAAGATGTGATTCACCGCATGCGAGCTCAAGGTTCATTAACCCTAGACCTTTTCCCTGAAGAAATGACCTCGTCGATGGTGAATAAGTATCTCGAAATCAAAGCCAAGCATCTTCTGTAATGCAGGCAGCACATTTCTTTCCCGTTGAACACACATAGCCTCTCTCTGTTCCCTCTTGAAGCTCCACATTTGCAAATTTCCCAAGCTAGTGAAGCGCAAAGTGATGAACGTCGCCATTTCAATGCCTGAATGAATGAGCGAAAGCAAAGGTTTCTTCACGGGCTTAAGGGAGCGCGAAAGAAAAGGTTTTTCAATCCAAGGTTGATAGTCGTGGTTCGCTCCGGCGAGCCAAACTGGCTTTCGAATCCCAGACGGTTTCGCCCACGCCTTGGCCCACAAAAGTTCCCATCCCAACAAACTTTTGCCTGACCTATAGCAAATCTGAGGAGCTTATTTACCAAACCTCCCCGGAAAAGGAATCGTCTTAGCGACGCCTCCTTTTCCGACTCTCCCAAAATCTGGGAGGGTTAATGGTGAATAGGTGAATGCAAATACAAATCGAAACCTGCAGCTTGGGCTGTATATAGAAAATCTCGGTCAATCATTCCTCAAAGTCTGGTAGTGTCCATCGGTTGTGGTTATAGCTGGCTTTCATCACTCGACGACTAGGAAGCAAATTGTGAAAACCTGCCTATCAGAATTGCCGCCATCGGGAGGCAGGCGAGAATCCAAGAAGTTTGCGAGCCTTGTCGATCGAGTAGAAAGTCTCGGATTCACCTAGCTCTTGCTTTTGGGGGACATCTTTATAATAGGTTGCGATAATTTCATGACTGGACAATTCGACCGCAGAGTCCGAGTTGGCAACGTTGAAGACCTGATAACCCAGTCCGTCCACGGCTAGTGCTCGATCGACGAAGTCGCTGAGATCACGAGTGTCGATGTAGGCAAAGATATTGCGTCGTCGGCAGGCCGGATCGGACTTCCAACGAGGAACTAGTTCAACATACTCGTGAGGCTCGACTACGTTGTTGATTCGCATTGCGTAGATGTCGGCTCCTGTTCGAGCATGAAAGGACTGACCACAAAGCTCATTGCATACTTTTGACATCGCATAGGCGTCGTGTGGTAACGTCGGGTGCTCTTCATCAACTGGAAAATACGTAGGTTTCACTTCTTCATGTGCAAAGCAGACTCCGTAAGTGGTCTCGGATGAAGCGAGTAGGATCTTGGGGATCTTCAGTTTCGTAGCCACCTCCAGCACGTTATAGGTCGTCGTTGTATTGATCCGAAAACACTCCGTGTCAGGTTTGATTTGAATGCGCGGAATGGCAGCAAAGTGCACAACCGCATCGAAATTAGCAATACCTCCTGACCTGTCGAGTTCATCTAGGCAGGCAATGCCGCTGAGAGCAGAGAAGACTTGTCCAGCATCCATCAAATCTGTCACCAGGTCAAACACACCTACAATCTTCGACGGTACAAGATCCAGATTCAATACGCGATGGCCTTGTTCCGCCAGATGCTTGACAACATGTCGGCCGGCTTTCCCCGAGCCACCAGTGAATGCGATTCGCATAATAACAATCCTCAATTACAAAATATGATAAATCGCTCTTACCTGATGGCATTTAGCCGGATCGAAAGCTGCTCCGAAAGCTCGCCACGCACCGCGGCGTATTCTGGAAGATCCGCTAGGTTTTTGAATTGGCCTGGATCGGTCCGCATGTTATATAGCTCGGCCGCATTGTCGCCATACTGCATATAAGCCCAATCCTTGGTGCGCCAGGACTCTCCGCCAGCAAACGACAGGACGCCGGCTTTAATAGTTTTTTCATGGTCCTTTAGTATCGGGACCAAGCTCGTTCCCTGAATGCTCGGAGGAATTTCTCGCCGAGTCAGCTCGCATACGGTTGGAAACAAGTCCACGAGTTCAACCAGCGAATCTGTTCGACCAATCGGCATACCGGGAGCAGAAATGATCAGCGGTACGCGAATGACTTGTTCATGTAGGTTCGATTTCTCCCAAAATGTGTGATCGGCAAGATGATATCCGTGATCGCTGGTAAAAATCACGGCAGTCGTGTCACTCAAGCCCAATTGTTCTAGTTCGTCTAGTACGCGACCGACCTGTTGGTCCATAAATGTAACTGCCGAGTAATAGGCTGCCCACATCCGCTTTTGGTTGTCGGGATACTTGTCGATCCCGTTCTTGGCCGAGCGACTGGAGGCCAAGCCCTGTGTGGGAATGTCGTCGAGATCTCCTTTTACCTGCTCCGGTACGTTCATTTCCTGCCATGAATAAAGATCAAAAAACTGTTTGGGAGCAACCATCGGATAATGTGGCCTAATGAATCCTGCGGCGATGAAGAAGGGCTCTTCACGATGTTCTCTTAGCAACTCAATCGTTTTCGTAGCCGTCTTATGATCGGGTTGATCGGAGCCATCTCCTTCATAGTCCACCGAAACATACATGCGATGCGGCATGGCAGTAGATTGGCGTCCCTCCAGTTCGGTCGTGAATATATTGAGATTCAGACAGGCATAGTTGCCTGGTGTGTGGGCTTCCAATCCAGGCGAATTGAAGCGTTCGTTCCAAGTCTCGGGAACGTCTTGGCCATCGGAACCAGCGATAATATCACCAGGGACTTTCATGTGAAAAATTTTGCCAACGCGAGCAGAATAGAAACCACTGTTTTTCAGGTGCTGACCCAGAGTCACATCTCCCTTGCCGCGATAGCGACTATACATAAAGGACGTACGTGAGGGGCCGCACACTGTGCCTTGGCAATAGGCCGATTCAAACAACAGGCCTCGATTGGCCAAGCGATCAATATTGGGAGTCTGGCACCTGAAATCTCCATAGCAGCCCAGCACGCCCGCACGGAGATCGTCGGCCACGATTAAGAGCACGTTGCGTATGCGCGATGAAGTGCCAGGTAGCTCCTTCGTATCCTCTGCCACAATTAACCCCGAGCAGGCAGCATTCAACAACAAGGCGATCCAAGGAAGGACGCACATGTATCGGTAATGAATCATGAATGATCTCACATTGTTTACGGGTAACTGTTTTTTGTGTGGAGTGAAATGGTGATTGAAAGATCAAGTAACTAATTCGAGAGTAATTTCAAAATACCCTCTCCGCTCGTTCTTCGCGACTCTCCCACCGGGGCCCACCGGGAGAGTGAGTTGAATGTCTTGGAAATGAGTCAATTGTCGCGAGGGGATACAAATTGCCTCAAAATCGTCAACTTGAGAAAGATGCTCGAACTGCTTAGGGGGATAGGATCACGTTAGGTAAGGCGTAAATGTATGCTTCCTTCAAAGCTGGAGGCGAGTCTCAATTGTCACGTACAGCTGTTGAGACGCTAGTGCCTCTCATTCGTCACTGGATACATCTAAAGCACGGATCCAATCCGCGATTAGCTTAGTTGCGTCTCGATCTACTACACCTGTTGCTAGCGGTGGCATTTGACCGCGACCTCGAAGAGTCATTCGATGCAACAAGATCGAACTTTCTGGATTTTGAGGAACGATGAGACTGGCTGCAGCAATTCCAAATGCATCATGAGTTGGCTGAGCATTAATCAAGCCTGTCGCCGAAAGATCCGGTCCAAATGCAACGGAAAACCGCGAGTTTCCACCTCCCTCCTTGACGTGACAATGAGCGCAGTTTGCGTGCAGGTAAGATCGGACTCGGTTTTCCAGTGACATGCTGCTGTCGCCAGCATCAACCAATCTAGGCAAATCACTGGCTGGCGCAGGCAATTCAAACTTGGCTCTTGCAACATCTGGAATAGAATTTGTGCTCGTGCTACTTCCGTCAACCTGGAATAGATCTAAGCCTGCAAAGTGATCGAGCTGAGATACACGCATTCCAGCAAGGCTCACATAGCGATTGGTCTGCAATACGGACAGTCCAAGCACGTAGTTTGCGGCGCGACTATGGCATACCATGCACTCCGACCGACTCGGAAAACTCCAAGGCTGCATTCGAGGTTCGGCGCCATTTTTCTCATCGACTAAACTTAGGTCAACGCTCTTTCCAGCTGCTTCAACCAGGACTGCATCTGTCTGCTCAGCATTCCATTGGTAAGAGTACCCGTACCATTGCCCAGCCTGGCGAGTCAGCAAGCGTGTTTCAACTCGAACTACAGCATCCTTGCCATGACCAGCCAGCGGTAATGAAAATGTCTTCCCAATCACCGTGCCATCCGGAAACTCCCAGCCACCGCTGAGCCGAAATCCGATCTGAGCCTCCCCGGGTAATCCTATGAATCGGTCTTTTTCGGCATTATCGGACCACAGCGGTGCGTTGACCTCATAGGGAACAATTCCTTCAGCGACAACATGATTTTCGACAGATTGAAAAATGCCTGATTCACTCAGCTTCCGCGGAAATTTCTGTGACTGTGTCAGTTCATTTGGTACCAGTCGGTAGAGCCCGCTGCCATGATCGACAACTAGTAGTTCGCCCTGGTGGTCAATACCAAAGCCGGAAATCTGTAGCATGGTACGTGCCACGAGAAAGTGTGACGCAATCTTCGCATTCTCATAGTTGGCCGCCCAAATGAGACCCGTCGAATAGTCGCCGTAAACGTAATGTCCATACAAGCTGGGATACTTCGAACCGTAGTAAACATGACCGCCAGTAAGCGATCTGGCTTCGGAATGGGGATGCTCAATTGTAGGTGGAACGATTGGAGTCGGGCCTTGTTGGCGGTTGGTGTTGAATGGATGGCTGCCCTCCGTGATGCTCCAACCATAGTTTTCTCCTCGGCGAACTACTTGAGCGGTTTCCCATTGATCCTGGCCGTTGATGCCGGCCCATAAGTCTCCGGATTTGGCATCGATACTAATCCGCCAAGGATTGCGCAGTCCATAAGCCCAAATTTCAGGTCGAGCGCCATGGACCTCGATGAACGGATTGTCCGACGGGATCGCATAATTTCTACCATCTTCCTTGTGATCGACATCGATGCGGATCATGGAGCCTGGAATGGTGCTAAGGTCCTGTCCTGCGAGCTTAGCATCGGAGTCGGACGTACCATCACCGGCAGAGACGTAAAGCATCCCATCCTGGCCGAAGACTAGATCGCCGCCGTTATGTCCGTTAGATTCCCACTCGATGATCACCGTTTTCGAATCAACGTCACATTCGATTGGTTCGGTTCGCGATACTTGAAAACGCAGGACGCGGGTTGCCATTTTGGTCAATTCGTCCGAATGGCCATTACAGCCTACATACATGTATCCATTCATAGCAAAATCGGGATGAAACGCGATGCCATAGATGATTTCATCGATTGCCAAGAATTCGTTGGCTGATGCGTTAAGATCATCACCGGTAAGTCGCAACAATCGACCGGGGCCACCATAGCCTCCTTGGTGAACGGTTACCAACAGGTCTTGGGTTCCAGGTAGCGCGATTACGGACAGTGGTTTAGGCAAGTCGACATTCGCAAAGACTCTTTCAACTTGAAACGGCGGCGGCGGGTCAGGGAAGCCAACCACGCGAGACTCCCTCCATTGTGTACGCGCTGGCGAATCCGCCGCGGTTTGGCATACAAACGCCAATCCCAATGCAATGGACACCACAAGTTCCAGCATAAGTGGAGGGTCGATTTGCAGAGTTTTTAATTTCAAGTGTTTGACCCCTACTGAGTGTGGTTAACTTTGATACTCCGCGTGTGTTCGATGGCGACATATCCCGAGGACGGCCACTACTGAGAATGCTGTGTTCGAATTCGCCTCTCGGACTTGAGGCTACTCTGCCGCTGGCTGCGCGGTGGAAAACGTGATGAAGGGAAATACTTCTGGGATGTGTGAGTCCCAGCAACCATGAGGACTCCATGCCCAGCCTTGACTATCGCGCACCGGCGGTGCCTCCTTGAATTGATTGAAGCGTGAGAAATCCATCCGCCAAATGTCACCGTGATTTGGAGGGATCGCTCGCTCGTCGCCCAGGGCAATTACTTGCATGCCTGACCAGGGAAACGCGAGTTCAACCGTCCAGCCGCGATCACGATCCGTTTGGTCGTTTAGCGTACCTTCAATGGCTACCGCCGTTTTTACTCCAGGAAAATCCCATTTCAAAAAAGCATAGCGTTTTCCGCGAGGATGAGACTTAAATCCGACGCCATTGAATTCCTGAGACGTTACGCCCTCGCTGGAACGGTCTAGTTCTGGAACATTGGAAAACCCCTGCTTGTCATATTCGCTTTGCCAAACGAACAACCCTTCATAGAGCGTTCCATACGGGTTTATTTCGAACTCATAGTAAGCATTCTCAAACGCCAGAAAGCACTCGACATCGTTGTCCGTATAGACAGGGGCGTCGCGGCGCGTGATATGGGCGCTGACGAATGGATCTTCGATCCAGTATGCGACGTACAGAAACTGGTCATCCCAAGTCACGGCCGCGCGAGTGTCGTGGACCGTTTCATGACCACGGATCAGATCGACGAATCGCGGCGACTGTGGTACGCGTTGCCAAGTCAATTCATCGAGATTTCCGTCGACTTTGATTTCATCTACGGTTCTAAAGGCGGTGTATCGAGCGACTTTTTCTGCTGCGACAGGTGGCCATGATAGGTTTGCAGGCCTGCGAAGATCACCGTCTTCCTGCGCAAAGGATACGGGGGCAATCACGAAGGTCAAAAGTAAGAAAGCACGATGCATCATCCAATTTGCTCTCAAAACACAGCAGGGAATTTGCTGGCATTATACAAACAATTCAAAGAACTCGTTTTTCATCCTAACCAAATCTCAAGGGAGAAAGGTCCAATTCTCTCAGGTCAAGGCGTCTTCCCCATGAAAAACTGCAGGAGGGCGTAATCACGGAAATTGCATGTGTACTTGCATTCGTTTGGTCGGGGCTTCTGTCAATTGAATACCATCTGCAACCCAGAATCCCGTTGGACTCACGGGACGTATTGCATCCCGTTCATCCTGTGCATCACTGTCAAACTTCTTGCTTCCCAAAACCAATTTACATACTTGCAACATGCTCCTATACCTGGTCACTGATAACAGAGCCTGATGTGTCGCGGCTGTAATCTCGAGGGATCTAGCAGGCTGCTAAAAAAGTAACCCGAAGCGTCAGAGCGTCAGCGAGGGAATGTGCCCAGCCCCATGCTGACGCTTCGAGTTACTA
>JAGQOY010000010.1 GCA_020427005.1 Planctomycetales bacterium
CACGACTTAACGATTCTCGCGCCGACCTGGTTGAGGACATTAACTTGGCTTTGACGCGCGCATTTGAAGCGCTGCAACGCGATGATGACCCGCATATCTCGCCACTCGACCGCTTGCCAGTACGCGCCGAGTTAGTCGCGCACAATCAAGCTGTTCGACTGGTGCGAGAATTGGACGGCGGAGAGCCGCTAGTCATTTCTGAATCGAACGACGCCGCTCAACGAGAGCTACATTTGCAGCAACCTGCCCCGAACGTCGCCTCGCGGGATTTACTTCGCGGCTTACTGCCACCAGAAGGTGATTTCCTAGCGATCATTATCGACGCTTTAGATGGCAACGACGAGATCATTGTCGGTCCTACAGTAACTAAGTCGGTATGGGTGGACGCCGGTAGGGGCGACGACCGAGTCGAAATCGTCTCGGGACGGCCGATTCTGATCGATCAGACAGAAGCTCGCTTCGATTCACTAGGTCGGGCATTGTCTGCCGCGCGCAACGACACCAGGGAGACTGCATACAGCCTGACCGAGGATCCGCAGTTGGGTCCACTAGCAGGCAGCGTCGAATTGGCCGGTCTGACGATCGACAGTCCCAATGACGAAGACTGGTACCGTTTCGAATTTGCCAGTGCACCTGAGGCCAGTGACTCGATCGTGCTCACGAGTCTTTCTACCGCGGACCGAATGACTATCGAAGTTTATGGCCTCGCTGACGAAAACTTGCCGGAGGACCATGAGGTCAATAGGCAGCCGTACTTGATGCGATCTTTCACTGACCTGCAGGAAGCCTTGTCGATTGAGCGAGTGATCCAGCTTGCGCCGAATAGCGATTTGGGTGAACGCCCATTCTCAGCTGGCAAGCCCTATTGGGTGCGTGTCTCAACCGATCTTGTGCCGACACGCTACGAATTGTCGTTCTCGCTCAGCACTGCTGTCAGTAACAATACCGCACCTGAGTCAGCCGTGACGCTGGAGCATATTGAACGGTACACGTCTCTATCAGGATTTTCGCTGCTGAGCGAAAATGATCAGCAGTGGTTCCGCTTTGAAATGCCACAAGACGGTGGGTTGGATGATGTCATTCTGCTGAACGGGTTTACGTCCGGCCGCGCGCTGACCATTGAAGTGGTCCTTGATGAACTCGACGGCAGCGGCCAGCCAAAACGGTTCGATGCGGCAGTCGCACGCGGTACTCATTCGGCATCGGTTAGCCTTAATGGACTGCCGGCCTTGAAGGCTGACGGCCAGCGTCAAAGCTATTTCTTACGAGTAAGTAGCGATGGCCCGGCATCGTACGAGTTAGCGCCCTTGGTTGTCGATCCAGACGCGGAACCACCCGCTCCAGGCTTGCTTGTCCGCGATTTTTCCGGAGAAACAGGTCGTGTAAGCCGCGTCGATTTTTCTAACCCGCTCGTCAACGTTCGCCGCCGCGACATCATTCTGGGTGGAGAGGGCAATGATATTTTGTCCGGCGGCTCGGGAGAGGAATGGATCTTTGGTCAGGATGGAAATGACGTCCTCACCGGTGGCTACGATCGCCAAGCCGGCGACCTGCTGTGGGGTGGACCCGGCGACGATACTTTCCAAATCATTCCAGACGATTTGCCTGTGACGAAGCCGTCATTGCGGTATGTCAATCCGAACGACCAAGTCCAGTACGTGCCGACATTTAGTGACCGTTATGACGGTGGTGAAGGAATCGATCGCGTGCTATTCCTCGGCGGGGACTTGGACGATGCTGGCGAGCCCGTGCCAGACCACGTGGCGGTACGGTTCAACACTATCTTGCACCGATATGAATTCACGGCCCGAGTTTGGGACACAGCGAACGGCGTTTACGTAACCCATCCGTTATCTGCACCGGCCATCTTCCTGGCCACCAGCGACGAACCGAATTTCAGTATTGCCGGTGAGAATGACGATGCGAACTTTTCGGTGGAGCTCGGAGCAGACATCTTTACAGTCACACTAAGTAGGCAGGCAACGAGCGACAACACAAACCTCTCCCACTTAGTCGACGATCTGAACAATGTGTTACGACTGGCGAAGGACTCGCAAAACCGAACGGTCAGCTTGCGAGATCGAGTTACGGTTGGCACTCAGGCCGGGCAACTGGTCTTCACTACGATCGACGTCGGTTCAGAAGCGAGTTTGCGAGTTTACGCTGTTGAGAACAGTGTCGCCAACACAGCCTTAATGCTACGGACGGAGTCGCAAGCAACTCTTGCTGTAGGTGCGAGCGGACAGCCCGAGTTTGATCAGCACTATGCATTCTTTCAGGCCTTTGGCGTAGAAGAGTTGGTGATCGACACGCGCGGCGGTAACGACGAGGTTCATGCCGATCCGGAGTACATGATTGCTGGCAGCGAGTGGGGCATCGATCCCGAAGATCGTCCCCAAGTTGGCAATCTGTCCGATCTTACCAACGTGATTATTCTTGGCGGCGAGGGTAATGACCGCCTGTTCGGCGGTGCCGGGAATGACACGATTGATGGCGGCGACGGACACGATTTCATCAGTGGCAATATCGGAAATGATCGACTGTTTGGCGGTCCAGGTGGCGACGTGCTCGCGGGACGCGAGACGATTGGCCAGGACGCGTATGAGTACGCAAACGCTGGCGCCATGCCCAACGATGACTCGGATTACGCAACGTTGATTGGTCCCATATCGGCTTCGTTCACTCTTTCGGGATTGACCTTCCATCAGGGCGATGCGGGTGATTGGTATCGATTCGAGCCCCCGACAGCACTGAAGCAAATCGGGGACGCCGCACAGGCCCGCGTGATCGGCTCCATGATTACTGTCGACCAGATCCTAGACGACGGCACAGTGGGACTTCCACTGACTCATTACCTGTTTGCCGGAACACAACAAGGGGATTTGCTGCTACCGCTGGAGAACTTCCCGGGTGTTCCAGAACAATTCCTGGTGTACGTGCCCAATAACGCCGGAGCTGAATTGCAGTATCGGCTTGCATTCGATAGTAGCCTTGGCCAAACAGTGGACGTCTCGGCATCGGACCTCACGTCTGCCGATGAACCGCTGCGCAACATTCCTGCGGCCAGTCCGACTGCCCGCCCTGTCGCGATTCTCCTGGGTGATATTGATGGCGATGGCTTCGACGACTTCATCTCTTCCGTCGAGGACAACGTCGGCAGTTTCATCGATTTGTTTTCCAATCCCAACTACAGGCCTGGTGTAGACGACCCGGTTAACTTCGTGCCGCCCAGCGTCGCTACAATCACCTTCGGCGCTGCGGACTTTGAGACGCGCGACCCTACAACTTTGCGCAGCGTCCGCCTGTTGCTGCCCGCGCCACTGAATATAGCCTCGACCTTCGGTAGCCGAGTTGTGGTGGGTTTGCCGGGTAACTACAACGGTGATTTGCAGGATGGTCGAACCGTCGACGACATTGCCATTGCGGTCTTCCGCGAGGAGATTCCTTCTTCTGACAATCTACTGGGAGCCCATCCCTCGTTCGCCGCACATGGTGTGTATGTAATCCACGGATCGGCAACGGGCTGGACCGAAGATTTGAATCTACTCTACGATGCCAATTTGGTCGTCCAGGACTTTAGCCAAGAGCATCTCTCGCTAGCCAGCCCCGGTGACATCAACGGCGACGAGCTTGACGATCTGCTGATTGGCGACCCGAACTACCTGGATGGAAAAGGAGCGGTTTTCGCTGTTTTCGGCAGAGAGCTTACCGCCACTCGCCATATCGGCAGTGGCGAAACAGATGCGCGTTTCGTCGGCGAAGTGGCAGGCCAGCGATTCGGAGCAAGCATTGCGGCCATAGGCGATCAGAATAACGATGGCCTGGCCGATTTTGTCGTCTCGACTGGGGGGGCAACGCAGCAGTCACTGTACGTGTTCAATGGTTCCTCCCAATCCGATGATACAGCCCTACCCGCGATTGCGCCACTTCGCATGTTGGCGGACATCAACCTGGAGAAACCCGCCTATTTGGTGAGCACTGGAGAAGCCGTTTTCTTTACCGCCACTGACCCAGGGCACGGTACCGAAATCTGGCGATCGGATGGAACCCTCAGCGGGACTCGTTTGCTGCGCGATATCGTGCCGGGACCGATCTCGTCAGTAGAAGGACCGCTGGTGGCAGTGGGGAACAACGTCTTCTTTAACGCCGACGATGGGAGTGGTCGGAAACTTTGGGTCACTAACGGTTCGGAAGCCGGAACTGTCCTAGTGTCCGGTATTGCAGCCGATTTAAGTTCGTATCATCAAGTGGGAGCCAACCTGGTTTTCAAAGCAAGTGGCGCGAACCAGCTCTGGGTGACCAATGGGACAAGTGCCGGAACGGCAAAAATCGCAGACCGAGCGCTTAGTGGACCGGCCGTTACGACTGGCAGCAGCATCATTTTCGCCACCAGTAATTCCGAACTCTGGGCCTCTGATGGGACATTCTCGGGTTCGCGCAGATTGGCTACTTCTATCACGCCAGATCTGGGCGACAGTGTCACGATAAGTAACAAGGTTTTTTTTGGCGCGAATACACGGCAACTTTGGAGAGCCGACGCCAATTCGGCTCTCCTACTCAAAGACGGCCCAGCGACCGACTTTACCGATCCGCGAAATTTCGGCTCTTTCAAAATCCCCGTGGGCATTGCCACCTATGGCGGCAAGACAGCCGCTGTGTTCGAAATTGATGATCCCACGCCGGGCGAAATCGAAGCGTGGATTGCATTCGCAGATCTAAACGATGTATTACCGCTTGGTCCAGAGATTCGCCCCACGGTGGGCTATGGCCCAAACTCCGCCGGGTTCGGCGAACTGTACCTGCACAGCCACGACGGAGGCGGGTCGACTTTGGAAATGTACGTCTCGGGGGTTGGTTTTACTAACACGCTTCGACCAAGCCCGACAGTGCCTTTACTTTCACCGTATGGACTGATCGCTCAAACCAGCGGAGTCTACTTTTTTTCGAATACTAGAACCTCAACGCCACAATTCTGGGTGACGCAAGGTACCTCGGCCACAACCGTGAAAATCGGTCAGTATTCCGCCAATGGATTTCAGGAACTCGACTCGAAGATCCTACTGTTCACAAATCAAGGAGTTCTATTCCGAATCTCAAACAAAGTAGGTGCAACCGAAACCGATAACCTCTGGTTCTATCCCTTTGGTGGAACCGCGACCAACGTCACATCACAGTCAAGTTCAAGTATTGATCTTGGAGACGAAGTTCTGCAAATCGGCGACGTCATCTATATCCGCAGCCACGACTTAGCAAATGGTTCTTACTCATTATTTGCCTTCAACCAAATCAGCACAACAACTGCGTCTCTTGGCCAAATCATCGTTGACCCAACCTCACCGTTCGTCGCTTTGAATGGGGCACTCGTCTTTCAGTCGGCCGAGCCGGGGAAGTTCGGCCAGCTTTACCGCACGCTTGGAACAGTAGCAACGACGACACGGTTTACCGACGTCAGCCGTGGGAGCCAATCCTCACAGGGTAACCTGCCAGCTGGATCGGAGCGCATGGCCGTGGTCGGATCAGAAATTCTGTTCACGGCCAACGATGGCGTTTCCGGACCAGAACTCTGGGCAAGCGACGGTCAAGCGATTGGAACAGCCCTGGTCAGTGATCTGAAACCCGGCCCGCTAGGCTCTACGCCGCGAATGCTCACTGCCGCCGGACAGAAGGTATTCTTCGAAAACTCGTCGAACGCCCAGGTGTACGTCGTCGATAGGCCGTCCAACAATCCTGTTTCGATTTTTTCTCTGCCTTCATCGAGCTGGTCGGTAAGCGACATCGTACCCAGCGGAGCAACCAACGAAGTCTACATCGCGGCCGACGCCAACGACGGCAGCAGCGCCCGACTCTGGCGTACTGACGGCACCACGACGTTGACGATTGCTCTTCCCGTTGGCATTAAGCAGATTTCACAGCTTACCATTTCCAACGGAACTCTCTTTTTCCTGGACGACGGCGACTCGCTCACTGGTTCCGGCAGGCTGTATTCGGTCACCAATGATACGCCTACTCAGCTCACGCAGGTCGCCGCCCATGGAAGCAAACTGGTCGATGCCGACGGAGTTTTGTTTTATGTTGGCGGCGTAACTGCAGCCGGATACGAAATCAGGCGCATGGACCGCACTAACCCGGTGGCGGTTGTTTCAGCCCCGGGCATAACCGCCAGTTTGGCCGAATTAACTTATGCTCGAGGTCGGCTGTTCTTTTCGAACGGGCAACAACTGTTGAGCATGGACATCGCGACGGAACAAGCCATTACAGTTGCAGATGTTATTGCAACTCGTCTGGCGTCTGTGAACGACGTGTTGATGTTCGTCGGAGAGACACCATCGCTGGGGCAGGAAATCTGGCAAAGCGATGGAACTCGTGGCGGGACGTTCCCACTGAAGGTGATTCGAGCTGACAAAGGAAGGCTGGAAAGTTCAACAACGCCGACAGCGTTTGTGGAGTACGACGGTGGCTTCGCCGTGTTCGCAGACGATGGGCTGCACGGAATCGAGCCCTGGGTTGGCCAACCCAGCCATGTACTACAGCTGGCGGGAAAAATTACGTTACCTTCTGACGTCACCAGCGCATCAGTCACGACTACTTTGAATCCCGATCGGTCCGGCGGAGACCTGAACGGTGATGGCTTGCCAGACTTGGCGTTTACCATGACGGCTGCAACAGAAACCGAAGTTGTGGTGGTTGCTGGCGGAACTCATCTTGCGTCAACTTCGAGCCTAGATTCGTTGGTAGGTATCACAAAGGCTTCGCGTTTCCCCATCCACGCGAGTTTGAGTGAGGACACATTTACCGTGCCCCAAGTCGTCAGTGCGCTAGGCGACGTAAACGGTGACGGATTAACTGATCTAGGAGTGGTGCAGTACGAAGAGCGTGCCCGCATTGATAACTCAGCCCCAGGTGGCGTTGTGCCATCAACATTTGCTGTACACGAAGTTTATCTGGGCCGCCAAGGCAATCTGCCGGATCTGAGTCGCCCCGACTTCGTCCTCCGCTCCAATTCGGCCGCTGAATCGTTTGTAACTTCTGCAGCGGGCTTTTCGGCCTTGGGGAATATCGACAGTGACCCAAGCTCAGAATATGGGCTTGCCAACGCGGTTGGCGGTGTCCTGCACGTGTTTGGCCAACATATTCTTGAACCATCCATGGCGAGCGGCAGCGGAGCGCAGCCTCAGCCAATCGAAGCTTACAGATTTGAACTCGCCACTCCGCTCCCACTGCGCGACCCCGCAGAATCGACTGCAACTGAAAAAGTCGATCTGCGCGACCGTGTGCCGGCATTGTCTACGTTCGAGATCATCGAAGGACAAACCAGTGGAGCGCAACTCTCGGAAATCCGATCGGCCGGTGACCTAAACGGAGACGAGTTTGAAGATTTCATATTGGCTGGAAACGGCCAGGCTTATATTGCGTTTGGCCCGTTGATACTTGATGGTGTTACTTCACCCACATCCCTCATTACTATTCCGCTGAGCGCAGCCGATAACTTCGGTTTACCTGCGCTGCGAATGGGAGACATTAACGGCGACCGCTTAGACGATCTGGTCCTCGTTACTAATACGCAGGTCAACGTCGTTTTCGGCGGACCGAACATCGTGAACAAGCTTTCGAGCCACACGGTGGACCGCGTCATCAATTTGCCAGCCGCAGGTAATTATGAAGTCCACGTCCTTAATTGGGACGGTGTAGCCGGCGACGGGAAAACATATGGTGACGTGGCGGTCGTGCCGGCGATTCAAGGTACGACCGGCGAAACATTGATATTCTCCGGTCAAACTTTAACTAGCGCAGCCGGGCCATTCAGTTCCGCCAACGCGATGCTCAGAATCGGTAGCGCTGCCACGGATTCGCCCGTTGATGCACTTGCCGCCTTGTTTGGCCCCGTTTCAGTAGTCGGTACGCCAGATAGTCTGGTTTCCTTGGTGGCCGGCGATTTGAATGGCGATGGCTTAGAGGATCTCTTGCTGGCCAATTCGAGTTTTGTCATTGCAGCAGGCACGACGACGAATGCTTCAGATTACGAAGGCTATTCCATCGGGCGTGTTTATGCGTTTCTAGGACGTACCGGCGCAAGTGGTTTGCTCCGACGTGACCAGGCGGATCGAATTGATCAAGGATTCTACTTAGGTGCGGGGCTGTTCTCGCTGGGGGATCTGAACTCAGACGGCTACGACGATTTTGCGACAACGCGAGGCCGCGAGGGGGCAGGCGATTTGAGCGGTAGCGTCTTTGTCAGCTACGGCGGTCCCATCGAGCTGGCCGGGGGCGGAACGCGCAGACTCGTCGGGGAAGTTTTCCGCGCCGACTTTGCTAACACATCCGGTGACAATGCCTGGACCGTCAATAACGCAGTCGGCTCGGGACTTTGGGCGAGAGGAACATTGGATGCGTATGCCTCTGGTAATCAGAACTACGCCTTCGCGGATGCTACTGGAAAGTATGTTGGTGGTTCCAGAACAGGCTACCTAACTTCACCGGTAGTCTCGCTTCAGTCACTGGATAGCGCGACGTTGTCGTTTAACTACCTGCTGCAAACCGAAGGCACTTTCTTGCAGGGGACTCCAGACAAGGCGCGCGTCTTGGTTTCGGTCGATGGCGGAGGATTCAATCTACTGCCAGGTGCGACCAATGAGGGTGGTGGTCGTTTCATCGATCCAACGACCACAACAACCAACCAATGGCGTCACATCGAGTTTGATCTGGCAAACTTTGTTGGGCATTCGGTGCAATTTCGCTTTGAGTTTCAGAGCGACGCTACGTTTAACAGCTTCAAAGGTTGGCGCATCGACGATGTAATCGTGCGGACAGACCGTCCGGGGCAAGTGCTGTCACGCCAAAGTATCAGTGGTAGCGTATTCATGGACGGTCCGCTGTACGTTACCGCTAGCGACTTTGACAACGATGGTCGACCGGATCTAGCGGTAGGTGAAACCGAACGAAACATATTCTACGAATTCCGCCGCGCGGACGGTTCCGTCTCGCGCATACCATTGTCAAGTGACCAGCGAGGTCAAGTTAGCTTGATTTGGTCGGTCGCTGACCAACCTGCGCAGATTAATTTAGCCGCGATTCCCTCTTCTCAATCAACGCGAGGCCAAACTGAATTTGATCAGCTGGGCGTGCTATCAACCACACCCGCGTTAGACGTTGACGGCGACGGGAGACAGGATCTCGTGGTGGGTGCCCTGGCGGCGGATGTAGTTACCACTCAAATCCTCGACGCCGCTGGTCGCATCTATGTGTTGCCTGGCGAATATGGAGTACGAATCGACACGTCCGCGATCGAGGCCGAAGTGCTATCCAATCTATCGATTACCGGTAGTGGAAGCTTTTTAGTGGAGCGGGGACGGCCAGGGCCAATCGTGTTCCCAGCTCCCGTCACCAACAATCCTGCGACTGCTTTCACGCTGACTGATAGCCAGCTCGAACGTTGGTACCAGTTTGCCACGTTGGGCGATGGTCGGATGGGAGATTTCATCTATGTGCGACCCGGCGATCGTAGCTTTGACGCCGAGCTCTTTGATGTCTTGCAATCCGACTTGCAAACTACGCTGTATGACGGGCAGGGACGCCTAATCAAACGTGGCAACACTTTGCTCGACCTCCGCGGCTTGGTGGCCGGCACTTACTTTCTTAGCGTTGGGGCTGTAGCACCCACTAATGGATTGACGTTGCAAATCGAAATCGACGCGCCAACTGCAGGTTCGTTGAATTCGCTGACGGATTTCGATGAGATCCATGGTGGAGATGGCCGCGATTCGATATTAGGTAACGAGGGATTGGACCGGTTGCTTGGCGAAGGCGGCGCGGACTACTTTGTCGCCTCTGGTTTGGAAGTCCGAGATTTTGGTGACGGTGGACTGTCACAAGAAACATTGATACCAGCGAACGGCATTACTGAGCCCGCTCGTGTTGTGATCGATCCGATCATCACCGCTGCAGATATTCCCGACCCGGCTTTGTTTAGACTTATCGCCTTAGAAATTGGTATTCCAGTGACTGGCGGCTCGTCGCCGGTTATCTCCCGTGAGTTCCTAGCCAGCGAAGTTGCTGAGATCACGCGAATGAGTGCGCCCGAGCACGGGGTAAGCGACATCGCAAGTACGGTGGGAATCCAGTTGCTGACAGGACTGCGAGAACTTGATCTAAGCGGCAATGCCGTTGAGGACTTGGGGCTGTTGAAGCCTGGCATCGAAAACGGAAAACCCGTTGGCGCACCACACCTTGAGTTGTTGAAGATTGATCAAATTCCATCTAACGTCTTTGCAACCGTGCCAAGTCTCCCGGAGCTTCGCTGGCTCAGCTATGACCAAGAGATTGACCTGACGCTCTCGCAAGGGCCGATCGCTTATTATCGGTTCAATGAAACCTCAGGTCCAACAGCCGTCGACTGGTCGCCGAACGGCAATCATGGCACGCTTGTCGGTTCCGTTATTCCTGGCGCAGAAGGACCACTCGCCATTGGCAGCGACCCGGGATATCAGTTCAGTGGTGGCCAAGTCCAGATTCCGGTACCGCAAATCGATAGTCAAACCAATGGAGTCAATACCGTTTCGTTCTGGATGTTTTGGGATGGGACAAATCGTGTCGTCCCCTTCGCCATCGGCAATTACTACTTGCTTTACTTTGACGATGTGACCGGTTCGTTCGGGTTCAATACACGCAGCGGAGATATGTACGCTACTCCGTATTCAGGTCTGAGCTATCGTTGGGTGCATGTGGTTGCGGAATTCCACAACAACGACGTTGCACGCAATCGTTTGTTTATCGATGGTGTCGAGCGATCGTTGAGTCAGCTGAGAGGTACTCCGACGAACGCCGATGCTGTAGCCCAGACCACCGCATATGTCAGCGGCGTGGGAAATCGCAGCGACATCCGATTTACCGGCCAGATCGACCACGTTGCAGTTTTCAATCGGCCGCTGGCTGCTGCGGAAATCGCAGCGCAGTTCGATGAGATGCAGCGACTTGTACTCGAGCAAACCGATCTGAGTACTCTACCTGATTGGCCTGAATTGCGTGCGCTCAGCCTGACCGGCGTCGCGCTTTCATCTGCAGGCCTTGCCGCGCTTGATGACGGAAGCGAACTTGCTCAAAGGCTGCCCAAGCTTGAACAACTGCACCTAAACGGTACGGGCATTGTCGATGTTACGCCGCTGGCGGCCTTGTCTTCATTGAAAACGCTTGATCTTAGCGATAATCGTATTCGTTCTATTGAACCCCTCGCGGGAACCTGGGTGATCGATAACGCGTTCGACACAACCTATGATCGGGAGACTGTGTCGGCGGCAGCTTTAGCATTGAGTGGCCCCGTTTCCTTCCGAGCACCGGACGCGACGTTTCCAAATGGTCTTGCCGGGACGCATTCTGGCGGCACCAATATAGTCGGCGTGGGAGGTAGCGGTGGCGTTACCGATCCAAACACAGCCCGCCGTCAATACAGCTACGTGATGTTTTACCAGCTGCCGGACATTGCGTCATGGCAGACCGTTGCTGATGCTCAGCTAACACTTAACGTTGGCGATCAAGTCAGTAGCCCCGTGTATGGATTTGATCTCGATCTCTATGGCCTGGGCTTCGTCAGCGATCCAACTTTGTCGGTGGAATGGCAATTTGCGGGCGCGGAAGACACGCGGACCGGAAGCGAATTAGGAACCGGCATTGGTTCTTCGAGGGTCACCAAGCTAGCCGATTCATTCATAGCAGAAGGTACTGAGTTCACGAATGTGTCTTTGTCAGACAGTGACCTGGCCCGCTTTATCAGATCGCTTTACGCAGCAGGAGCTCGCGGAGGAGACTATGCTGTAATTCGCCTGAACATGAACGCGAATATCCCGCCGGAGGTCAATGGAACACCTTATTGGATCATGGGTGCTGATAGTAGTCACACTCTGATATTTACCATTCAAAGTTCATCTAACCCCTACCGCGAAATTGGCTCTGGTTGGACAGGCAATATCAATTCTGGCGCATTTGACTCCGATTATCGGGTCGCTCCACAATCGATCACCGGAGCGATGACGCAATTTGAGTTCAGCGGTCTGACTCCGGGACAATACTCGGTTCTTGCAACCTGGCCTGAACATGAGACTCGTGCCAATGCGGTTACAATCGCTGCGGCCAGCCCGGTTCAAATTCTTGATACCCAGAGTTTGGGCAGCGAGTTCACGGTCCTTAAGCCGCCGGCAGCCGATTTAGTGCCGCCGACAGTCGTTGCGTTGACACCGACGAATGATAGCGTGGCAGTGCCAGTCGATTCAAGCTTAGTGCTCAGTTTTGATGAACCCGTACAAAAAGGGACGGGAAGTTTCCTCATCAAGCGACTTGGGGACCATACTACTGCCGTTACGATCGACGTTGCATCGAAGAATGTCACCATTTCCGACAGGCTGGTAACAATCCGGCCACCGAATCAACTTGGACCTTCGACGGAATACTATCTGAGCATCCCTGGCGGTGTCATTAACGACCTAGCCGGTAACAACTTTGTGGGATACGCCGATGCGACCAGCTGGAGTTTCGAAACTGGCACCAGTGTTCAATACTCAAATACTTATTTGTCCGCTAATCCCACGCCCCAAATCGGAGTTGGGCAAGGTTACAGTGTCGCGACCAGTGCTCAGTATCACGTGGTCGGTGCGCCTTTCGCTGACATCGGAGGGTTTATCAATAGTGGTGTGGTGAAGGTCTATGATGCAGTCACCCAACACCTGCTTGCCACACTCTACAATCCAACGCCTGCGGGTGGGGACAGCTTTGGCACATCCGTAGCAATCTCAGGCGACAAGGTCGTTGTTGGGGCCCACCTGGATGACGGATTATGGGCGAACTCCGGTTCCGTGTATGTTTATGACCTGACGTCGTCCTCGCCCGAAATTCCAATTCTCACCCTGAACAATCCGGAACCAGCATCGGACGATTACTTTGGGTTTGCTGTTGCGTTGTTCGGTAATAGCTTGGTGGTTGGTGCAAGCCGCGATGATGCGGGAGCTACCGATGCGGGCACTGTCTATGTCTACGACTTGGCTTCCGCCACGCCAAGCGTGCCGGTTACCATACTGAACAATCCGACGCCGGCCAGTGGTGACTATTTTGGCTCTTCTTTGTCGGTATTCGGCAGCAAGATCGTTGTTGGGGCATACCAAGATGATACGGGAGCGAGCGACGCAGGTTCCGCGTACGTTTATGACCTAGAATCCGCAACACCCGGTACGCCCGTCGCCACCTTGAGCAATCCAACACCTGCAGTTAACGAATATTTTGGATACTCTGTTTCCATTTCAAGTAGCGTTATCGTTGTTGGAGCCTACTGGGATAACACCATAGCTCCGTTTGCAGGATCGGCTTACGTATTTGACCTGCAGTCTGCAACATTAAGTACACCGGCTATCACGTTAAGCAATCCAGCACTTACTGCAGACTTCTTTGGCTACTCCGTAGCAGCGTCAGACAGATACGTGCTGGTCGGAGCGCGCTATGGCGACAACGGCTTGGCAGATGCAGGTGCAGCGCATTTGTATGATCTACTCTCAGCGACGCCGTCCACACCCATCGCATCATTCGACAACCCGACGCCGTCAGCGTCAGATGCTTTCGGCGCTTCCGTTTCCGTGTTTGGTACGACTGTTTTAGTGGGCGCTTTCGGAGATGGCTCGAACGCGTCTGGAGCGGGCTCGGCCTACGTGTTTGATATTGCTTCGGCAACTCCCCATCTGGCAATCGCAACCCTGAACAGTCCGACGGCGACTACGCTCGATAATTTCGGTAATTCAGTGGCCGTTTCCGACAGCTTAATCGTGGTGGGTGCGCACAAAGATGATTCCGGGGCTACCGATACAGGGGCCGTCTATGTTTATGGCTTAAATTTAGGTTTGCAGGGAGCACCACTTGCGGTATTGAATAATCCAAAGCTGGGTAGCGATGACCGCTTTGGAGCTTCGGTAGCTGCTTCGGGAGGCTATGTCGTCGTCGGGGCCTGGCAAGATGATACGGGTGCATCCAACGCAGGTCGGGCCTACGTTTACGATATTTTCTCAGCCACGCCAAGCACTCCAATTGTCGTCCTGAACAACCCGTCTCCGGCGAGTAACGACTATTTCGGTATTTCTGTAGCGGTGTCAGGTAGCAAGGTCGTCGTTGGAGCGTCCAGGGATGACACTGGCGCAACCGACGCCGGATCTACCTATGTCTACGACTTAGCATCAGCCACGCCTGGAATTCCCGTTGCGATATTAAACAACCCGTCGCCAACCAATTTCGATGAATTCGGCACTGCGGTGGCTGTGGCTGACAACTTCGTTGTGGTTGGAACGCCATGGGATGATACAGGTGCTCCCAATGCTGGCACGGCCTATGTTTACAACATAGCATCGGCGACACCAACTGCACCGATAGCTGTCCTAAACAATCCAACTCCAGCGGATCGGGATTTGTTTGGAAACGCAGTGTCATTGTCAAAGGGCGTCGTTGTGGTTGGTGCTTACAGCGATGACACCGGTGCCAGCGATTCGGGTGCCGCTTACGTGTATGACTTGATGTCGGCAACGCCAGCTACCGCAATTCTCACGCTGATTAATCCTTCGCCAGCAGCAAACGATAACTTCGGGGCTTCCGTCGCGGTATCGGACAGCACGATCGTAGTTGGAGCTTATTTGGATGACACCGGGGCCGCCAACGCCGGTTCTGCATACGTCTACGACCTGACTTCCGCGACGCCCGCTGCACCACTCGTCACACTAAACAATCCCTCACCAGCAAGCTTCGATCAGTTCGGATTCTCAGGAGCCGTTTCGGGCGGCAAGATCGTAATTGGAGCAAACCAGGACGACTCCCAGAACCTTGATCAGGGAGCGGTCTACATGTTTCTGCTGAGCGACTATGGCGACGCACCACTACCCTATGCCACCACAAAACAAGAAAACGGTGCAAGCCATGTTGCTGGAGGTCCAATTATCGGGATTAGCCGTGACATCGAGGCAAACGGAATTCACTCGAGTACCTCGGTGGCAGATGATGTCACCGGCTTGGCTGATGAGGACGGAATTCTGTTTGGGATGGTCAGTGCAGGCCACATCGCCAATGTGTCAGTCAGCGTACAGAACGCTCCCGACGGCGCGCGGCTGGATGCGTGGATCGACTTTGATGGAAATGGCATTTGGGAATCGACCGAACAAATTGCCAGCAGCCTGACCGTGACCAACGGAAATAACTCGCTAGCATTCTCGGTTCCTGACGAAGCGCGGGGGGGACAGACGTTCGCTCGATTCCGAATTAGCAGCAGCGGCGGACTGAATGCAACGGGTGCCGCAATGGATGGTGAAGTTGAGGACCACGCTGTCTACATCTTGGGTGGCGGCATATTGTCCCAAACTGTTGAAGAGTTATTTACCAGTCAGCTTCTTTCAGCCTTGTCAACATCGGCAGACACTCGGGGCTTTGTCGCTCGACTGGACAGTGCTCCAGCCAATATCGTGACGGTTGCCGAAGATCAAGATCTGCTGTTGTTCGCGAACGCCTCCACGGGCCCGATGTTGTTGCCTAGGCTTGGTGTCGATGGAAACTGGTCGCAGTTATTCGACTCGGAGATCGGCTCAGTTGGCGAACTATCACCGGAGCAGGTCTACTTTATGGTGATTCCCGAATCCTCCAATCGCGTGACGGTAGGGGCGGTCGAATCACTGCTGTTGGAAACGGCAGACTTGGCAAATGGCCAGGTTCTGCGCATCGCGACGCCTAAGTTGGCAAAAGTCGTTAATCAGCAGCATTCTCCTGACGGAACTTCGTTCGGCGGTCGACCATGGGAGAATCTTGGAACGATCACTGTCGATGCGGCCGGCTTTTTGACTGTCAGCCTAGTCGGTGACGGCAGTGGTAATCTCGCCGCCGACGCGGTGCGGTTGGAACGGGCGGTGCTTCCGCAGCTTGCAGCACTCGACCTTCGCGGCAATCCACTCAACAACCTGACGGTGGAGACCTTAATTCCGGAATTGACAATAGCCCGCTCGGGAGAAGATGATCCCACCACTGCGATTGTGGAGTACGCTCCGCTGCTTCCTAGCAATCTATGGTTCGATGCAACCGAACGTCCGCAGATTGAACTTGCAACTTCACTAGAGCGTAGCGGACTGTACATCGAGCCTAATCAGAACGGTAGCTCGTTGGTAAGCGTGACTAGCAACGAACTCACTATGCTGACGGCAACCAGCACCAATCCTGCCATCACCACTACAATCACTCCGCTTGGCAGTAATGAATTCTCAGTAAGCGTTCAGCCGGAAACGGGATTCGTCGGCAGCGCTGTTGTTCAACTTCTTGCCGCGGGAGTATCCGGGCGCATCGCAACTTCGAAGTATGATGTCCACGTGGGCGCGACGGCGGTCTACGGGAGTTACTTCGACGACCTCAACCTAAACAGTCGGCGGGATGTTGAGGAAGGACCGGTAGAAGGGCAGGCGCTGTACGTTGACGCCAACGGCAATCAACAATGGGACTTGGGCGAAACCCTCACCGTCACGGATGCCCTAGGAAACTATTCGTTTGTGGGTCTCGGGCCAGAATCTCAAAGTGTCCGCCTACTCTCGGACGATTCGCGAATGGTCACTACGAATGTGACGGCGGAAAACGTGGCTGAAGTGAAACCGCTTTACTCCGGACACCTGTTGGGATCCTTGGGACGACGCATCCGCGATGACGGACGCTATCTAGTGTTTAGCACATCAAGTCCCCTGCTTGCCCAGGACACGAACAATTACGACGACGTCTATCTCAAGGACCTCGTCACCGGAGACCTAATACTTATCAGCGTAAATAGTGCTGGGAACGGCAGCGGCAACAATAGTTCGAGTTCCCCAAGCATTAGCGCCGATGGCAAAACGGTCGTTTTTCAAAGCAGCGCTACCAATTTGGCTGGAACTGACTTAAACGGAAGCGCCACTGACGTTTTTGTGCGCAGGTTGGATTTTGATAATCCGCAAAACTCCCACACGTTACTAGCGAGTGCTAATAACATCGGAAGTGGCAGTGGGAATAGTGCCTCCTATGGGCCCGCTCTCAGTGCAGATGGCACAACAGTCGTCTTCACTAGCTATGCCAGCAACTTGGTCGCTGGCATTTCCGACTCGAACGGAACAACGGACGTCTATGTGCGGCATTTGGATTTCACAGAGCCTCAGAACTCGCGGACACTCTTGGTAAGCATCAACAGTGTCGGCAACGCTAGTGGGAACCGAGAATCCAGAAATCCGGTAATCAGCGCGGATGGTTCCACCGTAGCATTCAGTAGTTATGCGAACCTGCTACCACTGGACAACAACGTCTACGAGGACATTTACGTTCGAAGAGTTGATTTCGTTAATCCTTTGGCGTCTCAAACTCAATTGGTTAGTGCAAACAGTACTGGAACTGGAAGCGGAGATACGAACACGTCCGAAGGAATTGCCATTAACGCAGATGGCACGGTTGTGGCATTCCACAGTCACGCTAGCAACCTACATCCCATAGATACGAACAGCCGTCCGGATGTATTCGTTCGAACTCTGGATTTTGCCAATCCGTCTAGCTCTTCAACCTATCTTGCCAGTGTTAATTCTGCAGGTAACGCGGGAGGAAATGACTGGAGCCAATTTCCTGCCCTGAGTGCTGACGGAACGACCGTCGCATTTTACAGTTCGTCGAGCGACCTACATCCACTGGACACTAATTCAAACCAGGACGTGTTTGTGCGACGCATGGATTTCGCCAACCCAGTAGCCTCTCTGACTCTGCTGGTCAGCATGAACGCCGCGGGCGATGCGTCCGGCAATGGCAGTTCCCTCATGCCCGTGATCAGTGCCGATGGATCCTCAGTCGCGTTCTATAGCACCGCCACCAACTTGGTGCAGGGCATGTCGGATAGCAACGGAGCCAACGACATCTTTGTGCGGCAGCTTGACTATGCAGACCCAGCCAATTCGCACACGTTGTTAGCAAGCGTCGCGACCAACGGTAACCAGAGCTCCAACGGCAGTTCCAATATTCCTACTCTCAGCGCTAATGGTGAAGTCGTAGCCTTCCACAGCTCGGCGACTGATCTTCACCCGGACGACACAGATTCGGCGACCGATGTTTTCGCCTACAGCGTCTCGACGGAAAGGGTTAGTCTGGTTTCGGATCGAAGCCCATATTTCGCTGGAGCTACCACCCCTCTCAAGGGATCAGCTTTGGGCTCGGGTAGCGCACCGAGAGCTCGGCATGTAAGCGATGATGGTCGATTTGCCGTTTTCCAAACAACGGAAGCGATTTCGCCTCTCGATACGAACAACGGATTGGACGTCTACCTGAAAGATCGGCAGACAGGCAATGTCATCTTGATCAGCTTCAACAGCGCGGGGACCTCCGCTGGCAACGCCTCCTCGTTCGACGCAACTATTAGTGCGGACGGAAGCTCCGTAGCATTTGTTAGTTCCGCTTCAAACTTGGCAACTGGTATCACGGATAGCAACGGTTCGACAGACGTTTACCTGCGGCGATTGGATCTTACGAATCTAGTCGATCCAACTGCTTCACAAACGCTGTTAGTCAGCGTGAACAGTACTGAAACAAGCAGTGGGAATAGCAGTTCGTCGAATCCTGTAATCAGTGCAGACGGAACGGTTGTCGCGTTTTCGAGCCTTGCGACGAACTTGGTAGCTGGCATCTCCGACGCGAATAACAATTTGGATATATTCGCTCGCAAGTTGGACTTTTCCAATCCTACCGCGTCTAAGACGGTACTGGTTAGCATGAATAACGCCCTTACCGGGACTGGCTCCAGTGCGTCACTCATTCCGGCAATTAGTGCTAATGGACAAGTAGTTGCGTTTGTGAGCACTTCGTCCAATCTAGATCCTGCAATATCCACACCAGGTCTCAGGGCCAACATTTTTGCGCGCCCACTTGACTTCAACAATCCAAACGTGGCTTCGACCCAGTTGGTCAGCCTTTCAGCTGACGGCACCGCACCAGGCGACCAAACTTCAAGTAGTCCTGTCTTAAACGCGGACGGCACGTTAGTCGCATTTTCTAGCCTTGCCTCGAACCTCCATTCGCTCGACCAGAATTCAGACAGCGACGTTTTCGTCAGGAAACTTAATTTCGTCACCCCGGCCAGTTCGCAAACATTCTTGGTGAGCATGAACGCGGCTGGCACGCATAGCGGGTTTGGCGGTTCGTATTCTCCGGTCATCAGCGCCGATGGAACGGTCGTTGCGTTTCACAGCACGGCCACGGACCTGGATCCCCTGGATGTCAATTCCACAACCGATGTTTTCGCGCGGCAAATGAACTACGCTAGTCCAGCGGCCTCGCGAACGGTACTTGTCAGCGTGAACTATGCGGGAACCAGCAGTGCCAATGCTTTTTCCACCAGTCAGGTACTGAGCGTTAATGGCGATACTGTTTTATTTTTGAGCAATGCGAGTGATTTAACAAATGGATTCGCAGACACAAACAACGGCGCGGATGCATTCCTGCGGCACTTGGATTTCGTTAATCCTGCTGCAACTGAGACGGTGTTGGTGAGCCGCAACCGGTCGGGAAACGCGACTGGAAACGGGTCCGTAAGCAAAATTGCCGTCAGTGGAAATGGACAGTTCGTGGCGTTTGAGAGTTCCGCAAGCGACTACGTATACAACGACTTCTTTGGAGTTAGCGACGTATTCCTCGTCGACGCCGATCGCCAGGTTCCGCACTCAAGTCCCGATACAATCCGCTTCGTGGACTTCGGTGGTGTCCGTATGGTGAATGCGGGCCCCGACCTCATCATGCGAGAAGGCGAGGTAGCCACACTGAACTCATTCTCGTCACCGCTGTTATCGAACACTGTCTGGCGATTGGCAAACGTCGTTATTGACGACGCTGATGCACAACTCGAGGGTTTTCAATTCGCTCCACCAGACAGTGGAACTTATGTGTTGGAGCTAGCTGCTGATTTCGGTGGACAGCCAGTTCGGGACCTGGTCACGATAACTGTGGCAGACGTGGCGGCGTCATTGAATGTTAGTAATGGAACAGCGAACGAAGGACAAAGCTACTCGCTTAGCCTGGCTGCTACCGATCCGGGTGACGATGAAATCACTCGCTGGGAATTCGACTGGGACGGCCCCAACAATGGCAACTTGGTGTACTCAACTGTTGCAACCAAGAGAGCGAATGAAAACCTTTGGGACATTGATTACGACCGTGACGGCTTCATCGACGAAACCGTCCCGGGAAATGAAAATGGCGAGCTGGAATCAATCGCGCACACCTTCCCCGACGGACCAAGTGCTTTCACTATTCATGCCAGGGCGACCAACGAAGATGGCACGTTTGATGCTCCGCCATTTGTCGTCGTCATCGAGGATGTGGCACCGACAGTCGCGTTAGCACTGATGAACTCGAATTTGAGCGAGGGAGACACGGCTTCCGTCTATGTGGATTTTCCGGTGGATTCGGGCGACGACGAAGTTGACACATACTTGATCGAGTGGGGTGATGGCTCTACGTCGGTCTTTGAGGCGAATGAGATTCCTGCCAATCGGCAAGTGACACACAGCTACCAGCAGAGCGGCACCTTCACCATACATGCCACGCTGATCAATACGGATGGAGTGCATGGTTCTCTCGCAGCAAATGGACAACGGTCGGCCGGAGGCGGCAGCCTTGAGGTCACGGTGGCCAATGCAGCGCCCACCGGCACATTTGGGTTTATCTCAAGTAGCGCGGACGGATGGCTGCACGAAGGCGACATACTGACTCTCAGCTTCACCGGTCTCAGCGATCCATCGAATCTCGATTCTGCAAGTCTTCGGTTTAGTTTTGACCTCGATGGCGATGGACAATTCGGCGGGCCGCTGGATGTCGTCGATTCACTAAGCAGCTCAACGACATTGATACTGCGTGACGATGGCCCACTCACTGTGCGCGGACGGGTCAGTGATTTGGACGGAGGTTGGTCCGACTACGAGATTGTACTAGACGATGGCGATGACGCAGACGTTGACAGTGACGACATCCTTAACGTGCTACCCAGCGACGTGTCGGCAGGTGGCTTGTATCTGACGCGCGAGGGCCAAGGTGTTCAACTGCAGGGTCACGCGACGATCGCATCCGTAGAACTAGCGGAAACGACCTGGACCTGGTTCCGCGATATGGATCAAGACGGTGTCTTCAACGTGCAGACTGGTGATGTGCTGCTCGGTACTGGAGAAACGCTTGTGAGAACTTGGGAGCAGCTGGCTGCGGCTGGTATCGACAATGGTCCAGCCACCTATGCGATCGTGTTGAGTGTCGATGACGGTGACGGTACGCCAGTTACCGTGACGACGACAATGGAAGTCCGCAATGCGGCTCCACTACCGGTGCTAAGTGTGACCGATGGGCTGGCGAACGGTACTGGGATGGAAGGCACAGCGATCACGCTCGAAGATCCGCCTACTGATTTTGGCAATGATACGTTCCGCTATCGCTTCGAAGTTTTCCTCGCCGGCGTGCTGGTTGCTGAGAGCACGCCGGATGCAAACGGCGATGGCTTCAACACCGACAGCGACTTTACATTTACACCGCCCGACAACGGGAGTTACGAAGTCTTGTTGACGGTCAAGGATTCGGACGGCGCCACCTCAACGCTTGTTCGCACGATTGACGTAAACAATGCCAGCCCAGATGTCACAGCATTTTCCGTCCAACAAATCTCACGTACCGATGGCTTGCCAACGGAGATTCCGAATGGCGGAGCCACTAGCAACGTGTTGATCTTTAATGGCACCGTGACCGATGCCGGGGCAGCTGAAACGCTACGAGGACGCTTATCGTTTGGCGACGGCACCGCATTGCCGCTTGTCTTTACATCCGGTAGCAACGCACATGAATTCCAATTCGAAGCGGCGCACGTGTACCCGTCGAGTGGCGAATATGAGGTGACGCTTGAAGTATTCGACTCAGACGGTGGAGAAGCCGCAACCAGCTCCTTCACACAAACTTTGCAAATCCTGAATTCGCCGCCTGAGATCGGAAATCTGGACATATTGCTTGACGAGTACTCACCCCTGCCATCCACTCCCGCCAGTACTCGGACTGGAACGGCCTTGGGACTGAGCCTGTCGACAACAACTTTGTCGGAGCGTGGCGGCCAGGCGATTGGAACCGTTACCAGGGTCATGGACGACTTGTCTACCGAAATGATCGTCGCGCTTGACTTGCGGTCGCTGAGCGGCGGAGCCGTCGCAGACGCGTCAGTTCCACAAACGGTAGCGATTCCAGCTGGCGAGACGTCAGCGACGTTTGTATTGAATGCATTAGACAATGCGATTCTCGACGGAACGCGGACAATTCTCTTGCGGGCGAGAAGTGGAATTCAAGCGACGAACCAAACGCTCGCCACGCAGTCACTGCCAATCACCGTTCGAGATGATGAGTTTGCGGTGGTTAACGCTTTTGATCCAGATACGGGCAACACCCTAACTTGGTCGATTACGGGAGGGAACACAGGAAACATTTTCGCCATCAATCCCACAACCGGCACGCTGGCCATTGCGGACCCGATTGCACTTGATTTTGAAAATGCGACAACGCGTACATTCACACTCACAGTGGAAGTGTCTGACGGTACGAATGCCGACAACAGTACCGCTACCAGTACCGTCACCGTGAACTTACAAGATCTCTCTTCAATCACTATTTCCGATGCCACCTCATCGGAACCGTTGTCGGGAGTTTCTCAATTCGCGTTCATCGTCTCGCTGGACCAAGCTAGCCCAACTGAGGTTCGCGTTGAATACTCCACCGTCGATGGCACGGCGCGAGCTATTGATGGTGACTACGTTCCCACTTCAGGGACGCTGATATTCAGTCCCGGCGGTTCCCTGCAGCAGACTATTTTCGTGACAGTGAACGCTGATCTTGATGCAGAGTTTGACGAGCAATTCGGTATTGTTCTTTCCAACAGTCGAGGTGGAGAAATCGCTGACAGCCTAGCTGTGGGCACGATTCAAGCCAACGCTGTTGACGAAACACCACCAGTCAGCCTCATCGCTCCGCTAGCAACCGTAGCCAACGACTTAGTCATTCCAATTATGGTTTCGGGCTACGATCCCCCTGGTCCCACCAGCAGCAGTGTCTCTGGAGTCAAAGAATATCGGTTGTACGTTGCGGTCGACGCCGGAGCATTTGCGCTGTTTGCTACTCTGCCTGCCGATACTCTCTACACTGAATTCGTTGCTAGTAGCAACCACAACTACTTCTTCCGTAGTCTCGCTGTCGACTACCAAGGCAATGTCGAGAACAAGAATACCATTGATGCACAAACGATTGTTGGGGATTTTGACGCACCAGAGACTCATGTTGTATCGGCCGTTGCCAATACGTTCGGCTTGTTCAGTGTACAAGTCACCGGTCGTGATAGCGGCAGCAGTGGTCTATCCTTCTTCGATGTCTATGTTTCGGTTGATGGAGGAGTTGCCCAATTGGTTGGTAGCGCCGGTGCGGGTGCTCCGAACGCCAGCGGCGACTACACGGCAAGTCTAAAGTATCAGGGCAGAACTGACGGAGCTCCACATCGGTACCGATTCTTCAGTATCGGTCGCGACGCTGCCAGCAACATTGAGACAGCACCAGGACGAAGTGGAGATGTGGTCGTTGATGCAACCATCGCGAATCCCGGATTGGTGCCAACGGGCATTGATGTAGCGCGCGGTGCGACGCAGCGCTCATTCATTCGCAATTTGGACATTCTCTTTAGCAACGAATCGGGAGTCTCCAGCCTACTCGAGCCCGGAAGGGTTATCGTTGAGCGTTTCGCGCTCAACGCCACGGATGTGACTCCTGGCACCGGAACGCTCGTGTCGGGATTCACCCTGGATAAGGTCGGCGACCGATTGCGTCTCGATTTTGGAACCAATGGAATCACTGGCTCGCGCACTTCCAACGCGGGGGATGGATTCTATCGAGTTTTGGTAGATACGAATCGCGATGGCGACTTCGCGGACTCAGTCGATGGGCTATTCGAGTTCTATCGGATTCTCGGCGACGCGAATGGGGATGCTGTGGTCGACGATGCGGACTTGACAGTGGTCAATGGCCAACTCGGACAAACCGGTACCAATTTGGAAGGCGATATGGATGGCAGCGGCGCGGTCAACGGCTTTGACCGCAACTACGTGAACCAGCAGAAGTCACTTGGAAAACACTTGGACGAAGCCTTGCGACAACTATTGGATGATTAGTTAGTTACGTTACTTTTTCTTCTTAACTTTGGAATTCTAGCATGTTGAAACGTACGTTGATCTTTGTTCTGTTCTTGTGCTTTCACAACTCTTTGTGCAAGGGCGATTTCATCATTGAGGTGCGAGACGGACAAATGACCCCTGGCGGACTTGGCTTCGTAGATGTACTTCTCCGATCGCAATCAGATACTGCCGTTAACGGCTTTTCATTACTGTTCGAAATCTCAACCAGCCCGTCAGGCGGAGTTTTGGAGTTTCAAGACAGCTTCAGTAGCATGTCAACTCCACAGCAATCCGATTCCGAACGGACATTTTCGAGCATGGATTATTCTTACATCTTCCTTGGTAAGGTTCAGCTCGGTGACTTCAGCGCAACGCGAACCGCTGGCAACAATCGTCGATTAACTGCAAGCGATTTCGCCACCGAAGATGTGCCGATTACAGCAGGTACAAATTATTTGTTGGCCCGTATGGAGCTCCAGCATATTGCGCCGATGTCTGAAAGTGGTCCGACCAACTACTCGATTTCGTTGGTAAACGATCCAATTAACAATGGGATATTGAACACAGGCGCGTTCGACGTCAATTACAGCCTTAGTACATCCGGCACGGTGACGGTTACTGCAGTACCAGAACCCGCTTGCTTCACTTCCATCGGCATCTTGGTGTACGCATTGTTTGGCTCTTCTCGCCGACGTCGTAGATGATGGGCACGGTCAGACAGCACAATTGTTGACTAGGCGTTATCCGAAGTAGCTCCCAGAAAATCTCTTAGTGTATTCCGCGCTGGCGTGAAAGTACTTGGCATAGTTTGGAATCGTCGTTAAAAGAGTTCGATTTAGTAATGTTCCTTAACTCATTATCGAAATCGAGAAGTGCAACGATCGCAGTTGGACGCCGACACAAGACGGCGATGGCTCTCACGGTACTGGCGCACGCTGTGTTATACGAAGTAAAGCTGTAATATTTCGATCGACGAGTTTAAAACGAATGAAATACCATCAAGCGACCGTGGAAATCCGAAATGCACGAAAGTGCGGGATTTTCACTGGTTCCTTCGTTTTCGCCAGCTGCTCCCATTAAGGGCCCTGTCGTTTTTGCAGTGGGAAGAAATTCATGAAACTCTACTACCTGGGGTAGCTCTTGGTTGGGGGCACAGACCGCAGAAGGCATACACACCGAGGTGTAGATCTTTTTATGGATTTCCTCAACTCGCCTCCTATCGTCTGAGCAAGTTTCAATTGTGCTGTGAGCGCGCGATTTACCTCCGCTCGATAGGATTTAGATGGGGACTAAAAGGAGGCAAATTGTGGACGCGTTCACCAAAGCTATAGAAAGTGTCTGCAACACCAACAACCTTGTAGATATTAAATTCAACCATTACTACGATGTCACCGTGGCTTAGTACTTTGATCAAATGTTACACAGTCCGTGTACGAAAAATTCGCTCTTGATCGAGCCAACAACCAACGGGGATACAGGACCAGTGCAACAAATTCCACACAGCGGCGTTGTGGTTTGTCATTATCGTTGAGGGACCCTTTCAACGAGGCGTGCAACATGAAACGACCAACCCCAGCGTCTGGGCACTCGCATTCAGCCAAATTAAGCCAACTTCCATTCTTAGGGGTATGCGCGAAGTATATCTTCTCCACATATTTCCGTGCATGCTCGGGTGGAAATACTTGGTAAAACGCTCCTATCGTGTGAGTGTTAAGATTGTCACAAACCAACGTCACCATTTTGCACTTCGATTAGCGACTATTTACAAGGTTGGCTACTTCACAAATTACATCCGTATACACTCCACTGTTTGCACACGACAATCAAACTCACGCTGATTTTCTGATCCGTCCACCCCGGACCACCTACATCTGCTTTGAACAATATATAAGCGTGCTTTACTTACTGCGACGATCCCTTCAGCTTCTTAACTACAGCCTGACAGGCCTGCCGTTCATCCTGGCTCAATCGTACGATATACTTTTTGTTCATCGGATCCTCCTTGGTTCCCAATAGAATCCGATTTTTCCCCTAATTCTCCACCCCCAGTTTTTTGTGTTGATGACGCACTAGTGCTTTCTATTCTGGTAGGTGGCGCTGACGCAGACCTATTTAAGGGTAAAAACGGAGATGACTTATTAATAGGCGGGAGCACAGTATTTGACGGAAATGAATTAGCCATTTGGGCAATTCAGTCGGAATGGAATTCAGCTCGCAGCTACGAGGAACGTGCCACCAATCTCCGCGGACCAAGTAGTAGCCTGCGTGCGAATGGTGAAGTATTCCTGGTAACCAGTGGCACAAACGCCACCGTTTTCGAGGATCATGACTCTGACGAGTTGGTTGGAGGTAGCGGGCGAGACTGGTATTTTGCCAACCTTGCTTTTGATCTCCTGGACGATGTTTCCAAAGACGAATGGATGGATGAATTAGACTTATAATATGGTGTGCATGACCGTTCGGACGGGAAAGTAATTCTCTGCGTTGGGCGATCGTACTTGGACTAACGAACCTAAGTCAAGTTTCGCACCCAAATATTAGAAGATATCTGGTTCTTCGCCTGGTGAACGGCCGGCGAGGAAGTCGAAATCGCAACCTTGGTGGGCTTGGGTCACGTGGGCAGCGAACATGGCGTGATAGCCTCGCTTCCATTTGAAGTCTGGTGGTGTCCAGGCGGCACGACGCTTGGAAATCTCTTTCAGTCCAACATGCCAATGAATGCTGCGGCCCGCCACATCTATCTCGATTTCATCACCCGTTTGCACTAGCGCCAACGGACCTCCTATGTGGCTTTCAGGAGAGACGTGCAGGATGCACGTTCCGTAACTCGTTCCGCTCATTCTGGCATCGGAAATGCGCACCATGTCGCGCACTCCTTCTTTGAGTAATTTTTTGGGGATCGGCAACATACCCCATTCAGGAAAGCCCGGTGCACCCAAGGGTCCAGCACTGCGAAGTACGAGTATGCTGTCTTTGGTTACCGGTAAGTCCGGGTCGTCAATGGCCTGCTTCATTTCCGCATAGTTTTCAAAAACAACTGCCGGGCCTCGATGCTGCAAGAGTTTGGGATCGGCGGCCACAGTCTTTATCACACAACCTTCTGGTGCCAAGTTGCCTCGCAGCACACACGTTCCGCCGGTTGGAGAGATCGCATTCTTCAACGAACGGATAACCTGATCGTCAATGACTTCGGCGCCCAGAATTTGCTCGCCCATCGTTTTGCCACTGACCGTGAGGCAATTCAGATTTAATTGCTCTTGTAATAAATTCAATAATGCGGGTAACCCTCCGGCATTGTGGAAGTCTTCCATGAGGAATCGACCGGCGGGACGAATATCGGCAATGTAAGGTACCTTCTGCGATATCTCATCGAACCGGTCCATGGACATGACTAACCCCGCGCGCCCAGCTAGAGCAATGATATGCACAATTGCATTTGTAGAGCCTCCGATGGCTTGCTGAGCCACAATGCCATTGTCGATCGACTTGACGGAGATGATATCACTTGGACGCAATTTCTCCCAAGCCATTTCAACGGCTCGTCGACCTGTGGCTGACGCTAGGCGGCTGTGTTCTGCCATCACAGCAGGAATGCTAGCCGCGCCGGGCAGAGTGAAACCCATAGCCTCAACTACGCAAGCCATGGTGGACGCTGTTCCCATCGTCATACAGGTTCCTGCGGACCGGGCAATGCTGTCTTCCATTTCACGCCAAGCACCGTCGCATAGATTCCCAGCGCAACGTTCTGCCCAGTATTTCCACACATCGGAACCACTTCCTAAAGTTTCATTTTTCCAACGACCCTTGAGCATCGGGCCGGCAGGTAGAAAGATGCACGGAATATCCGCGGACAAAGCTCCCATCAATAGCCCAGGAACCGTCTTGTCGCATCCACCGAGCAACACAACGGAGTCAATTGGATGACAACGCAATACCTCTTCAACTTCCATCGCCAGAAGATTTCGGTAGAGCATCGTTGTTGGTTTCATGAGCATTTCACCCAAGCTCATTACGGGAATTTCTACCGGAAATCCCCCTGCCTGCAAAATGCCACGTTTAATATCTTCAGCGCGTTGCGGAAAGTGCGAGTGGCAAGTGTTCAGGTCGCTCCACGTGTTGAGGATCGCCACAATTGGCTTGTTGCGAAAGTCTTGATCGCCAAATCCCATTTGCTTCATGCGAGAGCGATGCCCGAAAGATCGCAAGTCGTCTGGTGCAAACCAGCGGTTACTTCTCAATTCATTTGGATCGCGTTCGGTTGTATTCGAAATGTCTGACAAAGTCGCTTCCTTCTAGGGGCTTGTTTTAACTAGGTTTGGCGTCGCGCTACGACACGGAGTTTAGCGGGAATTCAAGGTTTTCCAAGCTTGTGCTGAAAACTCAACTTGCTCGCACAAGGTTCAATTTTTGCTTTAGTTACGCAGTAACCGGCAGGTTTATCATGTCCACCCCATACATCTTCCTAATGCTGTAAAATGTGGCAGCGGGTGATGTCACACCCTTTACGGTCAGAGCCCTTGCGACGGGGAAGGCGATCCCTTTCTTCGCTCGCTACACTCCCCAAGGGGAGGCCTGATAAAAATGCATTTCCAATGAAAAAATGCTCATGCGCTAACTTCGCGACCCAATAAGCCTTTTTTAAATACCGCAGAAAGCAACTTACCTTCCCGAATTTCGGGAGGGTCGACCGCAATGCGGTCGGGGAGGGGCTTCAATTCCCCTGCCGTGCTCGCAACTACTCGATGGAGATGGATACACACAACGATTCGCGACAATAATGTTCTAACGGTCTAAAAATAATGCAACTTCAAAACATGGACTTCACGATCTGTTTTCCGATAAAACCAGTGCGCGACTAGGCTGCTGGTTATTGGTCCAGCCTTTTCACAGCTCTCCGGCCCCTCCCCGAAAAAGGAATCGTCTACGAGACGATTCCTTTTTCGACCCTCCCAAACCTGGGAGGGTAAGCTGACCAAATTTCGTGGACGTGGTAGCACTCCTGCAATTGGAACTCATATGCTATTACACATCATCACCAGGAACAATTCCACCTCGAGGTGTGCAGGGATTTGTAATTGAGAAGTTTTATTTATTAACAAGTACAGCTGTTGTTGTACGCTAATTCGAAAAAGAAAAACCGCATGTTGATTTTGGTAGTCTCGGCACTCGGTATTGCAATCGTCCTGTTGTCTATTCTAGTGCTAAGACTTAATCCGTTACTCGGGCTACTCTTGGGAAGCCTTTTCTTACTCTTAGCAACGCCTCGTGATGTTCAACTAGTCAATGAGTTGGGTGGACAGGCATTCAAGATCCAGCAATTCACGGAAAGTGGTTTTATTGGAACTGACCGTCCGATTCCTCGAGGAGAATACTATCTGTGGCGCTCGGAAGGTGTGCCAACTCGCACTAGCCCCATCGTCAACATCCGGCCGCTCAGCCCAAGTGACATTGCTGCTCTCCAAGCTAAAAACGGCTTGATGCCGGCTGTTGACCTCCTGTGGCATGATGTGGATTCCGGTCGTGCGACAATTAATCTGCAAGACAAATTAATAGCTGTCGCGGCTGTCAATCGATTTGACTCCCGCCGTTTTTCGTCTGTTGGAAAACGTCTCAGCGATGGTTTCGGAAAAACGTTTTTGCGCTTAGGAATTCCGGTTACCATGGCGGCGCTCGTCGGAATTTGCTTGCTGGAAAGCCACGCGGCAGCTCGATTGGTATCCTTTATCGTTAGCCTGTTCGGTCCCAGAGGAACCGGCCCGGCGTTGACTGTGTCAGGTTTCGTGTTGGGTGTGCCGGTCTTCTTCGAGAATGTGTTTTATTTGCTTTTGCCTTTGGCAAAGGCGATTGGTCGACAGCGCGAAGGAAACTTCGTAACTGCCGTCATGGCGATCATCGTCGGTGCCACAATGGCGCATTCGTTGGTTCCACCTACGCCTGGGCCGCTAGCGGTCTGTAAAGAACTCAACGTCAGTATCGGCATGATGATGATTGGTGGTTCCATCGTAGGTGGTATTGCAGCGTCCATTGGATACTTGTTTGGTACGCAATGCCACCGCTGGATCAAAATATCTATGGACCAGATGCCCAAGTCGACTGACGAATCAACATCAGAGGACGATTCGATAAACCAAGAACCACCGCGAGGCGTACCACTTTGGTTAGCGGCACTTCCAATCGCCTTACCGATTGCCGCCCTGAGTATGACGCAATGCATCGAATACGTGTGCGAAACCGACGCCCAGGGCAGCGAAGTTTTCGCCAAGATACAAGCTTGGCTAACTCCGATGCTTGCATGGACAGATCTATTGGGTGATGCTGGCCTAGTATTTATTGGCTCCGCTTTGATTTCCATCTTCATATTGCGTCGCTATGGGCCTCCCGATGGAGCCCCAGCGACATTGGCTCGAGGCATATCCGACGCAGGTACGATTTTGATGCTAACTTGCGCAGGAGGTGCTTTTGGAGCGTCCTTACAACAACTGCAAATCGCCGACGCAATCTCAACGCAGTTCGGCACTCTCTCGACACCCTGGGGACTACTGGTAACTTCGTTTGTTCTGACCGCCATCATACGTGCGGCTCAGGGCTCTGCTACTGTCGCTATGTTAACTAGTTCTGCAATTGTAGCGCCCGTGATGACTAACATGGATCTACCGTTTCACCCTGTATATGTGGCCCTAGCAATTGGCTGTGGATCAAAGCCATTGCCTTGGATGAACGATAGTGGTTTTTGGCAGATAGCAACCATGACCGGAATGACGTCGGGGCAGACTCTACGCAGTTTTACTGCTGCTTTGACGATCATGGGAATCGTGGGTTTTGGCGTAACGTTGGCGGGCGCGATTTTCTTGCCACTGAAATAGAGTGTAACTCAACTAGTTAATTGAGTTGCAGAAATTGGAAACGCAAGGCCAATGCGTATCACAAATCTGAGAATATCCGGCGGCCTAGCGATGAATCGTGGTGTTATAATACTGCGTGCATAACTCTTCACGGGACGAAGGAAATTTCTAACCATCTACGGAACTAGAAGAAATGAAATCGATCAAACTGCATATGCGAACGATGATCGCAGGCCTTGTCTTGTGCTTCTTGAGTATTCAGTCACTGCAAGCTGAATTGCGGTTGGCGACTTTCGATGTAGATGCAACGCCTTCAGTCGGAAGCCCACTTGCCTACGACCCAATGAAGGAAGCCACGCTTCCACTTTCTTGTCGTGGGTTGGTCATGTTCGGAGCCGGAGAGCCCATCGTATGGTGTACGGTAGACTGGCTGGGCATTGCCAACGGAACCAACGATGCATTTCGGCGTTCTTTAGCCGAAGCTGTGGGCACTTCTATGGATCGAGTCGTTGTGCATACATTGCACCAGCATGATGCACCCCGTTGCGACTTAGAAGCGGCTGATTTGCTGCGTCCATTCGGTATTGCGGCGGCGCATTTTGATGAACCTTTCATTCAAGACGTCATGGATCGGGCCGCGATGGCTGCCAAGCAAGCGATCAAAGGCGCTGTCACCATCACGCAAATAGGTTCTGGCAACGGATTGGTATACGAAGTTGCATCGAATCGCCGTATGTTGGACGAACAAGGAATTGTTCACACCACTCGTTATACGGCTTGCAGAGAGGATGCCATCCGCAATCTTCCCGAAGGAGTCATTGACCCCGTGTTGCGAATGTTAACGTTTGAAGATGAAAAAGGTCCCGTAGCAGCGGTCTCGTTCTACGCAACTCATCCGCAAAGTTACTATCGAACTGGTGGGGCCAACCCCGACTTTCCTGGTATGGCCCGCAATGCACGCCAAGCATCGACGGGAGTTTTTCATTTGCATTTCAATGGTGCCGGCGGCAATATTGGGGCAGGAAAATACAACGATGGCTCCCACGAGAATCGTCAAGTTCTTGCCGACCGAGTCGCCACTGCGATGCAATTTGCCTTTGACAACCGGGTGCGCAAGCCCGCAGATTCGGAGCAGATATCATGGACAAGCTTAGGTGTAGATGTACCCGTAGCAGAGCATGTACGTGAAGATGAATTATTGGCTTTGGTAAAAGACGAAGCAACTCCAAGCGCGTTGCGATGCCATTCGGCGGAAAAACTGGCGTTTCTGTACCGTCGTCGGGCTGGAATACCTGTACAGGCTTCATGCCTTAGGATTGGAAACGAACATCAAGTACTTTTTATGCCGGGTGAACTGTTCGTCGAGTACCAATTGGCGGCACAGCACATGAAACCGGACAGCAATGTGTGCATGGCGGCTTACGGAGATTATGGTACGTTTTACATCGGCACCCGTGTTGCATTTCCACAAGGCGGCTATGAAGTCAGTGAACGAGCCACGAATGTCTCGCCAGCGGTCGAGGTAGAGTTGCTTCGAGCCATGCGAACGCTGTTGTCAGCCGAGAGCAGCCAAGTATTAGCAAGTGATTTTACTGAACGAGATGGCGTGAATCCTACAAGATTTGCCGCACCCAAGAGTACCGAATAACGCTAAGCGTATCTGTCAGCAAGATGTATTTATGGTGACGTCACGCTTACTCTCGCCAATTCTGCGGACTCTGCGATGGACTTCCAGGGCGGAGTTCAGATGTCTAGCCTATCCAAAACTACAGCATGCTGCATACAAATTATTCGTTTCAAAGCCTCTTAGCCGCTTGGATGCTGTGTGCGTGGCGATCGGCAGACCGTTGAAATGCACCCTGCGGGCCAGGCTAAGCGAGCGGCCGGGCCGTTAGACCGAGGGATTCGCATCGCTGGGCAAAGCCCCAAAGTTTGCATAGCCCAATTCGAAGGGTTGGGTATTAGAAAGCGTGAAAGCGCGTGTGCCGTTTGCCAGTGGCCCAGCAACTGGTTGGTGCGATTCAAACGTCACGAATCCCGTGACAGGTTACACTTTGTCTATGACTGGATGCTTGTAGGGAATTGTTTTCCTCCGGCCTATGTTCTGATAAGAATCTTCGATGGACCAAATCCAAAAGAACTTGCGAATGCACGTTGATTGTTTGGCCGGACTTATCGGTCCGCGTGTCCTGTCGAAGCCGAAAACAATCCAAGCAACCATTGGCTACATAGAGAATAAATGGAACGAGTTTGGGTATTCAGTCGAACACGAGCCATTCGATGCACTCGGTGACCAGGCACTCAACCTAGTTGTTGAACGGCGTGGGAAATCGAAAGCCCACGAAATCGTGCTACTAGGCGCCCACTACGACACAGTGGCCTCCACTCCAGGAGCTGATGACAACGCGTCCGCGATTGCCGTACTGCTTGAGGTGAGTCGACTACTGAGTAGTTTTCATGGCAAGCGTACTGTTCGTTTCGTAGCATTCGCCTGTGAAGAGCCTCCCTATTTTAATTGTGACGCAATGGGCAGTCAGTTCCATGCCTATCAGTCTCGCTTGCGAGGCGACAAGATCATCGGCATGTTGTGCCTAGAGATGGTTGGTTTCTACTCGAACGATTTTGGTTCACAGGCGGTTCCCCCCGGAATTCCTCGATGGATGCAGAGGATCTTTCCAAGACGCGGGAACTTTCTGGCTGGCGTCGGAAATTTGCCTTCTTGGAAACTTTGCCTACAGTTTCGAAAAGGATTCAAACGTGGGGCCCCAAATATGCCGCTATTCTCGATCTGCCTACCGGAAAAGATCCACGAAATTCGTTTGAGTGACAACAGTTCGTTTTGGGATCAAAAATATCCGGCACTGATGCTGACCGATACCAGTTTTCTTAGAAATCCCAACTACCATTTGTCCAGCGATACACCTGAGACATTGGATTACGAAAGAATGACTTCCGTGACCCTCGGTGTATCATCGGCCATGCAATTTCTAATGGGCAAATAGCCGCAGAAGGCTTAAAACTTGGCCCGACCGTGGAGTGTAGACGATTCCTGTTCCGGGTGGCGGCTTGCTGAACAATCAAACCTTATGTCCAAGATAGATCGTGGTCAGCAATTGGTAGACTGCGAATACGTTTTCCAGTAGCTGCAAAGATCGCGTTACAAAGAGCCGGCGCGAACGAAGCGATGCCCGTTTCGCCGACTCCCGCAGGCGCCGCCTGACTATCGACTATGTCGACGTGAATCGACCGCGGAGTATCAGCCATCTTTACCATGCGGTAGCTGTCGTAGTTTGTTTGTTGTGCACGACCGTTCTTGAAGGTGATCTTGCCATATTTGGCTTGCGTAAGAGCCATAATGGAAGCTCCTTCGAGCTGACTGCGCACTCGATCTGGACTGACAATCGTCCCGGAGTCCAATGCAACCCAGACGTTTTCAACCGTGAGGGTGCCGTCTTTGGCCACATCGACCTCGATAACGTGCCCGGTATAGCCAAGGAAAGAACGCGCCCCTGCGATTCCAAGCCCCTTACCATTTGGCATTTTCTCGCGACGCGACCAATTAGCCGACTCAGCGGCACGGCGCAATACGTTTTTCAATCGGCCGATGTCGTAGGGGTAATCCTTCGGATCTGCCCCACGGTTACCCAAGCCAGCAGCTTGCATGTCAAGTTGCCGATCTTCACCCAGCAATTCCAACCAGAACTCCAAGGGATCGCGACTGGCGGCTGCTGCCAATTCGTCGACAAAAGAGCTGACCGCAAAGTTCTGTTGTATATGACAGACCGCACGCAACCATCCCGTACGAATATGAGAACGGGCCTCACCCACCTCCAATCGTAAATTGGGTACGTCGAAAGGCAAATCCGTGTGTCCCATTTCGGCTTCCCATGCAGCCGGTGTATTCGCCCGAGCATCGAAAGTGGAACCAATCGTTGGAAAAGCTACGCGTTGTAACCAAGCTTCAGGTTTGCCATCACGATCCACAGCCGCCTCGCAGTGAATGGCAGCGATCGCGTGATAATAATCGTGCTGCAGGTCGTCTTCGCGAGTCCAAGTGACGTGCACCGGACGACCTGCATGGCGAGATAACAAAGCCGCCTCGACGCAGTAATCGGGTTTACTCTTTCGACCAAATCCAGAACCAAGCAGAGTAACGTTGCATAGCACATCATCAGGATTCATTCCCAACGCCGGTCCAACCGCACTTTGAACTGCTTGTGGATTCTGGGTGGCGGTCAAAATGTGGCAAGCCGTAACCCGCCCGTCCGCTGCCGTGCTGACGTTGGCGACAGCGCAAGTCGTTTCCATGGGAGCATGGGAAAGGTGAGGTACCGCATAATCCGCGGAAACTCGTTTGCCACTTTTTGCAATAACGTCGACAGCTTGCCCCACCTCACGCAATGTCTTGCCAGGTTGGTTAACTGTTTCCTTGAGTTGCTGTGCAAATACATCCGTGTCATAGGTTGCATTCGGTCCAAGATCCCAAGCGATTTGCAATGCATCGCGTCCCTGCCAAGCAGCCCAAGTACTGGTGGCCAGCACGGCTACACCTCCGAGAGGTTGAAAATTGGGTGCACCTTCAAAGCCAGGTATTTTGACAACATCCACGACCCCAGGAATGGCGCGGGCTGCCGTTTCATCAACTGAGCTGACTTTGCCACCGACAACTGGCGGGCGGGCAATCACAGCGAAAAGCTGATTTTCCATCCGCGCATCGATTCCGAAAATGGCGCGGCCAGCGACAATATTGTCCAAATCCCTTATGGGCACATCTTTACCGATATAACGCCACTGACTACGGGGCTTTAGTTTGAGTTGATCCTTAGTCGGCACATCCAGTGTTTTGGCTGTCGCCACCAACTCGCCAAAACCGAGCGACCGATCACTGCCACGATGTTTTACCGTGTGGTTATCTGCGTAACATTCACTGGCGGGTACACCCCACGTCTTTGCAGCTGCTTGTTCAAGTAAGGTGCGTGCCGTTGCACCTGCCTCGCGCATGCGATCAAAGAAGAAACGTATACTGTTCGAACCGTCGGTGTTTTGGTCTCCTAACCTCTTGTCGCCTGGAGCCTGCGCGATAGACACACGCTCCCAATCAGCCTCTAGCTCGTCAGCTAGTACGCGTGGCAAACCGGTACGTATTCCGGTTCCCATTTCGGAACGATGGGCTACACACGTTACGGTACCATCCGGCGCTATCGAGACGAACAAATCAGGAGCAAAATGTTGCGGATCAACTGCACTGGCCTGAGCAATAACTTCTTGTCCATCGCTAAACTTGCAAAGCAATACGAGCGATCCAGAAGTAGCCAGTTGTAGAAAGTTACGGCGATTGACACTCGACTTAAACATCGAACTTCCATTAGATTGAAAATCACGAGTTGTTTGCGGTACGCTCATTGCTTCCTCATCTCCTGTGCTGCTGACTTTATGGCTGCCCGGATGCGGGGATATGTCCCACAGCGACAGATGTTCCACATCGCAGTATCAATATCTTCGTCCGATGGATCGTTGTTCTCATTGAGCATAGCAGCCGCCATCATGATCTGTCCGACCTGGCAGTAACCGCACTGAGGAACGTTGTGCTGCTTCCAAGCTTTTTGTACTGGATGCGATCCGTCGGTCGACAAGCCTTCAATCGTAGTTACTTTTGAAGTGCCAATTTCCCCGACACTGGTCACACAGGCCTGAACTGCCTGGCCATCTACATGCACAGTGCACGCGCCGCATTCGGACATCCCGCAACCGTATTTTGTGCCGGTTAGTCCGAGATGATCTCGCAGCACCCACAATAATGGAGTGTCTTCAGGGACATCGTTTAATTCGTGGTCTCGGCCATTGACATGAATCTTGATCATAAGGAGGCCCTTAGTATTAGGCACACAGCACAAAGTGTCTTAATGCAGCCTTTGCGGGAATCAGTTTTCGGAAACTGGCATTGAACAAGGCGTCACATTGATTTTGGCGACGTCTGATTCCAAAACTACTGTTTGGACAGCTTGGGAACGAACTGGCACATTATACTGCCGCGAGCCAGGCAATGTAATCGTGCCGCCTTCTCAGCCAGGGCAAACCAGAACCGATTGCAGGACGGGCATATCAATTGAGAGTAAGTCAACGAACCCCCGGATTGGCTTTAGTTTACAAATCGATACGCTGACCTTGGCTAGCAACGGACATGCCAGCCTCGTGGATCTGTTTTGCAGCAACCGATTGGGCTGAAATTGCAGGATTGGAATGATTTAGGTGAGTAAAGTAGATTTTTCGTCGCTCTTGATCTGGCAAAGCTATGAACCTTTGAAGGCTCTCCGCAATGAACGGGTGAGGAATCTCACTCATATTCCTGCCGGGCAATTCATCATTGGAGTAGAACGTACCATCCAAAAAGGCAAAGTCCACTTCGGCAACCAAATCCTCAATTGGCACATTCCAACGTTCCCATTTATCAATGTCCGGGATGTAAAGCAATTTCGCCTGAGGTCCTGTAAGCCGAAAGCCCACTGTCTCAGAAAACTCGTCACGATGTGGCACAATAAATGGTTCCACTGTTAACTGGTGAGAGAGTTGTATCGCTTGACCAGCTTGGATACGTAGCAAACTGATTTGATCTAACTCTACAAGTTGGCTCCACGGTCCCTGCGAGCTAAGAAACCACGTCAAACGGGGCATAGAATAAACGCGAACTTGCCTCGCCCCCATGACCTCGCGTCCCAGATGCATTAATCCCGTGTAATGTCCGATGTGAGCATGCGTGGGAAAGACTCCGGCCAACGTCAGCGGCGGGTCTTGTGGTACGAGCTGACTCAACAGGTGCAGTTGATATTTGAAATCTGGCGTGCAATCGAGCAACCAATATTGGCTTGAGTCGGGGTCTACTATTGCCAAGCACGTTACCCAGCGCTGTAGCGAGGGGGCATCCCAGGCAGGCATACAACATTCACGTCGACATCCGGCTTGCGGGTAACCTCCGTCCTGAGCAATTCCCAACACAACAACGTACGGCTGAGCCGCCTGCCCATTATCCACGATGAACAAAAAACCTATCACGCATAAGACAGCCAGCCTCAGGGCCATGTTGGACGACATTGAAATGCCTTGAAAGCGAATCATACGGCAATGCAACAAGCAAATTAATTTGTGGCGCGCCAGCTATTTTCCAACTTGCCAACCGACCGGTTGTGTCCATGCCTGTTGACGCTGATCTGCAAAGACCGGATCCACTGGAGGTTGGCTGCTGGTAACTACGGCCCGAACATACAGTTCCTTCCCGGTCAGCGTATAGCTAGCCGTCGTGCCGTCAACGGACGAAACGATTTGCCCAATGGTCTCGAGTGCCGGTGCATGGTTGGTCGGGGAACGCAAGGTGGCGATAAAGTCAATGTGGTAGGAAGCGTTTGGCTGGGGTGAAACTACGAGGCTCAAAGTTTTGCTAACTTCATCAAACGTCACCGATGATAACTCCACACCGCTAGAACAGTAAAAATCACCGGCTTTCATTGCACGAACGAGATGCTCAGGAGTCAGAAACATGGAACGCACCATGACCCATCCACGTCCTGGCCGTGAGCCGGGCTCACCATGATATTCGTGTGAATCGTCGGTGGCGACACCTAGAAGTGGTTCAGCATCAAGTTGGCCAAGTCGAATAGCATTAGCCAGATCCCACATGCGCTCGATGCCAGGTCGAGTTTCATCCCCCAAGTGATTGACTCCAGGGTGACCGTTATAGACTTCAAAGAATCTCTCTTGAATCACATGGGCCAGATCTTCTGCAGTAATTGCCCAGCCAAAGTTCGGGTGATTTAGGTGAGGGAGAATTTCTTGTCCTAACTCTTTTTCTTGTTCCAATACCAACCGCAGATTGTTCTGCATGGTTTCGCGCACCGTTTCACCGTGAATTGGGGTAATTAGTTGAGCGAGATTTGTAGCGTTCATGTGCACGGGCTTGCCCTCGGCCCGATCACTGATTTCTTCTCCCTGGAGCATGATAAACTTCCCAGCCTGCTCCACGAGTGCGCGAAACTCGTTCAGTGGCTTGAGTCGCACTGCGTAATCATCATCTGTTGGAGTTCCTCGCACTTCGACCCACGATGGACCAAATCGTTTCAAGTACTTTTCCATGGCAACCTTGCCAGCACGTTTCTCAATATCACTGACTTGCATCCAGCGCAAGCCCTGACTTAATGTATTGTGATCGGATAGCGCCAAAAAGTTATAACCATGGTCGACATACCATGAAGCAATCATCTCTGGAAAATCATCCCCGTCGCTCCACAGCGAATGCGTGTGGATATTCCCTTTCCACCAGCGAGGTTGAATGTCTTTCGGCGGTTCTGATGTTTCATGTGATTCGGAGGTGCTGCGGCCTGATTCCTGTTCTTGCCCGCTCATGACAGAAGCGGTAACACCAATCAAGCAACAAAACGTTAGCAAACTACAAGCGTGAAAGGGTGTGCGCGGCATAGCACTCTCTCGGGTCAGGTGGGGATTTGGTAGGAAGGTGGAGTAGGGCACTCTACACAATTCGAGTCATGACCTGATCGCCTAAGTTTCATGACTCGAAACAGACATCTTACTCAACCACTGGCGCCCAAGTTTGTAGAGACACGAAAATAGCACGAAAAAACTCGTCTGTTTCTCTCGCGATAAGGTTAGCTCTCGCGAAAAACATAGCCATCTAACGTGATTCAGCACCCTTGGCTAAGCAAGCTTTAATCTGCATTCCGCTTTATCGTGGCGTTCAGATAGCGGCCCAATTCTTCTCGAACTCGCGGGAATAGCAACAAGAGCCCAAACATATTGGGAAAGACTAAAGCCAAAATCATGGCATCGGAAAACTTGATAACGGCTTCCAAGCTAGCTCCAGCACCCACAATAACAAACAAACAGAAGATAATTTTATAAGACAAGTCGGCGGCCGCGCTTCTTCCGAATAGAAATTTCCAGGATTGAAGGCCGTAGTAGCTCCATGAAATCATCGTCGAAAATGCAAACAAGATTATTGCTACGGTCAAAATATAGCGGAATCCTGGAAGTACACTATCAAAGGCGGCACTCGTTAGGTCCACGCCTCCATAGGTCTGACCAGCAATCTGTACGTTACTGTCGTGAACGTTTCCATACTCGAATTTTCCGTCGAAATTAAATAACACGATAACCACAGCCGTCATCGTACAAATAACCACCGTATCGATAAAAGGCTCAAGCAACGCGACAATACCCTCAGAGGCTGGATACCGAGTTTTGACTGCCGAGTGGGCAATTGCTGCCGAACCAGCACCAGCTTCGTTGGAAAAAGCTGCCCGTTGAAAACCGGTCATGATGACGCCCAAAACGCCTCCGAGGCCTGCTGCAGGAGTAAACGCACCGTTGACAATTTCCATCAAGGCCGTACCAAGGTGCTGGATGTTGACGAGAATGATGATTAGTGCCGCCCCTACATAGAGAATCGCCATGAAGGGCACAATTTTCTCAGTCACACTTGCTATTCGCTTGATCCCACCGATGATCACTAGGCCAACAAGCACTGCCATGACCAATCCCACCAGGGCACCCGCCGAACCTCCCGATACATTGACAACACTGATGATTTGCTTGGCAGCTTGATTGGACTGGAAAGCATTGCCACCTCCAAAAGAAGCGCCTACACATAATATGGCAAAAATGACCGCCAAGACGCTACCTAGCGGTTTCATGCCCAATTCAGCTAACCCCTTTTTGAGATAGTACATTGGTCCCCCGTGAACCGTGCCGTCCACGTCTATGTCGCGGTATTTTACACCCAGTGTACATTCCACAAATTTTGTCGACATTCCAAGGAACCCACAGATAATCATCCAGAAAGTTGCTCCCGGTCCACCAGTTGCGATGGCTACAGCCACACCACCGATATTGCCAAGTCCCACAGTTCCTGAAACCGCAGTTGCTAAAGCTTGAAAGTGAGAAACTTCGCCGGTCTGGCTTTCGTCCCGTATCGTATCAACCAAATCACCATCGACCTCGTTGACCTCCACATGCTTGATTTTGGAGTCGAACCGCTCGTCATGTTCCACAGAATCATATTTGCCGCTTACAACTTGAATTGCGAACGGAATCAGTCGCACATTGACAAAGCCAAATGCGAGGGTGAAGAACCCCGCGCCAAAAACTAGCAGCAAGAGAACGATGGCTGCCGACTTTCCACCACCCAGCGGAATTTTGGTCAATACCAGGGCTTCCCATTTATCCGCATAGGGTTTGAAGGCGGCGTCGATGCGCTTGTCCAATCCTATGTCGGCAACTGCAGTTTTATCGCTCACACTTTCTGTCGGAGTGCCATCCACGGAATCTGCGCTAGAGGCTTGTGCCACTACATCTGAATTCTGTCCTTCTTCCTGCCCCCTTGTGACGGAGCTGAACAATCCGCAGAGAACTAATACGGCAAGGAAACTCGCTCCCGTTAAGGGGAGTTTAGGGGCAATTGGGCTGACTAAACAACACGCATCACGTAGTATCACGAGTCGGTCCCTAAATGGCGAAGATGATGTGTAAAAATTGAATTGCATGGTGGTCTTTGTAGGGTCAAGGAGTGCGAAAGCATCGACCCAGCGTTTAACTTTAGCCCTCAGGCGGCAAACAGTTTACCATGCCATCAGTTGAGAGGAAACGCACTGCAACGGTGCGCTCATGAAGTACTGTAACGGTGCGCACGGAATTACTTGGCCAACTTACCCAGGCTTGGACGGGCTTGAGAGCGGAAAAGGAAAAGTCTTTTGGAAGATTCCTTTTTCACAGAGGGGTCGGCCAGTTGAAAAGGCCGGACATAGGACCAGCAGATTGGTCTCGCACAGGCTTAACGGTATACACATCGTGAAATCCATGTTTTGAGGTTGGAGAATTTAAGACACTCCCCGACCGCACTTGCGGTCGACCCTTCCGAAAATTCGGGAGGGTAAGTTGACTAATTTATGAACTTAATGGAGTGTTACCCATGTCCCCGAACATGTGTTAACTATGTCCCCGGTCTGTACAATTGCAGTCGACCCTCCCGAAATAAGGGGAGGGACTTAGTGCTTAGTACGGGGCTGGGCACATTCCCTCGCTGACGCTTCGGGTTACTTTTTCAGCAGCCTGCAAGTACGAGTCGCACGGACTTATCGCGTGTGCTTGCAAGGAAATCATTGAGCAAATGTGCGAAAAAACGCTACTCTTATGTGAAGTTTGCTCTAAAAGCAGTCTGATGGCAATCATCGGGTTCAGCATTTCTGTCAGGCCACTATGAACCCCAGGGGAAACTCCATTGCGGAAACTGCACCTATCGCGGAAGTTTGGCCGGAATGCTAGAGCTCGATGTGCCCGCAAGAGTCAATTAGGAGTATTGCGTATCCTCTCCCAGCCAATCCCTATCGGGGCAATAATATTTCGCGTTCAGTCGGATAGCTTGATCCAGTCTTTGACTTGGTCGAGGTGACTTGACGCACGAGGCTGATGGTTAGCAGCTAGATGAGGCAACCAGAGCACCCGTTCAATTAGCTCCAGCAAACCGCTAGGATCTGTGGGATAGAGCATCGAGTAAACGCCTCCGTGCGCAGCCAATTCCTTCGACCAAGTAGCATCTAGCTGGGGCACTAGAAAAATGATAGGAGCATCGAAACTGCTTCGAGCGGTTCTCAGTTGCTGTGCAAGTTCACAGCCTGCGACCAATTTATCGATTGAAAGTACGACAACATCCACGCTTACGGAATGAACCAATTCCAATGCCACCGACTGGGATCGAGCCATCAATGCACGATAGCCCGTCTGATCCAACATGGCTCCCATGGCGGTAAGCATCAGGGGATCCGGGTCGACTATCAACACACTCGGTCGAATTCGATCTTTTCGGATAATCGTCATTGTCGTTCCTTACCGAATGCGTTGTCGACTGCTTGGCAAAGTATGTTGCGGGTTGAGATTGGGGATGATCGGAATGTTGCAATATGGGCAGACAGGACGGTCTCAGTTTGGGTTGAACTTCGATTATCCTCAGCAAACACTAAGAGGTAAATCCTAGTCATGCTTTTGCCGTGTTGTCCGCACGTCCGGAAAGCCAAGCCACAACACAAGAATTGATCATGCGGAATCAGTTTGTACCATACTGCCCCACTTCGTAGAATGTTGGTTTCCATTTAACCGGTGCAACCATAGGATCTACTCGTTTACAAAGCTAGCAACACGATGAAAATGGGGATTTGTGGAAAAGCTTGGCCATATTGCGTCATCGCCGGCCTCTGCCTGTTGGGTGTTGCCCGTTCAGCTAGCGGGAAAACTCCTTTGCGACTGGAACCAGAACAACAACTCCAACTGCTGACTGAGGCCCGAGAGTCTTTTCTCAGGGCACAGCAATTGGAGATAAAAGCCGATTCCACAGCCTTAGAGGAATATGGCAACAGCTCGCAGAAATACCGACAACTTGTGCAAAGTGGAATTCAAAACTGGCCCATTCTGCTCGATGCTGCCAAGGCTTGCCAGCACGCGCATGATTGGGCATGGGCTTGCGCTTTTTTTGAACATGTACTTCGGCAAGCACCGGATTGCCGCCCGGCCCGCATCGGACTTCTAGATGCAAGACGAGAACTGACGCTTGAAGATTCTAGCCAGCCAACTTGGTCTCAGGTTTCCTACGACTGGAATGCCAACCTACCTATGTGGATGCGGTGTTGGGCTTTTCTTGGATTATGGAACGTAGGCTGGCTGCTCGTCCTAAGCCGATTCATCGGCATATGGAATACTCCTCGTATTGTTCTAATCGGGATGGGGTTATTGTTGCTTATCCCGACAGCAAGCATTGCTTACCAATATGCTGGTGCTGCGAATCACCCTGGAGTTGTTAGCACGGACGATGTCATGTTACGCTCGGGGCCCAGCGAGACGGCGGAAACGGTGGGGCAAACCATGGCTGGTGAATCCTATGAAATAGTGGAGCACCGATTGGGATGGTTAGCGTTACGCGTAAAGGACAGAGTTGCCTGGGTCTCTGATGATTCCGTTTATTACGTGCCCGCAACAATTTGGCCGTGGTCATACCTACACTATCGAGGTTCAGGGTAGACTCTGGGTGGCCAGATGAATCGCTGCGCGTGTCATGCATCGAACGCCGATAGAGATACAGCGTTCATCTACATCAAAAACCGGGGAATGCAAGTGTGGCCATGGAATCGAGTGCGCACAACCTAGGCGAATTTGAGCTCCCGAGCATTGGGTTAGATACTCTCCAAAATCCTCTCCGCCCATGCTTGGCATGTCGAGCCTCACCACACCGGGTTCGCCAACGACTTCTCGAGCTGCCAATTCCCAAGCCTCTGTCTCCGTTTGCGAATTGATAACCGAGCCCAATGATTGCCGAATTTGCATGGCGATTTTATTTTGGGTGAGTGCACCAATATGGTGACAAATGGCCTGCATACGTTCGATAAGTAGGACTCGAGTCGTAGGGTCGGTCGTGCGGAGGGTACCGATAATATTTACTTCATCGGGAATCACATTGGGAGCATGACCGCCGTGAATTTCACCAACACTGAACACCGATGGCTCCCGTACGTCTATGCTGCGCGGCAAAGACTGGTGTAAGGTCGAGATTAATTGTGTGGCAGCTAAAATTGCATCGGTGGTTGTGTGCGGTCTAGCTGTATGACCTCCCGTCCCGACGATTTGCAGATGGATTTCATCGACCGCGGCTGTTAGCACACCATAACGAATACCAATTTGACCAGCCAGTAGGTTTGGTTCAACGTGCAACCCTAGGATAGACTGAACTCCAGCCACAAACCCATCCTCGATCATCCACTGGGCACCATCGCCTGTCTCTTCAGCCGGTTGGAACAAAAACCTGAAATGAGCTGGAATGCTCAAATGTCCTGAGCGGACCAGAAAACCGATGGTCTCAATAACACCTAGAAGAACCGTAGTGTGAACATCGTGGCCGCATGCATGTGCCAAACCCAAGTGACTGGAGGCGTAGTCGACCAGCTTTCGATCCGTCATCCGCAAGGCATCGATGTCGGCACGCAAGGCGACCAGTGGCAAGTCGTCGGACGGGACGCCGCTTTGAAGGTCCGCGATCAAGCCAATCTCGCGCGGCGATACGATCGGCTGATGTCCCAGATTTTTCAAGTGAGAGGCAATGAATTTGGTAGTTTCAAATTCCTCTCCGCTAGGCTCAGGGCGTCGATGGCGCTGACGTCGCAGCTCAATCCAACGCTGATTAGATTCCTCAACAAAACGGTCTATCTGTAGGCCTAAATGCGGTTTGGCTGCCGCTGTACTGGGTGTCATCACAAAGTGCTTTGGGTCAACGGTATTTGAGTTGAATGTCCATTTCTCGCATTCAAGATCTCGATACGCAAGCTAGGGCCAGCAGTTCACAACTCTATTGGTCACGTGAGGCTTGAAGGAATCTGAACAGATAATAAGCCAGTGTCAACACGGCCTGCAATGTGGCTGCGACATAAGTCAGAGCCGCCGCGTTAAGGACTTTACTCACGTAGTGTATCTCGGCTCCAGAAACAATGCCAAGGTTGACAAGTTCCTGCTTGGCACGCGAACTGGCATCGAATTCGACTGGCAAGTTGATTAGTTGAAAAAAAACGGTTGCACCAAATGTAACAATTCCTGCTAACAACACCCATTTGCCGAGAGGTGCAGCTGCCGAAAATGCCATGGCTCCGCCAAACATTAACATGATTGTGCCCAAACCACTTCCCAGATTGGCTGCCGGTACGGCAAGATTCCGAATTATGAGAGGTGCATAACTCCTCGCATCTTGGAGAGCATGTCCGGCTTCGTGGGCAGCAATGCCAACGGCCGCCATAGAGTAACTACTGTAAACGCCTTCACTAAGACGCAGAACTTTGGATTGTGGATCGTAATGATCACTCAGATGTCCTGGCACTGGCTCAATCTGAATGCTGCGCAAACCGTTAGCATCTAGAATGCGGCGAGCTGCCTCAAATCCGCTCATTCCAGCCCGCATGCGGCTCATTTTTTCATAGGCTGACTTGACCATGCCTTGTGCGATCAAGGCCAGTAGGATCGCGGGCGCAACAAACAACATCAGTCCTAAATCATAAGGGAACATATCGTCCTTTCATTACTTCTTATGGGGGATGCTCTGCCAGCTTTGCGTTCTTAGTGCGCTCGGTAATTCCCTGCATACCCTGGGCCAAATATGAAGAAATCGAAGGATTGAATCCGGAGTAGTCCCAAGGTCGAAAGTCATTTCAAAGTCACTGGATTAATGGTGGACAAGCACTCATCACCAATACAAACGAATATTCTGATTCAATCAATTATTGGACTCCGCTATCTCGATAAATCAAGCGATGCACGCACACCGAATCTTCTTGGGATTTCCACGTTCCTTTTCGGAATCGTCTTTCTAAATCTCCCACTAAGACATTAATAGTTCAATAAGATTGTGCTGTCGAACAAAATGGACACGTCGAGACTCTGATTCATCAATTGTTCGGGAAATCCTGGCTTTCCCGCGTTGATCCAATTCATAAAGACTCTCACCGCGCTCAAGTATTTTCCTTAAAGGGGGCGGAAGGCAGAGTTGCCCTGGCTTTCCATTTCAATTGGATGGTCCGAATGCCACTTGATGAATCTATCTTCCATCCCATGTCTACCGCTCTCTTTCCACTCCATGATCCCAATACTAATTTCAGTGGTGTTATGCGCAAGTGGTACGTTGAATTCTTGCAGATACCAATAGTAGTCAAACACCCCCTGTGGAACCGACGTACAATCGGGGAACCCTCGCAGTCCTTTCACTACTCCGAAAGAGACTTTGCTTCCAAGACCTTGTTTTCATTGCAGTCTAGACAATGAATCATTGGATCTACTTCAGAGAAGTACGACGCGTAAAAGTCCACTGGGTCCAATGAGAGACGTTATCCATCGCGGAACCTACAACTAGCTTTTTCCCCGTTTACAAATAGCCTTCAACCCCTGAATTGAGCCGTAGCCTCAGGACCATGGTCATTTGCTGGTTGCCATCAAGACAAAGAATGGAATTGTCATGAAGTACCCGCCTCGCCAATATGCTGAAAAGCTGTCCGAGGTACAACCGATAGGAGTCCATCCTAAAGACGCTTCGAAATCATCAAACACTGACTTTTCGATTCCACGAAATGGAAAGCAGTAAGCATATTGTTTTACGAGGGATAATGGACTGTCAACTTAACTCATGTGCCGAAATCGCTCCGCTTCTGGTGTAACCTATATTATGAGAGCTTGATTCTAGGGAATCTTCTAGAAAACTCCCGATTCCCTTAACATCCGTGGTAGTTTAATCTCAGAACTCCTGGCAATCGAATGCCGCATTCTCGAAAAAAAGTTATCTATTAGGCCCGCATGACTACAGCAGAACGTTTCAAGTCCCCACTCCCACGCCAACAAAGGAACCAGGACGAAGAGTTCGCTGGTGGCTGATTATTAAGGTTTTTGTGGTAGTTTTCTTGCTAATGGCGGTTGGACGCTTCGTTTTTCGAATTGGTTATACACTCAGGGAGAACCAGGGAAGGCAGGCAATGTTCGAGAAGCTTCAAGAGCTTCAGGCTCAGGGCATTGCCATTGACAGTAGCATGGTTTCCCAACAGTACGTGGAGCGTACATCTGATGGAAATATCGATGGATGGAGCGAACTCTTGGCTAGTATAGAAGCCTCCGAGTTTCTAGACAGCACGAAAGGCATACCACGATTTGATCCTACGATAGAAATTGACGAGTCTGGTGACACGTTTGACACATCGGAAAACTGGCTTTTCGCCGAAGCAACCACGCGATTGACGACAGAGTTCCATCATCTCGTTGAGCTGTCACGGCACCTTGCTGGTGATACCAACCCGACATACTTTCCGATTTTGTTTCAAGCGAATGAAACTCTGCTTCCAGAGGTGCAGAGCACTCGAACGATCGCAAGGCTATTACAGGCGGATTGCCAGCTGGCAATGTATGAGAAGGATGCGGAGCGAGCTGCAGATGATATTGTGGCCATGTTTGAGCTTTCGAAGCATGTTGATGCAGTGCCGTTTGTTGTTTCGCGCCTAGTTGGAATAGCCATGCGGCGGATGTCACTTGAAGCACTTCAACATGCCATCGAGATCGATAGCCTGAGAGATGAACAGTTGCTGAATATTGATCAGGCGATTGCAAGTCACTGTGATATTGGCGATCGATGGCGGCGGATGATTCTCGATGAAATGTCCGTTCACTTACCCATTTTCGTCACACCACATTTATATATGGACACGGACATGACCATGCCTCCACGCGGTCATGATGCACTGTATTTCATTGATGTCATGCTATCTGTCGCAGAAATACGCACCAGCGATTGGGTACGGTTCTACGACACAATTACGGCTCTGGAATCCAAGTTCGAACAAGAAATGGATTCGACTCTTGGCATGGTAGATCACATTCTTGCGGGCCTCCTCATGCCTTCATTCAGCGCAGTCGCCGTTGCAATAGTCAATGACGTCCAGCTACATCGGCAAGCACGCATGGCGATTGCGGTACGCATCTATCAACACCAGCGCGGTGAATTCCCAGATAGTCTCAATAGTCTTCCGGAATCAACAAGAACGCTTGTGCCATTTGGGGATAAGCCATTCGGTTACAGCATAGAGAACTCCAGAGCAACTATATGGGGATTTCAGCTTTCTCGCGAAGTTAGACGAACGCCAACAAGTCCACCTGGAATTGACATGACGAAACCCGAGTCACTTGGCAATGGCAAAGTGGTTTGGGAAATGAAGTAAAGCAAGTGATACTTTCGTTGAAAGGGGGCGCTCATCAATTGTTGACTGGATTTCAGTAGGATTGGCTGCCAGTCTGTTAGCAAAAGATAGGCTAGAGGCACTGGAAGCCAAGCGGCACTTTAGTAGTTTTTGCTTTGACTAGAGTCGATCGCTCAACTCTCGGCAGCGTCATAGGGAAAGTATCGGACACGGAGCGTCCGTCAACAAAAAAACGAAATTTCGATGCCAGTTTTTCCGAGCATTCGATGTCTCGACCGACGACGGATTGGAGCGCTTGGGGAGCATTGAACCTTATCCCTCTAGCCGGATGTTCAATATCTGCGCATGACTGTCTCAGATCACTATGGACTGGCAGGCGAGACCAAAATGCGTTGATCGCGATCTAGGATTTCGATTCCTTGGCCACTTGGCTGCTGCAGATCAGTTCCGCAATGCTCGCAGACCAGGAAATCGACGCGACAAGGCGTCTGGCATCTGTGACAAGGCTCACGATAAACTAGAGGATAGATCGCGATGATCGCAAGGGGGCTGGCCATTCCTAGCAACGGCACTGACAGCGTCCATAACCACATCTGGTTTCTCGATAGTCCGCGCAGCTGCGCCGCGCGACGGATTAGCCACCAGGCCAGTAAGGTGACCGCGATAAATATTGCCACCGCAACGGTCGTTCCCATTGGACGCTCAGCCACATCATTTAGCAAATCAAGGGCATTGGGCTGATTCGTTAGATACATCCACGCTGAAACCGCCACGATCATCACAAATATGGCGCCTGGTATTGAACCGACAGTCACGCTCGTCAAACTGAGTTTGTCTTGAACCTTGAGAGGGTTCGAATTTGGATCGACCGTGAATGCGAAGCTAGTGTGGGTCCCGTCCGAATTTAAACGATAGACGACAGGCTCATGCCAGCGGGGACCGGTTATCGCGACTAGCAGATTTTGCGGCATCCAACCGATTGAAAAACTCTTTTCGTTTTGTAATTCGTTGGGAATGTCAAATTTGCGAACGAGTTCAAGATCAAGTCTGAGATTCATCGATCGCGAACGATCGATAGCAGTACCGGGCACTTGCGGAATGTACCAGTTCTCGCTTCCCGATTCGTCTACCAGCCGATATTCCTGCAACTGGTTTCCCGATCGTAGAACAACGCGGGGAGGCTGATTCTTGTTCGTGGCAATTAGACCGGCAGCATCGATTTTCATATCGAGGACGCGTCGCAGAGCGATGGGGTTGTTATCGACGAACCAAATACCTTCCAAATCCATAAGGGGATGAGGGTAACCTGCAATCGCAAGTCTGGAAAAGTGTTCCCAACCCGTCAGTGGATTGCCTTTGAATGGCTCACCTGACAACTCTCCGGCCGGGTGAATGCCATCTGCGGAAATGACATTGACCCATCGAATTTGGGGATATTGTTCGTAGCCGAGCAGGTATCCCCGCGTATCATAGGACAATCTCCACGGCATACCGATCGCGCCCACGGGTGGCATAAAGAATCCATCGCCGGTATAAGTGGGCCTAAGTGGTGCTACACTACCGAAGTCGGTAAACTCTCGACCTTTGGCATCACTCGCCATCGCATCAACGACAGCTGAGTCACTTACGATTTGGCCACCGATTACGTCGACCGAATAGTTACCGAGCCTTGCCTCGTATTGTTGCAATTGCGACACTAACCAGATTTCTTCGGAATTCGGCTCGACCACCAACTTCATCCACGGAGCGGGAACGAAAATTTGGGATTGCGAAACCAGGTCGGCAATCAAGACGGAAAAGGCGACAGCTGTGAAGTAACAAATGGAGGCCCCAAACACCATGTAGGCCGGCAAAAGCCAACGCCCTCGCAATCGCGTATTCACTGTCGAGGCGGGCGGATCAGTTGCCAGTTCCCGCCAGCCTTGTCGAGCAACCAGTATCGTCCAGCCCAGCGCCGGTAGTGCGAACAAAAAGCACCAGCCGGCCCCAGGCAAGCCGCCCTGATACAGCCAAGCGTAGAACGGAACCAACATTGCGGCAGCAGGTACTAGCGGAAACACTCGAGTTCCCCACCAAGATGCGTTTCGGGCGAGCATCAACATGGCTGCCGGATGCATCGCAAATGCAACAAGCGAGAATACTAATCCTGGCACGACTTGCGCTGGGCGCATAGGGAATTGCCACATGCCTTGAAAGCCGATACAACACGCCAGTCCCAACACTGGAATGACAATCGACACTATGTAAATGACAAACCCTGCTCCAAGTTTGGCCCCATACAGATCACTTGCTGTCACGCCACGGTGACTCAGGTACGCGCTCGCCGCAGGTTGTAGATCTCGATATGCCTGTACGATACCAAGCGCGAAGGCCAGCAGGGGAGTTACAATCGCCAAGTGCGTGACGAGTCCCGTGGCCATTAATGGACCGCTGCCATTGCGATTCGACCACACAGACAAGCAAATCACCGTAATCACCAGCAAACCCAATGGAAGCCAGCGAAGATTTTCGCGAAGTTCCTTCCAAACCAGCGGTTTCATGATTCTGTTCCCGTGTAAAACGAATGGCCGACACGTGATCGAGAAAGGTAGGCGAGTACCGCTTCTTCGAAGTTCACATCAGCAGGCTCTAGCCTTTCGGCAAGCGTTTCCAGTGTATCCATAGCCTCAGTGCTTGGATCGGCAATGGTGATGTGCCAGCGGTTGCCAAGACTGCGACAATGAACCAAACCGGGAATGCTGTGCTGTGACAGTGGATTCTGCTCGCAGTGGACAATCCAGGCTCCGACCCGCTGCAGAAAGTCATCTAAGGTGCTGTCCACCAGCATTCTTCCGTCGACCATCAATGCCACTCGATCAGCGACCCGCTCCACATCATCGAGCAGATGGCTGCTCAGTAAGACGGTGCAATTGCCGGATTCACTGAACTCGACGATTGTTTCATTCAGCGCACGGCGGCTGACCGGATCGAGTCCTAGCGCGGGGTCATCGAGAATCAACAGTTCGGGCTCTGTCGCTAGCGTTGAGGCCAACGATACGCCGGCCCGCTGGCCGCGGCTAAGCCACGAAACTTTCGCTTCAGTATCGATGCCAAAGCGCCGCACGGCCTGGTCGAACAAGTTGCCGTCCCACGATGCGTGCGTCTGACGGCCAAACCGTTCACAATCCCGCACTCTCATCCAAGGATATAAGAAGTGACCTTCGGTCGTATGTCCAATGCGGCAACGTGTCTCGGGAGTCAGATGGCGGCTGTCGATGCCCAGAACCTCAGACTCACCGCGAGTCGGATCGAGAAACCCTAGTAGCATCCGAATGGTCGTTGTTTTGCCTGCACCATTGAGCCCTAAGAGACCTACGACGCTGCCGCGTCTTACAGAAAAGTCCAGATCACGCACGACCGCTCGGTGACCGAAGTAGCGAGTCAATCGCTTGGTGCGAATCACAAGAGTATCTGTCACGTGTTCAACCCTCACTTCAATTCCTCCAGTTTGGCCTGCATCCGTGCAAGAATCTCATCGCTGGTGAAATCCAGCACTAAGCCAGCGCTAACTGCTGCGTCAAGCGCTTCATCGAGTCGCCGCGTCCGTTCGGCTCTGGTAAACACATTTCGTCGCTTGGCAACGAATGCACCACGCCCGGGCTGGGATTCAAGTACGCCATCCCGAATGAGTTCAGCGTACGCTTTGGCAACCGTATTTGGATTTACGACCAGTTCCTTGGCCAAAACTCGTACGCTTGGCATTGCGTCGCCGATGGACAGTTCGCCAGAAACCACAGCCCGCCGTACCTGGTCAGCGATCTGACGATAGATCGCGGCACTGCTGCCGGGAATCACTCGTATCTGCATCACTACCTCACAACAAACTTGACGAACTACTGTACTAGCACTCATAGTACAGGTGGACAACCAGGAAAGTCAACAGTAATGACAAGAGAATTTAAAATTTGCTGTCGCCGCGAAATTGCAGCAGGTTGGCTTTTGTATTGTCTGCGCTGTCTCAGCAAGAGCTGCGGCTAGTTGTGAAAGACTGACAACCGCCAAACTGAGGGACTTAGTTAGCAGTGCTAATGGATGCGAAAACAATGGTGCCGCTGGTTTTGTTATTGCGATCCAGTCATGAGGATGTGTTTGCCATGGATCCTATCTATGGCAAATAGATAGATGGTTTTAAGAAGATTTTTTCAAACCTCGGTGAAAGGATAGTTTGGATGCGCCTGTATTCAACGAAAGGTGTCTAAATCCTCCTTAACTTCGTCCGAGACACCGGCTCGAATTTGAGAGATAATAAGACACTTCTCGCTGATCGAGGTTTTTCCCTCACCGTCGCTGGAGCTCCGATCCTTCCTTCCGAAAGTCACGTCGAATTCCAACGTAACTTTCGACGGGAGGGTGAGTTGCGTTTGATAATTCCGGTGTTCATCGAGAACGGTCGATAGTAGTCATGTGGGTTACGAACAGCTCGATTTTTCAAGCGTATGATTAAGCGAGCTTGGCGGTCAATTTTATTGGTTGTGCATAAAGCGAAACAACAGAAGTATGTGGGACTTAATTATTTTAGGAGGTGGTGCAGCAGGGCTGTGGGCGGCAGGAACGGCAGCCTCGCTTGGCGTGCGGACCCTAGTTTTAGAGAAAAACAAAAAGCCAGGTGTAAAGATACTCATGTCTGGAGGTACACGTTGTAATCTAACGCACAACTGTGGCATCGATGGCATTTTGTCGGCATTTGGAAATCAAGGACGCTTCCTCAAACCGGCGCTACACGTTCTTTCTCCTCAACAGATAATATCCAGCTTCAATCAGCTGGGCGTAGCCACGAAGATCGAGGATAGTGGCAAGGTATTCCCAGTGAGCGATCGCGCAATCGACGTGCGCGACGCGTTAGTCCATCGGTTACTTTCCCATGGTGCGACGTTGGCATGTGGAGAAGCAGTGAATCAAGTCAGGCCAGCAGGTAACCAAGAGAACACTTGGGAGATAACAACGATAAAGGCAAATTATCAGTCACGATTTGTACTGGTGTGCTGCGGAGGACTTAGCTTTCCGGGATGTGGCACAACGGGTGACGGCTATGCTTGGGCATCTGCAATGGGGCATACCGTGGTACCTACCTGCCCTGCACTGACGCCACTTTTGAGCTCTGCCGAGTGGGTACATTCGCTGACTGGTATTACACAAAATGACGTGTTAGTACGAGTTCAAATTGACGGTAGTAAGGAGAAAGATCCACGGATGTCGTCGCGGGGTGGTTTCCTGTGGACTCACTTCGGCTGTTCTGGCCCAGCACCGATGAACGTTTCTCGTTTCGTTTCCCAGTTGTCCCCCGGACAGCAAGCCAGCTTGGTAGTAGATTTGGTCCCCAACCTTTCCGAAGTGGAATTGCAAAACCTCTTTTCCCCAGATAGGCAAGCTCGTCGACAAATACAGAGCCAACTTCAGAGTTTCGTCCCCAGAAAACTTGCTGAGCGACTAATGTTTCGCGCTCACATCGCGGAGGGAGTCACATTGGCAGAACTGCCACGCAAAGGTCGGCAATCACTGCTAGAGGATCTCAAGCGACTGCCGATTCCCATATGTGGAACACGCGGCTATGCCAAAGCCGAAGTTACGCGAGGGGGCGTAAAAACGCAGGAAGTCAATCCGCAAACGATGGAAAGCCGATGTGTTTCAGGTTTGTATTTGGCTGGTGAGATTCTAGATATTGATGGACCAATCGGTGGATTCAACTTTCAGGCAGCATTTAGTACTGGGCACTTGGCCGCCCATAATATCGCGAAGGCTTTGAAAGCAAGTTCCATTACCGATTGAATCAAATCTGCTCGCCGTGAACTGTAGGGATCCATAGGACTTGCCTTCGCGTATTCGAACCGCGACCATCAAGCTGAAAACCAAAAGGCTTACCAAGGCAACGCCATTAAGGACCGTGATGAAATCGAAGAGCCTTTTCCCAATTAGGCAATTCACTAACGCCTCAACCGAGCCTAGCACTCCAGCTGCAAATGTAATTAAGGCTACTATCATCCGAATCGAGCATTGATTCCTACGGACTAAATTCTTGCGATCTTGAATTGTAAGCATCATTAGTTGTACCCATCCCTGTGTGTCGGATGATTACGAAACTAGGCAAAAACAAAAAGACAGCCGCATGCACTTGGGGCACGACTTGGCGATTTTCGGTTGTCGGTTGTTTTGTTCAACCCAAAACTTACTTGCTCCCAATTCCGACCCGGAATCTGTGTGCTAGATTTTGGTTGGAATTACGTTGCTACTGAATGGGTAGAGCGGCAAAGCCCGATGGTCTGTGTCGGATGTATCGAATATACCGAAACAGTCCATGCAAATCATTGAGTCTTTGTTCATTCTTTCCCGAAACCAAAATCAACACCGTTTGGGACTACAGCTAGGAGTCAACGCGAAACATGCCAGATAAACGTGAAATGGAACTGCAAAAGTTGAAAGACAAATTCGTTGAACGGTTTCGAAATATGATGCAACAAGAGGGCGGCACCTCGAGTTCAACAAATGATGAGCTGGCAGACGAGTTATGGAAGGTCTTCGTAGGTGTAGTGATGGGTGAGCGAGGCATGTCGAAGGATGGTCGAGAAGTATTCGCCGACAATCAAATCCCAACGCAAATAGTCGGTGGACGACCCATGCGTCAGAACGCGATGACGAACCCACATCATTACAGTATTCAGCCGACCCATGGACAACCTGCCAAGGGGCCGCTGGAGAAGTATGAGACGAAAATGAGCGAAATGTTCAATTTGCTAACAGCTTCCCTAAAAGGATTGTCCATGCAGCAATTCAATAGGTATAACAAATTCGCATTTTGGCAAGGATTGGGCGCCAAGGAAGTGGCGACGAAATCACTTGCCTCTGGCATACTGGCGCTGGAGTCCTCAAATATTGGTTGCCTGTTCGATGATCTTGGAAGTATCAAAAAGGGCAAGCCCGATGATTGGGATCCTGAACTGTGGACCGAATTGTCGCGAGCCTATGCTAGCATGGTGATTCATTCAGTTTTTCTACGACCGCACGATAAAGTAGAAATCCATGTCTTTTGTGGAACGGATTTTAAGAATCCAAGCTACAACATCTGGAATACGGTGGAAAATTCTACACTGCGCGTCGTCTGCGAAAGATTCCGCAAGTCGCAAACGGACCTCGACAGGCTAGTTACGTACCGCGCCGTGGCAGGCAAAGGAGCCTCAGTCGACTGGAGTAAGAACCATGGAGGGATTCCAGGTACATGGAACGAAGCCAAGACTCCGATGGAAATTGTAACTTATCAAGAGACTCAAGCTTCTCTTCAGACTAGTGCATGAGGTTTGGTACATTGAGGCTGACCTGTTATTCATGGTGCACGCGATCAGCGTACAGCGTTAGTCCCATTCTTGAGAGGAAAAGACGGATGGACCGATACCTAATTTTGCTGATGGTACTTGCAGGCATTGCAAGGCCACTGTTGGCCCAAGATTGGAGTGCGGAGGACGAAACGTTTGACCCAAGTATCCATTCGGTAGTAATCGGCGAACGTTCGTGGATTGGCGATCCCTCCCCATTTGTACATGTCGACTCTGCGCGGACAGGCTACACCCATGTGCACGCAACGGACTACGAAGGCATGGCTCCCGCTGTGCAACTCTCGCTAATGTTGCCCCTGTTGGCGGGAGAGTCAGAACCTCCCGGTGGTGGCATGATGTTACTGAACAAAGAGCAGACAGAGGTTTTTATGAAGGCCTGGAGTACTGCCATATCGAGAAATCCGGATCAGAAACCTGAGTCCATTTCATTGAAAACATCTATGTCCGATGCGCAGTGGGTCCTTAAGTGTGGTGGAGAGAAGGGGCTGAATACGTGCAGCTTGAAAACAAACTTCCAGAGAAATTGCATCAATATCGATTTTCGCTAAACGCATCCAAGAAGCTATTAGGTGCCATCGAGCATTCATATAAGAAGCTCAAGCCAGCTAAAGATAAGCCCGCCAAGACAGAGTAAAACATGTCATTGTCTAGACATTACGGTAGGATGGAAATGCTCTAGGCCTTGCTTACCAATCAATCAGTAAGAGTGAAACGCCCTGACTTGGCAAGGTAAAGTCTAGGCTTGAACTACCCCCGTCAATTGACAGGTTGAATGGTGGTTGCAGCAGAGCAAGATCGGACGCCTGTTCCAGTTCGGAGTATTGTTGCCGATTCGGAGCCACTGGGCTGCCCATGCGCCGCCATGTGTCGTACGCGTTGCTGTGTCGGCTGTCGATCCGAAAATGGCTGACGGAGATTGCACTAGCCGTGTCGCCTAGACCAGCAAGCTGTAGCGCTATACTGGCATCCGGTCCTGGCACATCATCATCGTGATAGTGCCATACTAGGATCGCCAGCTGACGTTCGGAACGACTTGCTAAAACGCCAACATCTGGTTGGTTACGGACGCCCTGTTCCAAGATTTGATTTAGCGGAACGGATGCAGAACTTATTGCCTGTACTCTGTTGGTAGGCATACGGCTAAACATTCGAAAGACATTGAGCACCGGCATGGCAATACCGTTGCTGGCCAATTGGCGAAATCCTGCAAAATAGGGTTGGTCTTCAAAGGTGAATGCCCACGTCAGTGCACCGACGAAATTGATGCCATGCTTATCTGCCAACTCGTGTTTGCGGGCAAAGCTAGCGGCAGTATAGCTGGAATACATCGTTCCATTCCGGTAAGAAAAACGATCTCCCTGGCAGGCAGCGCAGCCTTCGGGATCTGATTCGCCAATAACAATTGGCGTGTTTCGTAGTTGCGGGAATTCAGCGACGATTCCAAATCCGCGATCGATCGTTTTGAGCTGGGCTGAAATCCCCATGCGGATATGGTCATTTTGCCACTGCGGAGAGCCTTTGGCATGGAAGGATACAAAGTCAAGCCGAGTACCTTTCTGGCCTGTTGCGTAGTTGACTCCGTCCAAACAGTGACGATAAAAATCTCTCGCAAAGTTTCCCCCGTCGCCAGCAACATCTGGGCCACCGATTCGGGCTGTTGGCAAAGCCTGCAGTACCCCTGCCATGGCGTAGTCATGCAGTTTATAGAATTCCTCCGGTGTGCCCTGCCAGTATCCGATGTTTGCTTCATTCCATGTTTCCCACCACCATGATTCAACTTCTTCACGGCCGTACCGATCGACACAGTGGCTTGTCCACTGATAGATTAGTTCCCGCCATGCTTCATAATCTTTGGGGGGATACGCCCAGCCCGTATAGATTTCGTCGTAAGGTAGCCCTGGACGCCACTGGTGTGCATACGGCTCGGGTTTAACTGACAACGCTTGTGGCATGAACCCTAACTGAACATAGGGCCTGACGTTTTGGGAGCGGTAAGTATCGAAGATAAGATCCACCAATTGCCAGTTATAAACCGGTCGGCCCAAGTTGTCGTTTGTAAAGACATTGGTGCTTCCCCATTTGAGTGCCGGATAACCTGGTCCACTTGTGAGCAAATTGTGAGTGCGAAAGAACACTTCATCCGGTGCAAGCTCACCTAATTGCCCTAAGAGTTTGCGTCCATCTTTCATGTAGGCATAATTGGGCTCATCGCCACCAAAGAACCTCCAGATTGATTTCAAAGTCCCCGCGCTCTGCGACGCATTAACGCTGATGCTGACTGGGAAAGTGCTCTCAGCGACCAAAATAGCGTTGGATTGAGAACCATTGTCTTGTGTTTGCGCGTAACCGGCCGTGCTGCTCGTAACAAGAATCAAAACTGCGATCCCATAGCACTTTAATTGGCAAGATAGGTCGAGTTCACGCGTCTTCATCATGTTACATTTCTCTTTAGTAGTCAGTAGTCAGTAGTCAGGGTTGAGCAGAGTATTGGCATTGGCAAACTGAATTGCATGCCGCACAACATGCTCCAGAGCAGATTCTTGAATCTTCAGGTGTGCAGCTGCCATATAGAATAAGGGCGCATGGGAGCCATACAGGAGTCTAGCGAAAGAAATAATTGTCAAAAGTTCTTCCAAAATGCCAAGTCCATCGAGCATGGCAATGTCTAGGAAGACGTTGGACTGTTGCAGTAATAGCAAGGTGGCTGGATCCAAAGCCATGGTCCGATTCACGTTAAGCAACAACAACCTCGTCCCTGGGACTTCGCTAAGAGCATCTACGAGAGGTGCCACTGTGAGAGGCTTGACTCGCATTAGGGGGTGCATCATGCGTTCATCCTCCATTTGCATAGCAACGGAAACAAGCAAGCGATGTTCGTTAGCTAGTGCGAGTGTTTTTCTAAATTCGAGTGAGGCGAAGTTGTACCCGTGGTAGCTGGGGAACAACCGAATACCTCGCATTTTGTATTGTGTGCAACAACGCGACAATTCCGTCTGCCAACCAGGCAACATTGGGTTGACGACTCCAAATGGAATCATCTTGATATTTTTTACTGTGAGACACTCTTGAACCAAACGATCATTCACAGCGCCAATATCTTTATGAAGTAGGCCATCCAAGCTACTGACCCAAGCCTGTTGGACACCAACCGCAGCCAGTTGGTCCACTAACACAGCAGTTTCGTCCAACGGTAACCGTCGAGTTGGCCAGCGCGACAAACTGACATTGACATCAATTTTCGGTTCCTTCACAAAGCAATTCCCTTTCGTCCAAGAATTCCAGAAAGCAAACTCCTTAAGTTACCCGCAAGAATCCTCTTCTTATCGAATTCGGGTATCTCGGCACCGAGTACTTTGGCAAGCTGGGTTCCGAAGCTGCGACCAGGTACATCACTACCATAGATTACTCTATCGGAGCCCAATTCCCTTACGGCCATTTCAGTAAAGCCCGCTGTTGGATCGCCACCTCCCAAATCGATGAACACATTTTCAGAGTCCTTGATCGCACAAATTCCCTGTTCCCAATCTCCTCCTGCGTGTCCGCAGATGATATTTGATTCTGGGTGCCGACGTGCCAGATCCGCAACATCCATGGGAGTAGACTCTCCCGGCAAGTTCCCGTTTATCTTCAACCAACTATGTTGAAATACAATAGCTCCCAACTCAGTTGCACGATCAACAATACGATCAAGACTGGGGGCAATGGCTCGCACTGCAACCCATAATTTAACGCCGACCATAGGACCATCGGCCACACACCGCTCAAGTTCATCCAAGCTTTCTAGTTCGAATTGTGGATTCAAATACACGAAACCCAACAAGCGATCTTGATTAACCTGGAGGGCTTGGAGCACTTCATCGTTTTGCTGGCGCATTTCTTCAGGGGTCGGAGCATATGAAAAGGACATACCCATGTAGAGGCAAAGTCGAGTAATGTTCATTCGGTCTGCGAAATGCAATAACCTGACGGCTCGCTCCTGCGGTGTCTGTCCTTTTTGTCCAGCCAGATGCCCATGCAAATCCCAGATTTCGAAAGGTGAGTCGGGCTTTTGTTGGTCTGAATTACTCACCGAGTTGAGCTGATTCTGAGGAACCGAAAATTGACTGTGTGTCATTTTTGGACTTAAGCATAAAAATTGAGTACCTAGAACTGTGCTGGTTGACTGAGCGATGAATCTTCGGCGGCTAGTTTTATTTCTCATCCGACTCGTTCCAAAATTTGTTTGGTAAAATCGAGTTAGGTATAACGAATACAATCAATCATTTTCGCGTGTCAAATTCCTAATTAACTCAAGTTAATTGTAGACGCGTGAAAACGACACCATCATCGTGTTACGCAGTTTTTCGGAATGAAAAAATGAAAGACCCAGCACACTTTCCTCGCCGCAGTTTTGTAGCTGCATCCGCCTTGGCTCTGACGGCAGTGCAGACTACTTCGGGCACAGATGCTGTAGAGACGTTGGCCATCCACGGGGGACCAAAGGCTTGCCCGCTGGCGTTCTCGCGACCCAAACGCTGGGGGAATGAGGAATTGAGTCAGCTAGCTCAGGCTGTTGAACAACCGTCGCTATACTACTGGCAAAATAAACAAACAAACTTGCTAACAAAACGATTTCAAGATTTTTACCATCATCGATTTGTACAACCCTGCTCTTCCGGTACAGCAGCCTTGCATATCGCCGTTGCGGCGGCTGGAATTGGACCAGGGGATGAAGTAATTACAAGCGCCATTACGGATATCGGTACCGTCATTGGTGTGATATTTCAGAATGCAGTACCGATCTTCGCAGATCTCGATCCGTTGACGTACAACTTAGATCCCGATGATGTAGCGAGGAAAATTTCCCCACGGACTAAAGCAATTATTGCAGTTCACTTGAAAGGAAACCCCTGTCGCATGCAGGAACTGCGAAGTCTAGCAGATCGCCATGACCTGGTGTTGATTGAGGATTGTGCCCAAGGTTGGGGAGCCAAGTATCGTGGCCAGCCGTTGGGAACACTTGGAGATATCGCATGTTTTTCCTTGCAAGATTCGAAGCATATCACATGTGGAGACGGTGGAGTCGTAGCGACAAATTCCGAGAAGTTTGGTCCGCTGCTGATTAAATATGGCGATAAAGCAATCAATCGCCTTAACCCCTCAGACTCTAGTAATGTTATCGCCTGCAACTATCGCATGAGTGAATTGCAAGCGGCATTCGTCGCTGCGCAGCTGCAACGGCTCGAAGGAATCGCCAGCAAGCGTTCACAATTGGGGAGCTTTCTAACCAAACAACTTGAGGATGTCGATGTATTGTCGCTGCCAAGAGTTGAAGCAGATGACCGCTGTGTTTACTGGTCCTACATGTGTCGCTTGAAACTGGATCGAGTTAAGTGCTCGAGGGCAGATTTCATCAAAGCGTTGGCAGCGGAAGGAGTTTCATTTTTAGCTGGTTACATTCGAGACCCCCTGTATCGATTGCCTATGTTCCAGCAGCATTCGTTCTTTGCTGGACGCTGGCCAATAAAAGAGCTAGGCCTAACAACCGTTGACTATCAAATGGTCGCTCTAAAAACTACCGAAGAGATCTTGGAAACATGCATGCGATTCCCATTGAATGAAGGCATGGACGAGAATTATTTGAAACAAGTTGCACTGGCCGTGCGCAAAGTCGCTCGTTTCTACGCAATTTAGTTTTGTCAGCTGATACCGAGAAATTAAACGACGCCCTGGATCCACGATACGATTTGTGGGGCCTGCATTGCACCTGTCGTCCGGGCTACTTCAATGCCAGCTCGAAAGGCAAGCAATGCTGGAATTCCGCTAATTCCATATTTCCTTGAAACCTCAGGAGAAGTGTCCGTATCCACTTTCCCCAAGATTACATTCCCAGATAACTGACGGGCTGCCAACTCATACTGTGGCCCCATTTGTCGGCACGGCCCACACCATGGTGCCCAGAAATCAATGACAACGGGTAGGTCGCTACCAGTCAAGAACTTCTGAAAACTCTCATCGTCCAACCGGATCGGAGTAGACGGAATGAGGGCAGTCTGACAGCGTCCACATACTGGCCGATCGGAAAGACGATTGGCTGGAACACGATTCTTGACGTAACAATTGTTGCAAACGAAGTGCATCGTAAGCTCACTTGAAAAACATACGCAACGGATGAGTTGCCAAATTGGCAGAGCTGATTCGTTAGACAATTGCAATGAACGCAAACGTTGGGCCAATCTTCAGATTGAATATTGTTTTGTTCGCTCCACGGGAATGAGAAATGGTCTCTTGGATATACGACCAACCAAGCTCTATGCCTAAAATGACTATCATGCTGTAGACATGACATTCGCCACAATAAATTAAACAAGTCTGGAAAACCTAACAATGGATTCTAAAACGCTGCGGCGCTTGCTCCTGTTCGTAAGCAGCCTATGGGCTTACCAGAGTCAGGCTGCTGAACCTACAGGCAAACTGGATTTAGTAATACAGACACCCAATTTGGTAGCCTTCTGGACATTTGGAGAAGAGGCAGGCCAGCCTAGGCTTTCGCAGGGAACAACGGAAATCCTTCCATTGCAGGAAGTTGGTGGAGCCATTCCTCGGGTCCAGGGAGGCCCTTATTCAGGGTTTTCGGCAGAACTGGACGGTCGGCATTATTTGAAGATACCGTACTCAGAAACAGGTAGTCTCAATATTGCAGGTGGCATGGCTCAGGTAAGTATGTTTGCAGTAGTCAGGATCGTCGACCTAAATCAAAGTCGAACTATTGCCGGCATGTGGAGTGAAGGGCAAGGTCGGAATGACGATACAGGGACCCGCCAATATGCGATGTTGATGAATATGCCGACCTATGGTGGTTCTAGACAGTTGGTACCGCATATTTCAAGTGAAGGAGGTGTGACTCGCCGAGCAGACGGAACTGCTTTTCCATGGTGCGCAGACTATGCTGCTTCGGTGAGTGAAGTTCCCGAGGAACAATGGTGTACGCTGGGGTTCACTTACGATAGTCAATATATCCGTGCCTATGTAAATGGGCTTATGGAACCGCGTTCGCTTGAGCCTCTCAAGGACCGTCGCAGTGATCGATACTTTACGGAGGAGGGACCCGGTGGTAGGGACCGCGGCATGAATCCTTACTTTCATGGGAGAGGTATTTTTCGCTACGACCCGATACTTCATTCACAATCGAAACCTTCAGGAGGTTCTGATTTTACAGTAGGCGCTCGTTTTGCAGTCGGATCGTTTACACGTGAATCTACGCGTGGATTGTTTGGTGGATTGGCCGTATTCGACCGAGCGTTAAGTTCTGACGAGATGAACGCCCTCCACAAGTCGGCCAGAATAGACTTGCTCAATCGGTAACACAGGCATTCTGTTGTATCCTCAATTCCTATAAGAAATTTGCCAATCCAAGCGAGTCTACTTTCATCGCGACCAAAGGTGTCACGAGCATAGCGAAAATATTCCCTAGAGCGACAAGTGGGTGATGTCGGGGCGTTTCAATTCAAGAAACGACGACATCACTGGATCTGCACGCTTGAACTTAACAGTGAGCCAACTTCGCCATTCGAATTAGGTGAGTTTGTTCGCCACCTTTAGTCGGGACAGCAAGTGAACTAAAATGAATAAGCAATCTATCTTCAAAGCAATGCACAATCCGGACAATCTCGTCCTGAGTTTAGAGTACACCGATTCCAAGGGGCAAAAGACTCAACGGATAGTCAGTCCAATTCGTTTTTTATCTGCAGATCGATTTCTAGGACTGTGTCTTTGTCGCTGTGAACCGCGGCAATTCCAACTTAGCCGCTGTTCGAATCTCAAACTCTGTCAAGCCGCAAGTTATGTGATGCCGGTTCCCATGGGCTGCTAGCACAAACGCTCAGCGGGGAAAGACAATGTCTTGCCCCTACTATTTAACGCCTTATTGGCCGTCGTTGGGCTACGGTGACGTGGTAAGCTACAATTGGTTTGGCGCAAACTAGCCGAGTAGAGTCGCACCGAACTTCGACTTACAACCCTCAATGATGTCTGCTACAGCCTGATCAACTTCTTCACTGGTTAAAGTACGAATTAAGCTTTGGAATACGAGCGATAACAAGACGCGTTTTTTCCCAACGCCATCCCGCTTGATGTCACGATAGGTCTCTTGATAATTGACTTCAGTAAGGTGTTCCCTTCCTGCAAGAGTGCAGGCTGCCGAAAGATCTTTCCAAAGAAGTTCTTCGTCGACGATGAAATTCAAGTCTCGGCATACGGCAGGAAATGCAGACACCTTATCCGCTCGCCGAACGACCTCCAGATGTTCAACCAGCAGATCGGCATTCAATTCAATGGCAGCCACTGAATGGTCAAGCGAAAGTGCGTCTTGGATCGACCTATTAACTAATCCTAGCCATCCAAGGATCTTACCCGAGAGTAAAATAGATTGTCCCGAGCCAGTCTCAAAAAAGTCATGCTCAACCATTCTCCATTCAACTTGAACGTTTTTCGCAACAATTTGATTCAGGAGTTCTTCGACGATTCCCTTGGCCAATCGCAAGTCGCCACAAACAGCTGCTAAAGTGGCCTGTTCTTTCGGCAAGACGCCGCCCGTAGGCAGATAGATGTTTGCCACTTCGTAGAGTTGTGCATTTCGGATGGATTGCGCCTGGTTGGCGTACCGTGCGGCCAGCAGGCTTGGGAGAATGGACCGGCGCAGGTTTCGGCTACCAACGAGCAATGGAGTTTCTGTGCACAGTGGGGGTAAATCACTCCACAGGCTTCCGCATTTTTCAATTGTGTCGCTAACCACACTGGGTGTCATGGCTTCGTCGATACCACATGCAGAAAGCACGTGACGCGCGCGGTCTAAAACGATATCCTTAGGACGTCTGGCAGCCACTGTCAAGGGTACAGGAACATCCTCCGGAATTTGATCATATCCATGTAGACGAGCGACCTCTTCGATTAGATCGACTTCACGATACAAATCGCCTCGCCAGGTGGGTGGACGCACCTCGAGTTGCTGCTCATTTGCGGCAACGATATCACATCCTAGGGCGAGCAAGATTTCACGGATTTTTTCAACCTCGATCTCGATGCCGAGGATGCGTGGAACCTGAGAAAGTCGCAAGCCGATTGTCTCTCGAGCTAGTGTGGCGGGCCCAGTGTCGGCGACGCCACTAAGCAAAGTTCCACCGGCGACCTGAAGGATCAATTCACAGCAACGACGGCTGGCCCAATCGAGGTTACCGGGATCCGGTCGACGTTCGAATCGAAACGACGATGGGCTCTGCAGTTTTAGTTTTCGACTGGCGCGACGAATGGCCAAAGGTTCAAACAATGCGGCTTCAATTAGCAGATCCACCGTGGAAGCGGCTACTTCGCTTTCAGCGCCACCCATGACACCTCCCAAGGCCACGGCTCGCTCGGCATCTGCTATCACGATCATCTTTGAATCCAACGCATATGTCTTGTGATCGATGGCTTCGAAGCGTTCGTCTAGATGGGCTCTACGGACAATGATTTTACCGCCGCGAATCTGTCTTAGGTCAAATGCGTGTAAGGGCTGACCGCATTCCATCATCACATAGTTGGTTACATCAACTACATTATTTACAGAAGCAATACCTACTGCATTCAGTCGGCGAGACAGCCAAGCAGGACTGGTCCCAATTTTGACGCCGCGAATGACTCGAGCAGTGTACCGAGTGCAACTTTCCGGAAACTCATTGAGAACGCTAATCAAATCATTAACGTCTTCCTTTGATGTGGCAGGCTGAGGATTCGGGATTTCAAGCGGACCGCGCAGTAGTACGCTGGCTTCGCGAGCGACTCCAATGTGCCCCAGGCAATCGCCACGGTTACTAGTAACTTCGAGATCGATGACCGTATCGATACCGACCTCAAAGGTAGATTCATGATTTAGTCCGCTCATGGCAAAACGAGTCGCCAATTCAGCGGGCGAAACTTGCAGGTTAACGTATTGTGATAGCCAATCCCAGCAAACTAGCATTGTGAAAACCGCGATTCTTCGAAGGTTGTCCAGGAACAAAAATCACTTGCGAATCTATTACGTGCTGCTAAAAATACATCAAAATTGATGTAGAAATCGCAGATCATTACGATATAAATCGCGAATGTCGTGCACTCCATGTCGACGCATGCACAGTCGTTCAACGCCCAATCCGAACGCGAATCCGTTGACTTTTTCCGGATCGTATCCGACAGCCTGTAAGACGTTCGGGTCGACCATGCCCGCGCCTCCAAATTCAACCCAATTGTCGTTCCAGAGGAAATCTGCTTCTACGCTGGGTTCGGTAAATGGAAAGAAGCTCGGTCGAAATCGAATGTGAACGTCGGCACCAAGATAGCTGGTCGCAAACATCCTCAAGACGCTTTTAAGCTGTGCCATAGTAACGTTCTGATCGATCCATAAGCCTTCCATTTGATGGAACATAGGAAAGTGTGTAGCGTCTGCCTCGTCGGGTCGATAAACGCGCCCTAAGCTGATGATACGGACTGGAGGCCTGACCTCCTCCATGACTCGAATCTGTACTGTGCTGGTCTGACTGCGTAGGAGACAGGCCGTATCGGCACTGGAGTCGAAAGTGGTTTGACCAGCCACGCTCAAATAGAAATTATCTAGCGGATCCCGTGCGGGATGGTCTTCCGGAATATTGAGAGCTACGAAGTTATGCCATGTATCTTCGACTTCAGGCCCTTCGACAACGCTAAATCCTAAGCGGCCCATTATTTCTTTCAAATGCTCAATTGTCTGAGTAATGGGATGGGTCCTCCCCAAATGCTGGCGGATTCCAGGGAGTGTGGGATCCAGCATTGGCCCAGTCTGCTTGGTAGAACTCAAGCTTCTCAAACGAGTCTCAGCTTGTTCCAGTGCATTTTGGATGCGTGACTTAATTTCATTAAACTTAATCCCAGCCGGTTTGCGATCTTCCGCCGCCAGACCTCCCATTTGTTTCTGCAAGATCTTAATCTGTCCGCTCCGCGCACCTACGAAGTGCACTCTCATTGCTTCCAGAGATGCACTGTCAGTGACCTTGGACAGCTTATGTTCCGCGTCAACTGTGAGGGCTTCCAAGCTGCTTAGGAATTCTTGCAGTTCCATATCCGGCTCCCAAATCTAATTTTCCTGAAACCAGTAGGGTCTCAATCATACTGCTCAAGGAATGGAAGTAGGTGTGATCCCCGCAATCGATTCCTTGTCCACCAACCGCTTAGGAACTAGTCCTGCGAGGTGATGGGCCAAAGTATTTCGTCGTGCGCCCGATGGGACTTAGAATATGCCTCTACGAAGGTACCAAATGGCGCATCTTATCTTCGCCCGAGCGAACCCTAAAGCGACCGGTAACCGCGTCCTTGGCTTCGAGGCATACGAAACGGGACGAGATCTTGTTTCCAAGAGAACCGCATCAACCGAAGCGATTCCCTTTTTTTATGATATGTGACCCGCCAGCCAAGGGACCAAATCCCTTTTAGTCAAAACATTTGACCTAGCGCAATTCGCTTGAAGCTTCGCCCCAGATTAAGCAGCGAGTGCAGACTTAACCTTCTCAACTACTGCCTGGAATCCAGCTGGATCATTGATCGCCATTTCAGAAAGTTGCTTGCGATCTAAACCGATGTTTGCCTTGTTGAGGCCATTGATAAACTGACTGTAACGCAGACCATGCATTTCACAGGCAGCGCTGATACGAATAATCCACAGCTTGCGAAATTCTCGTTTTCGAGCACGTCGATCTCGAAACGCAAATACTCCAGCTCGAATCAGTGTTTCTTTAGCAGTTCGCAGTAACTTGCGACGCCCGCCCACATAGCCAGCAGCACGCTTAAGCAAACGCTTATTGGCCTGCCGCCGAGCAGCTCCCTTACGAGTTCTCATTTGACCAGTTCTTTCCTACTAGCACCTCAGGCCTCTCTGGCGTTGTGATTCACGAGGAATCACTAGCGGGACAGGGTATACCGCTCGCACACGAGTGTTTTGCCCAGGGACCTTGATTAAACCCTATCATCTTTCCGACAGATGCCGGAACATTCAATGACTAATAACTGTTATGGCGCAAACAATCATGGATCTGACGAGTCGACGCGTCTGCTAACACTCGAGTGCCTCGTAAATTGCGCCGACGCTTGCTACTCATTCGTACTGCCAAATGGCTAGTTCCAGCACCACGATGCTTGGCTTTGCCCGTCGCGGTCAGCCGAAATCGCTTCTTGGTTGCCTTATGAGTTTTCATTTTGGGCATATCGGACGCTCCGTTGTATTTTTGGCAGTTTTGCAGTGTTAATTAATTCCCCAAGGGTAAGTCACGTATCGGAGGCAAAAGGCCGACCGAACCACCCGTTTGGGTAAGTGATGCTTGAGTTTTTGGGAATCCGGTACTGTATCGGCAGAATCCCATTCTATCAAGGCCGCGATTTTGGACATTTGCTAAATTCCTGGAACGGAATCGGCTCGACGTTCCTGTTCGCGGATTCTCGTAAGAGCTTACCTAACAGCATCACTCGTTGGGGTTCATTTTTCCAACGATTCTGCTGTGACAGCCATAACGATGGGAGCCGTACGATCCTCACCTTTGACCAAGTCAATTGAGGAGATCTTCTCCTGGCGTTTGGGTGTAACTGCAAAGTAACGAATTTGCTGTCCCTTCATTCGGAACGCGTACTCGCTACCCGGAACGTCTTCGCGGCGAATGTAGTCCGCGAAATGAACACCGTTTAGCAATGGGTGATCCTCTGTTTGGCCGTCGTGATAGTGAATCCTTACGATCATGGTTACTGATTTTTCAGCATTGAAGGGGAAGCCCCAGCCGCTCACACCACTTAGGAAATGCAATGCTTTGACCGGCATATTGCATGGCAGAGTGACCTCCCGTGGCATACGGGGAGGCAACGTTCCCAATGGACCGTTGAGGAGCACTATATTTGGTCGCTTGGTCCCCATTGGGTCCACAACTTGGAAAGGAATCTTCTCGTACTCCTTTAGCCCCCATTCACTAAACACTAAGCGGTCCGGACCTTCGGGATCGCTTCCGAACATGGGCTTGGTACTAATGGCCGTGGCAACGCTACCCAAGGGCAACGGGACATACTTGCCTTTACTGGACAAAAACTCAAGTAGGTCCGTCATCTGTTCGACATTCAACTGCTGCTCAAAGCCTTCTGGCATAAGCGACAAGTTCGTGGATGTGAGCTGTTCAATGTCATCGCGAGCAATGGAATGTCGTTTTCCTTCTGCATCCACTAGCTCAACCGCTGACAGAGATTCTGCTGCTAACATACCGCTGAGCACTTGACCTTCAACGGTTAGAACCGTGTAGCGGCGGAAATTCCCTTCGACACTACGATTGGGATCCAGAATATGGATGATTAATTCTTCCTTGGGATGAACCGCCATGCCGGTCAAGTCAGGACCAACATCGTTACCTTCACCTGAATGCTTGTGGCAGTTGGCACAGTTCTTCACAAAATGAGTTTTTCCGATCGTCGCATTTCCCGACACATGGGTTGCCGTCGCATAGTTTTCGATCACCTTTTGGCGGTCTGCGTTAGTGACAACACCCGAAGACTTGAGCAATTGATTGGCAGTCTCCCTGATCTCGCGACTGGGATGGCTGGACAAAGATTGCCGCTGGTCGAGCGATAGGTCAGTGAAGGATACCGTACCGTCGGAAACTGCAGCCAATAATTGACGAGTACTAGACGGACGAGCCAACATCACGCCCAGAGCATCTTCACGTAAGGCGGGAGTCAGCATGGGCCAATAGCGGACCAGCTCAGCGCCCACATTGTCTGCCGACGCGGTGCGAAGTGAGGTGATCACCGCGCTAGCAACGTCAGAGGGCATTTGCGGTGAAACTGTACCCAGCAACTTTGCAATAGCATCCTCTGTTGCTCCCATAAGTCCAACATACTCGCGACTGGCTTTCGCGCGGTCGTCAATTGAAGCTTCATTGGACTGGATCGTAGTTAGCAGCCCTCCCGCAATTTCGTCTGCAAACTTACGTAGGCCTTGGCTTCCCCAGGCTGAAGCAAGACGAATTAAGGGAGCGCGATCTTCCGCCGCCAGGCGACCAAAAAGAGTCTGCAGTGATTGTTCTGCAGAGGGCGATAGCGTAACACTACTCTCGCGTGGCCAACCGGCGGCCAATCCAGCAACTACAGCTCCAGCGACACTTGGATCCCCACTGGCCAAAGAAACAAGCAAGGCTTCCAATTCGGCTGGCTTGAGCTCAGAACGTGCTAAATGTTCCGCCACCACGGATACTATATCGCTCAGCGGAGTCCCATTTGCAGCTGCAGAAACTTGAGTTAGCAACATTCCAGCTAGGAAGCTGTCGGCGTGTGTAGCCGCCGCACAAATAATTCCATCCACTAGAAATGGATCGGCCCTGAATTTTGCACTTCCGGCCAAGTTGGAGAGCAGTTTACCTGCTTGTGGAGATGAGGGCATGTCTGCCAACGCCATCAAGGCACCCAACTGCACCTGAGCGTCAGAGTCCATTGCCAGACCGGAGTCAACCAATGCAGACGCCGATTGCTGGCTAGCGGGCAAAACCAAGGCTGCGTTTCGACGAACACCGGCGGCCGGATGCCGTAAGGCAGCAACCACAGCATCAAAGCATTCACCGTTAGCAGACTCGAGAGCTCCCAACCCTTTGAGCGTCCAGAGCGCGTGAACTGCACCGGCATTATTATGAACCGCATCGACGCTGGGGTCAGCCAGAGTTTCAAGCAGCAAAGGAGTCACATCTGCGAGACCTCGTTCTACCAGCAATCGTTGCGCATGACGTCGCCATAGTCGATTGGGATGCTTCAGAGCAGCAACCAGCGTTTCGGGCCGGTTGACGTCCAGATTTGGCATCTGGTTTTGTTGTGCATAAGGCTGTGCACCGTCATAAACTAACCGATAGATTCGACCGTGCGTTTTGTCACGCAGATCTGATTCGTAGGCATTGCCTTTACCAGTTTTGAATCCTTGTGGGGTAGGATTATGTTGAACGATGTAGTTATACCAGTCAATGATCCAGATGTTTCCGTCGGGCCCCACCTCCGCCATTATGGGAGCAGCCCATTCATCGTCGCTAGCTACCAAATTGAATGTATTGGAATCCCGGAATGTTGCCCCATGGCGATTCAGTACAAAGCTACCGATCAAGTGACCTGTCGGACCACACACAAATGCCACGCGATTCCACCAAGCCTCAGGATAATTGCGGGCCGTATAAAGTGCGTGTCCTGCCCCGGCAGTGTAACCCCCGTGGTGGTCAACTTGCCTTACGTTTTCAGTGATGGGGCTAAAGAGGTGATTATCTGCGATTTCGTCGGCCATCAAGCGGGGAGTCCATCCGCGAACGCGCTCGTAGTAACGATTAGGAATCGGTACGAAAAAACTTGGAGCGCGATTGGCAGTGGACGCAAAAATGAGTCCCTCTTCGCTGATTCCTAGCCCCCAACTATTGTTGGTTGTCGAGCGAATGAACTCGACACTGGATACTGCTGGCCGGTCCGTTCCGGTGACCGCGAAATTGAATGGCCCTTGGCGAAACCCACGGTGGCTTCCCCCTGCAAATTTGGGATGAGAATCGTTATAGCCCTGCATTGCCCAGTAGCGATTATCCAAGCCAAATTGAAAATTGCTAACTCCGCCGTGCGTATCTCCCATCTCCCAGCCCGTGATCAATATCTCACGCTGATCAGCTCGATCATCACCGTTTGTATCACGTAGGAATAAGGTCTCTATGCCCGCCTGCACAATGATCCCGTCTCGGTAGAATTCAATCGAAGTCGGAATACTCAGATGCTCGGCAAATACCGTTGATTTGTCCATCACTCCGTCATGGTTCGTATCCTCGCATATGCGAATTCTGTCTCGACCTTGTTCGGGTGGCATCAGCTCATTTGGATAATCAATGGTTTCGCAGAGCCATAATCGGCCTCTGGCATCCCAATTCATGGCAATTGGTTTACCCATGATCTGAGGCTCAGCAGCAAATAGTTCCAGGTGGAAATTCTCTGGTGTAATGTAGTGTTTAATTGATTCTTGTGGAGGTAAGGGTTTTTGCATCTTGGTCTTGACATCGCCCTGTGTGCCCCAACGCTGGCCAGCCAAATAATTTGGAATCTTGGGCCCCACTTCCTCAAATTCAAAAGGAGCTACATCCGTTCGTAGCTTGGTCATATTCGGAATCGGGAAAAGCTGCGGATCGGAATAAGCTGCTACCTGGCTCAAATCGCTGTCACAAGCCCACCGGATGCCGCGTTCCACTAGGTTGATAAATCCTTCGGATCCCCACGTTCTTTCATCATGACCCCAGGCGGTGTAGAAAACTTTGCCTTTGCCATGCGAACGTACCCAGGTCCAGGGCTCTTCTGTACGCCCTTCCGCCTGATCCCCTGCGCGTCGAACCTCTAGCACAATTCGATTGCGCTCGTTGTGTCGAGTGTGAATGTATGTCTCATCCCAACTTTTGAACCCGCCAAAGCCTTGCATGATAGGATGATCGGGAGCTACTATCACCGTCGAAAAAACCTCGCCACCGTGGCGCTGGAATTGAGCGCCTACAAGATCCACATACGCGCTCGAGTTGCGGAAGCAGAAGGAAGCGCAGTGCAGTGGAATGAAGCCCCCGCCATTGGCAACATATTCCAAGAGAGCAGCTTCTTCCTGAGCCCCCAAAACGTCAATGTTCGCAAAAACGATGAGCCCAGAGTAGTCTTTCAATGTATTCGTGTTAAGCTGATGAACATCCTCTGTGTAAGTAATGTCGATACCACGTTCGCGCAAGACAGGTATAAGTTGGTCCGCCCGCTGTTGAGGCTGGTGGTGCCCCTTATCACCCAAAAAGAGAATCTTCAAATCTGCGGCTTGAGACAGGCCGCTGACCAACCAGAAAGTCAACGATAAGAACAAAGATCCGAAGGGTTGGTAAATTCTACAGTTCGTCATTTTTCAATGCGCTTGCGTGAAAACTAAGAAGATTTATCGGTCCCGGTGACTTTTTGGGCCTATCTCGGCCCTCGCATGGAATTGTAACTACAAATCCAGGCTACCGATACGGTTACGTATGATTTCTATCCCGCCTTCTTAGCGTTGTTGCCCACTGTACAAGCAGAACAGTGCCTGGTTGAGCAGGATTATGCCTGGGTACGAGCAGGATAATGCCTGGGTACGAGCAGGCTGCTGAAAAAGTGACCCGAAGCGTCAGAGCGTCAGCGAGGGAATGTGCCCAGCCCCTCGCTACCGCTTTTTGTTACTAATCGTCCACAAGATTTTGCAGATCGACTTTTTCATCACCCTGCTAGACAAGGATATGCCGAAGCCGGGGAGCAGCAATTTCGGGTGGAATAGGGTTGATAAAACAATCGCTGCCCCACTCAAAACCTGCGATTTTTGTAATCCGCGGAAACAACTCAATTCGCCAATGAAAAATGGATGAGCCTTTAAGGAAACGTGGCGAGGTATGGATAACCAAGTTGTAAGCTGCTTCGGGAAAGCACTTTTCGATCCGGCGTATCGTGCGATGGGTTAGCCAAGCTAGGTGTTCTAACGGTGCTCCGTCGAGCATCTCAAATTGACTTTGATGTGTCCTGGGAACAATTGTTACCAGGGAGGGCAACCGACTTGCAAATGGACAATAAACTAGAAAATCGTCTGTGCACTCTACGACACGATTTTGCAGCTGAACCTCATCCTGAATCGTTCGACAAAACAGGCATTCACCCTCCCGTTCGTAGAATAGCTGCATGCGAGCCGTGCTGCGAGCAATATCTGTAGGTAGCACGTCTGTAGCAATTAGTTGCGAATGAGTATGAATCAAAGACGCCCCCGCATCTGGTCCGACGTTTTTGAACACAACGGCATACTCGGCATCATCATGTTCTAACCAACGGGCCAGGCGATCACGGTAGGCCTCGAAGACCAAATACATCGCTTCTCGGTCAAGCTGCGTCATCGAGCTTAAGTGTCGTGGCGACTCAACAATTACTTCATGGCCACCAGAAAGATTACGCTTTTGAAAAAGGTCAATTTCAGAAGTCATTTCCACACCGTCGCCCATAACGCAGTCGCTCAAGAGGTCGCAGGATGCGCTCTGAACAAATGCAGCGTTGGCTCGTACGGCCGGAAATTTATTTGGTACAACTCTCACCTGCCATGTGCCGCTACTTTTCGCAACCGAATACTCCGCCAGAGCTGAGGGAGTTTCGTATTCGTGTCCTTGACAAAAAGGGCAATCCTCGACTTGCTGGACGACTTTTACCGATTTGCGTTCAAAGTCGTCGGGACGAGATGTACGTTCCGGTGCCATAATAACCCAGCGATCGAGCAGCCAGTCATGGCGCATCTCAGTGGAAGTGGCATCTTCTCGTTGGTAGGACATAAACGAACTTGAGCAAATCTGGGCGGGGCAAAACTATTGGTTTAACATGCAACGCCCTGTAAGGATGCTTTTTGGATTCCTGACAGAGCTAAGGAAGAATGCAATTACATCACTAACCGTCAGGCCGCGCAAGAAGCCGGTTGTAGATCTCTACATAGCGTTCAGCGCTCTGCTCCCAGGACCAAACGGCACTCATGCCGTTAGCAACTATCTGTTGCCAACGTGAAGAATCCCTCTCAAAAGTATCTACCGCTCGCACCATACACTCGGTCATGTCTTGGAGCGAATAACGGCTAAAGCAGAAGCCCGTGGCCGTATGATCCGAATATGTTTGGTCGTTGGCGTCGATAACTGTATCTGCGAGACCACCTGTTCGATGAACGATAGGTACGCTACCGTATCGCAGACTATACAGTTGATTCAGACCACAAGGTTCATAACGACTGGGCATCAGAAACATGTCGCTGCCAGCTTCAATCTTATGCGCCAATGACTCCGAGAACTCCAGTCTTACGGCCAATCGATCACGATGGTATTCTGCTAGCTGCCGTAATTCAGTCTCATAACGTGGGTCGCCAGTGCCGAGTATCGCAAACTGAACATGCCTACCGTGCACCCAATCCAACAACATTGGAATGATCAGATCCCAGCCCTTTTGATCAGCCAAGCGGCTTACAACGCCGACTAAGGGTGCAGAAGGGTCTTCTGCTAACTCCAGCAGTCGCTGGAGATCCTGTTTGCATTTAAGTTTCTCTGTTTGCCAGTCGTCTATCGAGTAATTGGCAACCAAGTATGGGTCCGAAGCAGGATTCCATTGTGCATAATCAACTCCGTTGACAATGCCAACTAGATCCCCTCCCCGGGACTCGAGGATTCCATCGAGTCCACAGCCATGCTGAGGAGTAGTTATCTCATGAGCGTATGTAGGGCTTACCGTTGTCACGGCATCAGCAAAAACAATGCCTGTTTTCAGAAGGTTGAGATCGCCATAATACTCCATCTGTCGCCAGTTAAAGTAAGTCCAGTCGAGTCCCGTCAGGGGCATGTCAAAATGCCAAAATCGGCCCTGGTAGGCAAGGTTGTGAATGGTCATGATCGAGCGAGCCTTGCTAAACCACGAGTATCCTCGAAAGCCTGTTTTCATATAGGCTGGGATTAGTCCTGTGGTCCAGTCATGACAATGCACGATGTCAACATCTAATTGCAATTGATCAATGGCTTCTGCGACCGCACGGCTGAAGAAACTGAAGCGTTCGCAATTGTCACGAAATTCGCCGCGAAAATCGGAATAAACGCCGTCGCGATCGTAATAGTGTGGCTGGTCAATCAAGTAGACTTCAACTTGACTGTTCGGTAGATGCGTCTTTAATACGCGGCAGGCCATGTGCCGACCCGCCATATCAATCGTAAAAGTACAATTGGCAGGCTCGATCGCGATACCACTTCTTAAGACGCTACGATAAGCCGGCAAGAACGCAATACTGCGGTGGCCAAGCCTTTCCAAAGCAATTGGCAAGGCGCCACATACATCTCCCAATCCGCCAGTTTTGGCGAAGGGAACCATTTCGCTTGAGATCGTGGCAACGTGCAGTGGTTTCACAGGTGGTGCAAACGTCCGGCCATTGAGAACTTGTAAACAATCGACAACACAGCGAGACTAACGATCATGCCCGACACCAAAGCACCGGAATTGGCTGCTCCATTTTTTTGGTGCGGCAACTTCCCAAATCGCCAATTTACGAGAAATGTAACCGGTAAACCTTTTTTTCATAGGATCAATTTTACAAGGTTTCTGGGAAAAATCCGTTCTACGCTATCTTGGGTTCCCCTTCCCGCAACACTTCGCCAAACGTCAAGGTTAATCCCAATCGCGATTCGGGTTCGTGATCTGCCATTGTAGTACGCACCGGCCGGAAAACCCTCCATAACCTACAGCCTGCATCGCCATATTGGGCTTTTATTCGCTTTTCATTCTGTCGGGGAAAAAATGAAAAATATTTCGAGGCCACCTTCACAAAACATCCCAACGAAGGGCCATAATTAGCGCCTGTAACCCGCATTTCCGCTAGGAGTTTTGAAAATGGGACATCCTTGTTTAGCCAACCGGAATCTGTTGGCAACAGTTGATCGCTCGCTGATGACTTGGGGAGCACTTAGCAGGTCCATGGTTTTACTTGCCTACGGCTCAGTTTCGTTGCTCTCAGCAGAAACGCCTGAGGGAATTACGCCACCGGTCATCTTTACGGTCCAGCAGGACCACGAGAATATGCTTCAACAGCTTGGCATTACAAAGTTGCGCCCGGGGCCCAGTGGCAACGAACAGGACCCCAATCACGCTAATTACGACGAATCACTGGCCAATCCCTACCCGAATCTTCCCCTTGTATTGAGCCTCGAAAACGGCACTCCGGTTACGACAGCGGATCAATGGTGGCAAACGCGACGACCAGAGATTGTCGAACTATTTGAACGGGAAGTAGTGGGACGTGTACCTGAGCAAGTTCCCTCAGTGCGCTGGGAAATACGTCAAACACGAGATTCGGTGGTAGGCGATGTGCCGGTAATTGAGAAGCATATCGTAGGAGTCGTGGATAATTCAGCCTGCCCACAAATCGAGGTCAACATATCCTTGTCATTAACCATACCCAAGAGCGCTCAAGGCCCTATTCCGGTACTGATGATGTTTGGGCCAACGGCTTTTGATCCCTTGCCACCTTGGATGCGAGGGCGTGGCGGCAACGCACCTGCTGGCCCCACTCGTGAAGATACGTTGCTTTCTGCTGATTGGGGCTATGCAAAACTGAATCCTGGAAGCATTCAAGATGATGCAGGCGGTTTCCGCCAATCCCGTTTCGGACAGCAACCATCAAACGAACCTGTGACGCCAACGGGTGCCGGCCTAACACGCGGGATAATTGGATTGACCAATTTTGGCCAGCCTCGAAAGCCAGAAGACTGGGGATCTTTGCGAGCTTGGGGTTGGGGAGCTTCGCGGGCCCTGGACTATCTTGAGACGGAGCCTCTTGTTAACGCACAGCGAGTCGGTATTGAAGGTGTTTCCAGATATGGCAAAGCAGCCCTTGTAACGATGGCCTTCGATACGCGATTTGCCATGGTGCTCATCGGCTCTTCCGGAGAAGGCGGAGCGAGCCTCTATCGGCGCAATTTCGGAGAGGCAGTGGAGAATCTAACGGGTAGTGGCGAATACCATTGGATGGCGGGCAATTTCCTGAAATATGGTGCCGAAGAATCCGCCAGGGGAAGGTTGGATGCCGGTGACCTTCCAGTCGATGCGCATCAGCTTATAGCATTGTGTGCGCCGCGTTTGACTTTTGTGAGCTACGGTATTCCTGAACGTGGCGATGCGAATTGGCTGGACCATCAGGGAAGTTTTATGGCGGCCATTGCAGCTCAACCGGTCTTTCGTTTGCTCGGCGCCAAAGATCTTGGCCGCAGTGATGATTACACGTCCGAGAAAATGCCCAGTGTCAATGTGGATCTCTTGGATGGCGAACTAGCCTGGCGGCAACATGATGGCGGGCACACCGATGCACCGAACATCGAACACTTCATACGGTGGGCTGAAAGTCGTTGGTCGGCAGCCAGCAAATAATAGGGCTTTCAGTCTGCCGCTCACTGGCTTTACTCAGGCTCGATCGCAACCCGTTCAGCCCCGGCAATAATTCTGACGAAAGAAGTAGATTGCTAAGGCAGTCATGGCCAGGAACCACACCCATTGCCAGCCCAGAGCGGTCAAGGTGGAAGTTGAGTACCAGGGTAGCTGATTCCAAAGAAGAGATTGGTACCCGGTCATCGCCCAGTAAGTCATCGTACTACGACAAATTGCGTCCAAAACCGGCGGTAGCGTCATCAGTTGAAGAGGAAACCAGCACCCACCCAGGGCGGCCAAAATCAATATTAGCAACGTCGCAAGGCTCTCGGCTTGTCGAGATGAACGACTGATAGCGGCCAAGAAAACTCCGAATGCCCCCGCGGCTGCAATTAAGGTGATACTCTGAATGATGAGCGACGGCAGATCGCGAAACAACCCGATCGAAAACATCCATTCCCCATAAATGAACAGGATGCTCATTTGAAGGATGCCTACCCAGAAAACAAAAATGAATTTGCCTAACAATACGGCATAGCGAGAAATCGGCTGCGAAAAGAGCCTCCGAAGTGTGCCACTCTCTCTTTCTTGGAGCAAAACATTTCCGCAACTTGTCAGCGCGAATAGCAACATCATTACCGTCATTCCACAAACGCTCTGCGCCTGCTGGTATGTTACTTGCTTTCGTCTACCCGGTGGAATAATATCTTCGGTAGCCAAAGGGACCATGCGATTGATGATTTGTAAGACTTCGTTGATCCCCATCGACTGGTCATCTTCAGATCCTGGCTTTGTATTACTTGGTACCTGATTTTCCTTAACGAGGCCTGCTTGGCGTTCATCGTCTTGGGAGCGAGAGGCTTTGTCGGATGGGAAGTTCTGATCACTTTCTTGAGCAAACGTCTCTACTGTGCGACTGATGTTAGCCATCCAGCCATGAATGGAATCGATGTTTTCTTGTCGCATTCCTGAGTCGGAGAGGAGGTTCTCAAAGCCTTGCATGAGCAGACCAGGGCCCTGCTCCTGAACGCGAACTTGCAACATCACAACCTGAAGGATACGGTCCTCCATCTCTCGCCCGGGATCGCGCGCTAGTCTAAGGTGGGACAACCATTCCGCCATTGAATCCTCGGTTGCTTGTTTCGGTACGGTTGCAACTTCCTTGCCGATCACCAATACGTGATGCGCGTCGCCCTCTTGTATCAAGCGTTTGGCGCGATCCCAAGCGACTGCCACTGTTTCGGTATGCTCTTCATGTGTTGCGATTCGTACTTTCAGCATGTCGTTCGTCTTTAGTCGTTCCACAAAACGGCGACTGTCAGACGTGTTCTCAGCATCAATTACATGAAGTTCCACTCGTGGCATTCCCCCTGATCCTCCGAAGGCATACGCCATGATCCAGCCAAAAACGGTTACCATCGTGATAGGAACCAATAGGCTTAATGTAAGGGCCGTCCGATCCCGATAAAAACCACGCCAGTCCTTACCGGCCAAACTGAATGCCGCAGTTAGAAAACTCATTCGTCCCGAAGGCTCCTACCGGTAAGGTGCAGAAAAACTTCTTCCAAATTGGCCTGTGGATTTCCAATGCTAATTGCTAGTTCGGAATGAGCCCCCAGAGCGACGATTTGTCCCTGGTGCATAATGGCAATCCGGTCACACAATCGCTGAACTTCTTCCATATAGTGAGTCGTATAAATAAGTGTGTGCCCAGCATCACGCATATGGCGCAAACATTCAAAGATATGATTGCGACTTTGTGGGTCTACACCAACTGTCGGTTCATCTAAGAGAAGAAGTGATGGTGAGTGCAACAATCCTGATGTAAGATTTAGTCGGCGCTGCATGCCTCCACTATACGTGCGCACAAGATCGTGACGACGTTCGGTCAAACCCGCCAAATCTAGATTGTCGGCTACTGATTTCCGTAATTTTTCCCCCCTAAGTCCCACAAGTCTTCCGAAGAAAAGTAGATTCTCCTCGGCGGACAGATTTGGATAGATGGCCAATTCTTGCGGGACAAACCCGATTTGATAACGGTCAGACGCCTTATGTGCCGGCGTGAAAGGTTGCCCGTCAAATTCCATCGATCCTGACCAATTTTGCAGTAACCCGGCAATACAGGAAATCAGTGTAGTCTTTCCTGCACCATTTGGGCCCAGCAACCCAAATGCTTCTCCCCGTCGAATACCGAGCGAAACCTCGTTTACAGCCCGCCTCGTTCGATACGAGTAACTTACATTTTCTAGCTCTAGCAAGTAATCGTCAGTCATATCTTCATGAACCGTCATACGAATTACTGAGTCGTTAGGAGTTTGAACGGGCGCTCAGCCCACGTATGTACTCAACGAGATCCTCGATTTGACGTGCATTGAGTTTTTCACTAAACGCTGGCATGGCTAAATTCAATCCCACAGCGGGTCCACCATTCTTAATCACTAGCCTCAGGCGTGAGTCGGTGGCAATGGACTGCCATTTGGCATCCTTAAGATTGCGGGGAGGCACTTTCAAGGTAGCAGCCACATGTCCGTTGCCGCTGCCGTCACCGTGGCATTCCGAGCAATGCAGCCGAAATATTTCAGCTGCAGGGAGTTTGTCACTCAAGTTGGTTGTAGGACCACGACAGCCGCAAAGGAAGCAGAACGCGGAAACCGCAAGTCGCGTCAAGTAAGGCAGGATGTATGTTGTTGCAACGCGATCCATGGTTTCTGCAAAATTACTTGTCGCTATCTGGATGCTGGGAGCTTTAAGATGAACAAGGGACAGTCAAACGGTGTGGCGCAAAGAGTTTAAACGAAAAAACCACTAGCAGCATACACTACTAGTGGTTCCTGAGTGAGTCAAAAACTGGAAATTGGTTTATTCAATAGTTTGGCCAACTTCACCGCTTGACGAAGATCCCATAGCACCCCAAATTCCGTAGGGGGAGGGACCGCTTGTTGGTACCGGTGCGGAAAGATTACCTGTGTCTACGGCTTCGGAGATGAAGTGCACTGACCCATCAACGTAGACTGCGTTTACGCCGCCTGTGTGATAGCTGTTGGCCGAGTAGATACCTTCTTGCCATTCGCCGCGATCGTTAGCACAGGATGGAGCATTGGGTGGCAGAATTGCCGTGAAGCCACTGTTCATGGTAAACCCAGAGGCCCACGATTCGCCATGTCTGTGGTGGGAGCTTGGAAGCGGTCCCACGATGGTTCCACTTGGGCCCTTGGTTTGCATGCAGGCAATAGGTGTTGCGCGGAGCGTGGCCGACGGCAGAATTGTATAGTGTCCGTGTAGCTTTCCTTCGCCATTGAAGATGGTGATTTCGCTCATCGAGAGAGTGTTGCTCGTTCCATCCGAGACAGCGCCCATAGTCTTGCCGCCGCCAGATCCGACAACGCGTACTCCAGGAGAGGACCAAACGATACCAAACATACCACGTGGTGATGGGCTACCCCATTCGCCATTGTGGTTCCCGTCGGTTCCCCGGGTCGAATCGCCAAAGTTCGTGGCGTAATTTACGGGCGCTTGGTCATTACTCCAGCCATTCGTTTGTGCGCCGGGGTCTGATGGGCATAGCAACGCTCCCAAACGGACTTTGTAGTGCGAATAAGGTCGCAACGAATGAGGACCGAAAGGCCGAGCCCTTGTCATACCACCTTCTTGTGGACCAGAAACGATGGTGTTGTAGAGAGCCGTTTGCTCGTAGAACGGCAGCATCTGAAGCCAGGCACTGTGGTGTCCACGTGAACTCTCCCATGAGCCATCCCAATCGGCTGGAATTACGATTGGACCATTCATTGCACTAGGGAATCGCCTATAGGCCGATTCGTAATTTAGAGACGCCAATCCCAATTGCTTAAGATTGTTCGAACATTGCATCCGCCGTGCTGCTTCTCGGGCAGCCTGAACGGCAGGAAGCAACAGTCCCACCAGGATGCCGATGATCGCAATGACCACCAGCAATTCGACGAGGGTAAAGCCTCGCCATTTCATCGATACCTTCCTCATTGCGTGAGTACCTCCACTGCAAGGAATGAAAATAATGTACTACTTACCGTCAGTAGCTAACACTTGAGGGAAACAGGCCCTACGTTCATCCAGAATTCTTTGACTTCTCAATTTCGGTGAGAGTCTAACGGAAACATCATCTGCCAAGTCAAGCAAAAAATGACAAAAGTAAGCGTCCCAAACCTGAATAGTTGAAAGGCATACATGGCAAGGATTAGGTACTAACTTTTCGCTCATTGTTTGTGAAAGACACATGACAACATTGTGATTTTCAGTGCTTGTGAATCGTTAGCGAGAGAATGGAAAGAGCTTGAATACACCTTTGATCATTCGTTTCCAGATCGAAAGTTTGGAACATTCCGCAATGCGAGCGGCAGGCATCCTACAGACTGTATAGCAGCAGGATTCAAGA